>DATBOO010000095.1:0-19617 GCA_036553725.1 Acidimicrobiales bacterium | reverse complement strand
CGTCGTCGGTTTCCATCCGGAGAACAGACACCCGCTGATACACGTGGTCGGCGCAGGGCTGGCGATCGCCGTCGGTACCCTTGGCGTCTTCCTCCTCGGCCTCTCCCTTCCGCTACCCGGACCGCTACGCGGCTTCATGATCTACGTCATGCCGGTCGCCCTGCTCGCCATCCTTCTTTACGCCCTCCACCAATACCTGGGCCTTGGTCCGGGAGGAATGGAACGGCTTGCCGCCTATCCGGAGGTGATCTGGCTCATCAGCTTCGGCATCTACATCTCGCACAGCCACTACAGAAACGGCTCCGCTCACCGGACAATGCAAGCCACCCGATTTGGTCGAAGATTCGCCGTGAACGGTGACCCGAAGCCGTTCAGGTTGCGGCTCCCGGCTATCAGACGACCGCCGATCGGGAAGGTGAACACCCTGTACCGCTTCACAGTGGCCCCTCTCGGTCCAGGCCCGGCAGCGACCTTCACCCCCAAAGACCAGATAGCTCCGGGATTGGACCTCAGAGGGACCGGTATGATCGAGGGCACCCCCACGGTGTCGGGCAGATACCGCCTTGGTGTCGAAGCGAGCGACAGCAACGCCAACCCGGTCCGAAAGACCTTGACGTTGCGGGTCAAGCGATGAGCGACGATGGAATGGCTCGCCAGTCCCTCTAGCAGCGATAGACGCGCTCTGCGTTCCCCGCAAACAGCTTCCCGCGGGAGTCACTGTCGAGCCCGGCGGTCACCGCGCTGAAGGCGGCAAAGAGATCGTCGAAAGTGCCGTACATGGCGTCAACGGGGAAGTTGCTGGCGAACATGCAGCGGTCGACGCCGAAGGCCTCGATGGCATATTCGAGCCACGGGGCGAAGGCATCGACCCCCATGGACCCGAACGGCATCGCCAGGCCTGAGAGCTTGCACACCACGTTGTCCCCGAGGCCGGCCAGCGCGTCGATGCCGACCCGCCAGAGATCGCGCTCCTCGTCGGAATTCGAGCGGGGCCATCCGGTGTGCTCGACGACGACGATCAGGTCATCGAAGCCGGCGAGCTGTGCCGCCGCCTCTTGGAGCTGGTCGGCGTGGCTCATCAGCTCGAACACCAGGTTTCGCTCCGCCAGGGCGTGGAGCACTCCGGCGGCGGGCACCGGTCCCCCGTGGACGCCCATCGGGCGGACCCCGCGGAAGCGTGACGCAGCCATCTGCCGGTCGAGGAGTCCGACGGCCTCAGCCGCCGTGTCGGTCGGCGGAAGACCGCCGATGATGGCGTTGGGACCGCCGCCGGCCTGAGCGTTCTCATCGAGCTCGATGGTCTCCTCGATCGAGTGACGGCCGGTGGCGGCGGCGACGTTGATGAACTTTTCGACGTTCCACTTGGCCGTCTCGGCCTGGTAGGTGTCAGCGCCGAAGCGGCGGAACATCTTCGACGCATCGCCGGCACCCGGTGCCTGAGGATGCGACAGGTACGGGTACCAGTCGGTCCGGGCGGGGTCCCAGAGGTGCACGTGGGCGTCGACGACGCGGGTGGGTCGGTCGGCCATCAGCCTTCCAGGCCCGGTGGGCGGCTGACGCCGACGATCTCCCGGAGGGTGGCGTCGAGCCAAGCGGGGACGGTTGGACCTCCGTAGGTGAGGCTGCCGACGGGCCGGGGATGACTGCGAAGGCCGATCCAGCCGGCGCCGACCACCAATTCCGCACCGGCCAGAGCGGCTGCCTCGGGGTGGCCGAGCAGGTGGGCGACGAGCTCACCGGCCGGCCGGCCGGCCTTCTCCTCGGTTGCCTCCAGGCTGGCGGCGAAGGCCGCGACCCGCCCTTCCGTCGCACCCGCGGCGATTCGCGCCTGCTGCGCCCGGGTCTGGGCTCGACTCCGACCTCCGGTGGTGGTGGCGTCGGTGAGGGTTACCAATCGCACCGGGCGGTCGGCCAGGGCGGCATAGTCGGCGGCCGCCCGGGCCCATCCGGCGTCCGTGTGGATGTGCTCGACGATCCCGCGGTGCTCGGCCAGCACCTGCTCCCAACCGTCTCTCGATGTGGAGGTCGACGGACCACCGACAGGCGCCACAACGACGGCGTCGATGGGCCCGGCCGTTTCCACCACGGCCTTCAGTGCGTCGGCGGCGGGGTCGAAGCCGTGAGCGACGTCGACTCGGTGGCAGGTGATGGACCTGGCCTCGAGTGCGGTGGTCAGCGACGCGGCCAAAGCTGGGCGGTCGGTGACGAGGGCACAGGACCGCACCTGGGTCGGTTCGGCCTCGGTGGACGCCGGCTCGGTGAAGATCGTCCCGAACCGGGGGTTGCCGCCGCCCTCGCTCGCCTGGCTCGCCTCGGCTTTGGCGAACGCCCGAGGTATGACTTCCTGGAGCACCCGGGCGACGGAGACCACCTCGTCGGTACGCACCGCCTCGAGCAGCCGGGGCTCGTCGATTACCGCCACCTCCGAGCCGCCGGCGAACAGCACCCGGCCGCTGCACCACCCGAATTCTTCACCGACGAGGTAGGCCCCGAACGGCCCGAGGTCCTCGGGAGCAGCCACCGAGAGGAAGGAGATACCCCCGCCGCCCGACCGGCCCGCCTTCCGGGCGCGCTCCAGGGCAGAGGCCATCATCCGGGTGGCGGCGATGGGCGACATGGCGTTGACGGTCACGCCCGGCGGCGCCTGCCGCCCCAGCTGCCAGGTGAGGGAGGCGACGGCCCGCTTGGCCGAGCTGTAGGCGCCGGCATCGGCCGCCCGCCAACCCGAGCCAGAGGTCACGCCGAGGACGCGGCCGTGCCGGGCGGCGGCCATGAGCGGCAACGCGGCATCGAGCACGTTGAGGTAGCCCCCGAGGTGCACGGCCAGCACCGCCAGCCAGTCCTCCTCGGTGCCCTGGCCGAAGTAGGTCTGCCGGGTGATACCGGCGACGTTGACGACGGCGTCGAGCCCGCCGTGCTCGTCGACCAGCTCCTGGAACAGGCCGCTGACCGCACCTCCGTCGGTCACCGACACCGACGAGGCCCGGGCCGAACCGCCCGCCGCCACGATGCGACCGGCCGTGGTCTCCCCCGGCTCGGGGAGCCGCTCGGAGCCGTCGAGGGTCACCAGCGGGTCGACGGTGACGACGAACCAGCCGCCCCGTCCGAGCTCCTCGGCGATGCCCGCTCCGATACCGCCCCCGCCGCCGGTCACGACGGCGACCCGCTGGCGCCCGCTCACGATGCTGTCGACCGGACCTTGAGCTCCAGGCCCTCGAAGTTGCCGGCCTCGATCCACTGCTCGAGCAGCTCGCGGTAGGCGAAATAGTCGCCGAAGCCCCGGCCGTAGTTGCCGTTGCGCGGGTTGTTCAATTCCGGGTGGCCTTCGTTGTTGATGCGCGACGGCGTACAGGCCGCCATGACGGAACCGCTGTCGACGAAGGAGTCCACGATCTTCTGCGTCCACACCTCCTCGGCCTCGGCGCTCACGTCGAACACCTCGACGCCCCGCTGCTCGAGGAGCCTGACGGCGGCGCCGACGATCTCGGCCCCGAGCACGGCCAGCTGCGTGTAGTTGACGGTCACCACCGCTTGCTGCCCCGGTGCCGGCATGACGAACATGTTCGGAAAGCCTCGGCTCATCATCCCGAACAGGCTGGCGGCTCCGTCGGCCCACTTCTCAGCCAGGGTGACACCGCCGCGACCGGCGATCTCGTGGCCGACGCGACGGTAGAGCGGAGTGAGCTCGCGCTCGAAGCCGGTGCCGTAGATGATGCAGTCGACCTCGTACTGCTCCCCGGCGACGACCGGGCCCCGCGCCGTGATCCGCTCCATCCCCGCGGGGCAGTCGATCAGCGTGACACTGGGGTTGTTGAATGCCGGTAGGTACTCGTCGTGGAAGCACGGCCGCTTGCACAGGTACCGGTAGTACGGCTTGAGGATCTCGGCCGTGGCCCCGTCGGCCACCAGCTCCTCGACCCGGTGGCGGTGGGACTCCATGATCCCGTAGTCCAGCTCCTCGGCCGTGCGCAGGAGCTCGGCCACCGTCATGCCCTTCGCCCCCGGGGGGTGCTGGACGGCGGCGTAGTGGTGCGTCCACCCGTCGTCCACCAGGTCGGCCTCGACGGGCCGGCCCATCAGCACCGCCTGGAAGTTGTCCATCCGGGCCCGCTGCCAGCTCGGCTCGAGCCCGTGGCCGAAGGCGGGGTCGGTGGGCCGGTTGCCCCGTTCGCCGATGGCCGACGGCGTGCGCTGGAACACGTAGACGTGCTTCGCCGACTCAGCCAGCGGCGGCACGCACTGGATGCCGCTCGCCCCGGTGCCGATGAGGGCGACGACCTTGTCCGACAGGCCGGTGAGGGGCTGGCCCGGGCCGCCCCCGGTGTACCCGTAGTCCCACCGCGCCGTGTGGAACGAACGCCCGGCGAAGTCCTCCATGCCCTTGATGGTGGGCAGTTTCATGAGGTTGAGGATCCCCACGGCCAGCACGTACCAGCGGCAGCTGACCTCGTCGCCGCGGTCGGTGCGGATCCGCCATCGGGCCACGTCTTCGTGCCACTCGGCCCCGGTCACCCCGGTGTGGAACAGGGCGTCGTCCACCAGGTCGAACCGGTCGGCGATGGTCTCGAGGTGGCCCCGGATCTCCTCTCCGAACGCGTACCGCTGGGTGGGGACGTAGCCGAGCTCTTCGAGCATGGGGAGGTAGATGTACGACTCGACGTCGCACATCACCCCCGGGTAGCGGTTCCAGTACCAGGTACCCCCGATGCCACCCGCCTGGTCGATGATGCGGATCCGCTCGAGGCCGGCCTGGCGGAGCCGGGCGCCGGCGAGGACCCCGGCTATCCCCCCGCCCACGATCACGACGTCGACGTCGTCTCCGACCGGGTCGCGCCCGATGGCCGGTGTGAACGGGTCATCACGGTACCGGGCGAAGTGCTCGTCGGACTTCAGGTCGCGGATGTCGGCTCGGTTGGGAACCAGCCGCTTGTCGCGCTCGGCGAGGTACTTGGCGCGGACGGCCTCGGGGTCGTAGCCCGCGGCTGTTGGGGGGAGCTCAGGCATGGCGCAACCCTAGGCCAAGACTGGTTATAGGCCTCGGGAGCGGCGAGCACCAAAGGAGGGGTCGTTCAACAGGCCCGTAGGCCGGACGGACCGCATGGTGCTCAGGCCGGGGTGAAGGTGACCGGCAGGGAGATCGGCGACCGGAAGGCCATGCCGCGGATGTGCAGGTCCTGTCCGGGAGCCGGGTCCAGGCGCAGATCGGGCAATCGGTCGAACAGGGTGTTCATCGCCACCCGGGTCTCCATCCGGGCCAGGTGCATCCCCAGGCAGACGTGGATGCCGAACCCGAAGCCCACGTTCTGGCGGGACTCCCGGAACAGGTCGAACCGGTCGGGATCGGCGTACTTTCGCTCGTCACGATTGGCCGCGCCGAGGAGCAGGGCGATGTCCGCCCCCTCCTCCACCGGCACCCCGCCGATGGCGGTGTCCCGGGCGGCCCTCCGCAGGATCACGGTCACCGGAGGCTCCCAGCGGATGACCTCCTCGAATGCGGGGACGATCAGCTCGCGGTCGGCGATGACCGCTTGCAGCTGATCGGGGTTGGTCAACAGGCCGTACAGCAGACTGCCCGACGCCCGGTAGGTGGTCTCGACCCCGGCCGGCAGCAGGAGCCGGAGGAACGAGTAGATCTCCTCGTCGCTCAGCACCCGCCCGTCCACCTCGGCCACCACCAGCTCGCTGATCAGGTCGTCGGCCGGCTGCCGGCGCCGTTCCTCGAGGATCCCGGCGAAGTAGTCCCGGAGCCCCTCGGAAGCGGCCATGCCGCGGTCCCAGTTGGCCGCCACACTGGTGATGGCGATAGCCCAACGCTGGAACGTCGGGAAGTCCGACCGGGGCAGCCCGAGGATCCGGGCGATCACCTGCACCGGAAAGTTGAAGGTGAGCTCCTGGACCAGGTCGGCGTGACCCTGATCGGCGAACCCGTCGACGAGCTCGTTCACCACGCACTGCACGAGCTCCTCCTCCCACCGCTGGAGGACCTTCGACCGGAAGGTGGGCGAGACCAGCGCCCGGTGCACCCGGTGGTCGGGCTCGTCCATCTGCAGAATGGTCCGGCCCATCACCGCCCCCATCACGCCCTCGTAGACGGTAGAGGAGAAGGTCTCGTTGTCCCGCAGGACCTGGACCACTTCGTCGAACCCGAACACGGTCACCGGCGGCGGGCGGTCGGGGTCCGCGGGGGTGGCCCCGTCACCGAGGTCCACCGGGCCGACATGGACCGGGCTCAAGCGGCGGAGCTCGTGCATCCGGGGATACGGGTCCCGGATGTTCCCGGACACGGTGTCCTGCAGCTCGAACGGGTCGAATCGCTCGGGGACGGGGTCAACGCCGGTGCTGGCTGCGACCGTCGACATAATGGTCCTCCTGGTCTGTCGGCACCGAACGACCCGCCGAGGCCCGCCGAGGGACCAGAGGTCGGTTCAGTGGCAGTGTAACCGAACGTTCGTTGGGTTTCCACCAAACGTTCGTTCGGCCCGCGTTCGACGCAGGCCGGATTTGGTCCGACAATGGGTGCCGTGCCCCCGTCCGCCTCCTCCCTCGACCGGCAGCCGTCCCGGCCGGGTGGCACCGCCCAGCGGCAGCACATCCTGGCCGTCGCCCTCTCCCTGATGGCCCAGAACGGCGTCGACGGGACCAGCATGCGGGAACTGGCCGGGGCCACCGGGCTCAACGTGGCCTCGCTCTACCACTACTTCCCGTCCAAGGCGGACCTCCTGGTGGCGGTGCTCGAGGAGCACGGCTTCGTCGAGAACCTGGCCACCGCCTCGCCACCGGCCCTGGCCCGGGACCCCGCCACCGGGCTGGCCGACCTGCTGACCGACATCCTCCTGTCGATGCTGGAGGTGGAGGACTTCGTCCGCCTGATGCTGGGCGAGGTGATGCGCGGGGACGAGACCGCCCACGAGGTGGGCGTCGGCCTGTTCGCGGCCACCCAGACATCACTCGAGCGGTGGCTCGAAGAGGCCGGGCCGAGCCTCTGCGACCCCGCCTCACGGGCCGCCATGGCGCGGATGCTGCGGGCCATGGTGGTGGGCATGTTCATCGAGCACGTGGCCGGCGTGCTCGAGGACGACGGCACCAACACGGCGGACGTGCTCCGGGGGCGGGCGCGGGAAGCGGCTGCGTTCTTCGAGGGCTATCGGCCCGCGGACTGAGCCCGCGCTCCGATTGGGATCAGGGCAGCCGCTCGATCACCATGGCGTTGGACTGCCCTCCTCCTTCGCACATCGTCTGGAACCCGTAGCGACCTCCGACCGCCTCGAGCCGGCTCAACAGCGACCCGGCCAGGCGCACTCCGGAGGCCCCCAGCGGGTGGCCCACGGCGATGGCGCCCCCATGGGGGTTGAGCAGCTCGGGGTCGGGGCCGAAGGCGCGGGCCCACATGAGGGCGATGGCGGCGAAGGCCTCGTTGCACTCGATGGCATCGAAGTCCCCGACCTTCATCCCCGAGCGGTCGAGCAGTCGGTGGGTCACCGGCACCGGAGCGGACAGCACGACGGCAGCGTCATCGGCGGCCACCGCGAAGTGGGCGAACCGGGCCCGAATGGGAAGCCCGAGGCGCTCGGCCACCGACCGCTCGGCCACCAGCATGGCTGAAGCACCGTCGGTCATCTGGGAGGAGTTTCCGGCGGTGATGTCGGGCGCGGTCTCGGGCTCCCAGGACTGGGCCGGGGGCAGGCCGGCCAACGATTCCATCGAGCCACCCAAGCGGATGCCCTCGTCGACGGCGAGTTTCGACCCGGTGAGCGAACCGTCCTCGGCCTTCACCGGGACCGGCACCACCTCGCGGGCGAGCGCGCCGGCGTCCCACGCCGCGGCCGCCCGGCGATGGCTCTCGAGCGCAAAGGCGTCCATGTCCTGGCGGGTGATCCCGTAGCGGTCGGCCAGCACCTGGGCCACCCGGAACTGGGCCCACAGCCGCCCGTCGATGGCTGACAGGAACGACGGAGGGAACGGCCCGGTCCCCCCGCGGGCGTTGCTCGCCATCGGTACCCGGCTCATCGACTCGACGCCGCAGGCCACCACCAGGTCGTAGTGGCCAGCCACCACGCCGGCGGCGGCAAAGTGAATGGCCTGCTGGGACGACCCACACTGCCGGTCCACCGTGGTGGCCGGGACGTGCTGGGGCAGCCCGGCCGACACCCAGGCGTTACGGGTCACATTGGTGCTCTGCTCCCCGACCTGGGCGACGCACCCGCCGATGACGTCGTCGATGCTGGCGGGGTCGACCCCGGTCCGATCGAGCAACGAGGAGATGGCGAAGCCGAGCAGGTCGGCGGGGTGCCAGTGCTGCAGTGCACCGCCCCGCTTGCCGAACGCAGTCCGCAAAACGTCGACGACGACCGCGTCGCGGCCTCCGGTGGCGGTGCTCATGACGGCTGGCTCATTCTGGTTCCTCCTGGGCACCCGGTGGTGCCGGTTGTTTCTGCAGCGAGACTAGGGCAGGTCGACGAGACCCTCCCATCCGGCCGGTGGGGGCGCAAGGCGCCAGTACTGCTCACCCACCTCGGCCTCCAGGCGGGGGGTCAGCGCGTGCTCGGCCTCGAGCGGTGGGATCTGGCTCGAGTAGCACCGGACAGCCTGGCTCTTGCGCTCGGCATCGGGTTGCTGGGGAACAACCGCCGGCGTGGGCCAGATGCCGGCCCGGAACAGCTTTCCCACCCGCCAGGCGAGCAAGCCCGGAAGGTTGGCGTAGCCCGCGTCCTCGTAGCAGAACCAGGCCAGACCGGTCATCCGTGGGCGCACGAGCATCCCGGCGTCGTGGGCGGTGCCGTGGTCCGGGTTGGCCAAGCCCATGGGCAGGAACACGGCCGTGGCCCCGGCAGACCGGAGGGCCTCCTCCAGGGCGGGGGCCACTTCCTCGGGCGTCGGGCGATCGGACAGAGGAAGGTACTGGTGCTCCACGAAGTCGAGCCAGACCGGCCGGGCGCCGACCACTTCGAGCGCCCGGCGGTCCTCCTGGCGTCGGGTCCCGACGACGTCGTCCCCGGCCCGGAAGCCCCCGGCGGCATCCCAGGGCCCGGGCGGATCGGGGTAACGCTCCGGGCGTCCGGCGAACACGGTGACCACGGTGGACCCTCGGTGGCGCAACAGGAGATGGCTCGTGCCGAGCACGGCATCGTCGAGATGCGGTGAGACGACCACGATCCGGCGGAGCAGCTCCGGTTCCACCAGTCCCCAGGTCGGATCGTCCATCAGAACGGCGCCTCTCCCGGCGCGTCGGCCCGGCCCGGGGTGAAGGTGGCCGGCATGGTGATCACCCCGGTCACTGCCGGATTGCCCTCGTAGAACGTGGCGGCGGCCAGTCTCGTCCACGGCCCCCGATCCTCCCGCCTCGGGGAGCCGGATCGACGGGCGGCCGCACTGACCCGGTCAGAGCACGGCACCTTTGATCTTGAGCTCGAGGATGGCGTCCATCTCCAATCCCAGCTCCTCGAGGACCTGGTCGGTGTGCTCCCCGTGGTCGGGCGCCCGGGTGAGGTCCGGGGGCTCCTCGTCGAACTGGAGCGGGGAGGCCACCATGTGGAAGGTGGTGCCTGAAGCCGAGACCACCTCGCGGAGGTAGCCGTTGGCGATGGCCTGGGGGTCGACGAGTAGCTCGTCGGCGGTCTGCACCGGGGCCCACACCCCTTCCACGTCCATGAGGATGGGCTTCCACTCCTCGAGGGTGCGCCCGGCGAAGATCTCGTCCAGGGTGCGGCAGCACTCCTGGCAGTTCTCCGCCCGCGCCGCCGAGTCCGCATACCGGGGGTCGTCAACCAGGTCCGGCCGCCCGATCTTGGCCACCAGGTCGCCCCAGTACCGGTCCGACTCGAGCATGATGAGCGACAGGAAGCGGTCGTCCTTGGTCTTGAAGTTGTTGACCAGCGGGTTGGGCATCTTGGTCCGGTCCCCGCGGGGCATTCGGCTGAACCCGAAGAGGTCGGCGGCCAGCACCGTCGCCCCGATGGCCCACATCCCGTTGGCCAGCAGCGAATTGTCGACGATGACCGCCTCTCCGGTCCGCTCCCGGTGGAACAGCGCGGCGGCCACCCCCCCGGCGATGGTCTGACCCCCGATGACGTCGCCGAACCCAGGACCCGGCTGGCTGGAGGGGTACTCACCCGGAGGGGAGATGATGTCCGCCCCACCGCCGCGCCCCCAGAACGTCGAGTTGTCGTAGCCGCCCCGCTCGGCCTCGGGCCCGCGTTGGCCGAGGCCCGAGCCTCGCACGTAGATGATGTCCGGGTTGACCGCCCGGATGTCCTCCACGTCGATGTTCAACTTCTGTCGCGCCTGAGGCCGGAAGTTGGTCAGGAAGACGTCGGCCCCCTTGGCCAGATCGAGGAGGATCTGGTGGCCCTCTTCCGTCTTGAGGTTGAGACCGACGCTGCGCTTCCCCCGGTTCGGCAGCTCGATCATGTGGTTGACCCCGCCCGGGCCGCTCGGCACCAGTCCCGAGTTCACCAGGCCTCGCTGCGGGTCGCCCACCTCGGGGTGCTCGATCTTGATGACGTCGGCGCCCCACTCGGCCAGGACGGCCCCGGCGATGGGCACATAGGTCCACGCCGCGACCTCGACGACCCGCACACCACTCATGATGCCCTTCACTGCGCTCTCCTCCTTGACGAGACTGCTCTGCTGATAGTGACGCTCATTCGGGGAAGGCGAACGCCGAGATGTCGAGGGTGCCCACCGTCATCGCCCCCATGGTGCCGCCGTCGGTCAGGATGTTCTCCCCGGTCATCGACGACGCCGCCCCCGAATTCAGGAAGATGAGCGGGTAGGCCTGCTCCTCGGGCGTGGAGCGGTGCCCCAGCGGGATCGGATAGTTGTCCATGAAGGCCTTGCCGATCTGCTCCTCGAAGTCGGGCATCATCGGCGTGTCCGTCGGGCCCGGACTGGTGCAGTTGATGCGGATGCCCAGCTTCCCCAGCTCGAACGAGCGCCACACCGTCCACACGATGATCGCCTCCTTGGAGGGCGCATACCCGCTGGCGATCTCCTCGGGGTGATCCTCCAGCCACCGGACGGTCTCGGCAAACCCGTCGCAGGCCACCAATGGCATCCACTTGGCCACGTTCCCCATCCACCCGGCGCCGGCGCCCGAGGAGATGCTGGCGATGGCCGCACCCTCGCGCATGTGGCCCACCACCAGGTCGGTCAGGTGCCGCAGGGAGGCGAAGTTGACCACCATGGTGTCGAGATCGGAGAACCGCCCGCCGGGGAGGCCGGCGCAGTTGAAGAGGGCGTCGATGTTCCCGCCGATGGCGTCCACGGCGGCGGCGATGGCGTCGGGCTGTCGGAGGTCGACGGCGTGGTACCCGGCGACCTCGATCGGGGGCGCCTTCAGATCGAGGACGTGGATCTCCGCCCCGAGCCGGTGCAGTTCCCGGACGGTGGCCGCCCCCATGCCGGCACCTCCGCCGCCGCTGACGATGACCCGCTTGCCCTCGTAGCTCCACACCGATGTCATGTCGATCCCTCTCTCACTGGACTCTCACTGTGTCACCGCTGGATCGCCGCCGGGTCATCGCGGCAGCCCGAGCCCGTGCTCGGCCACGATGTTCCGGTTGATGTCGCTGGTCCCCCCGGCGATCGACACCCCCGGCGAGGCGGTGAAACTGTCCGTCCAGGCTCCGGCCAGGCCACCGGAGCCGAGCAGGCCGACCGCCAGGTCGGCCAGCTCCTGGGTGGCCCGGGCCCACATGAGCTTGGTCAGGCTGCCCATGGCCGCAGAGGGCTCTCCTCCCCCACCGACCGCCTCCAGCTCGCGGGTGGTCATCCAGCGCATACAGGAGATGACCGCGAAGACCTGGGCCAGCCGGTCGCGCTGGAGCGGTGTCGGGGACACGCCCGCCCCCCTCGCCTCTTCGACCAGCTCGTCGAACCGGGCGGTCAAGCCGAGGTGGAGGCGGGCCACCCCGGCCCGCTCGTGGCTCAGCGTGGTCATGGCCACCCGCCACCCCTCGTGGATCGGCCCGAGGAGGGCGTCAGACGGAACCTGGACATCGGTGAAGAAGAGCTCGGAGAAGGTGGAGTCACCGGTCATGGTGCGCAGGGGCCGCGCCTCCACGCCGGCTGACCTCATGTCCACCAGCAGACAGCTGATCCCCCGGTGCTTCGGGGCCGAGGGATCGGTGCGGACGTAGAGCTGGCACCAGTCGGCGTACTGCCCGAGGCTGTTCCAGGTCTTCTGCCCGTTGACCACGAATCCCCCGTCGCAGGCGACGGCCGACGTCTTGAGCGAGGCCAGGTCCGAGCCGGCGTCGGGCTCGGACATGCCCTGGCACCAGATCTCGTCGCCCCGGAGCATCGGCGCCAGGTACCGCTCCTTCTGCGCGGTGCTGCCCGCAGCCATGATGGCGGGCGCGATGTTGGCCACCCCGATGACATTGACCGGGCCGGGGGCATGGAAACGGACCATCACCTCGTGGAGGGCCAGCTGATCTGCGAGCGAGGCGTTGCGGCCTCCGTACTCGGTCGGCCACGAGATCGCCGCCCAACCGGCATCGGCCAGGGTGCGGTTCCACCCGCGCAGGATCTCGAGCGTGTCCGGGGTGACCGCCCCGGCCCGACCGGCCGCCACCACCTCGGGCGTGAGGTTGGCGCGGAGCCATTCGGCCAACGGGCCGGCGACCCCGTCGTCTGGGCCTGAGCGGGTCGGCCGGGGCCGGTCGGGGGCCAGGGCCAGTGAACCGTCAGTGTCCATGGCCCCCCTTGAGCGCCATCGCGTCGGCACGCCGTCCGTACCTTGCCCGAACGGCGAGGCTAGTCCACCCCCGCCAGGGGCGACAATCCCGTTTTCAGTGCGGGAGCCGGTCAATCCTCGAGTGCGATGGCCCGCTCGGGGCAGTTGGACTCCGCCGTGCGGGCCTGCTCCTCCGATCCGGGCGGCACCTCCGGGTCGACGACCGTGCCGTACCCTCGGTCGTCGCAGTCGAAGAGATCCGGGGCCAGCGAGTAGCACCGGCCGTGGCCCATGCACCGCTCGGTGTCCAGGACGATCCTCACGCCACCATCCTAGGGACCCCCGGCCATCCTGGGGACCCGGTGCCCCCGCTCGCTTCAGGCGCCCGGGTCTGTCCCGAGGGCGGGGAGGCAGAAGCGCAGGATGTGGGCCCTGGCCCGCTCACGGTCCATCGGTCGGCGCTGACGCACGTGCGGTCCCGCCACGCTCCACAGCAGGTCGAAGATCGAGTACGCGTCGGGGAACGGGTCGGTGTCGGGGAACGAGCCGTCAGCCGAACCGCGGCGGATGGCCTGGAGCAGGGGCGATACCAGCCGGTCCTGCAGGGAGGCCTCCTCCGCCTCGTAGCCCACGGCTTGGCGGGCCACTGCGTTGAACATGACCAGGCGCTGGATCCGCTTCCGGTCATAGGCGATGGAGAGGACCTCGTCGATCCACACCCGGACCGCGTCGACGGTGGTGGACGCCTCCCCGACCCGTCGGACCACCTCCTCGACGTCGGCGGCGGAGGCGGTGCGGAACATGGCCAGTAGCAGGTCGTCCTTGGACTGGAACTGCCGGTAGAAGGCGCGGGTCGAGAGGCCGGCACGATCGAGGATGTCCTGCACGCTGGCACCTTGGAAGCCGTTCCGGCGCATCACCTTCAAGGCCGCGTCCATCAACTGGCTCCGCTCGGCCAGGGACTCAGGGGTCACCTGGGCAGCGCCGGAAACCGCATCGTCGGCGACCGCGGGCACCCGTCAAGGATACCGGCGCGCCGGTCGGAGTGCCCGCTCAGCCGAACAGGTGACCGTCGATGGCCCGGTGGTAGTTCCAGATGGTCATCTCCTGTTGGGTGTTGAGTCGGTGGCCGTCGTAGCCGCGCGAGTGCAGGCCCGCGGTCACCTCTGACATGTTGGAGAAGTCCTGGCTGAGGATCTGGCCCACGTCGCCGTCCCGCCAGTCGTCGAAGAACTGGGGCGGAGCGGTCTCCAGTCCGCCCGACGACGGGAGCTCGAGCGCCTGCACGTCGAAGAGGCAGCTGTCCGGATCCGTACCGTTCGGCCGGGACCGGTAGGTCAGGCAACACCCCATGTCAATCAGGAACACGGTGTTGGGGAACAGATGCCAGTCGTACATGGCCCCCTTCAGCTGGTCATCGGTCAGGTCGGGATAGTCGATCCCGGCCTGGCGGGCGTGCTTCCTCCTGAGTCGCTGGTAGATGGCGTTGCCGTCGGGACCGTCGGCTCCGGCTGTGACCATCAGCTCGGCAGCGGCGTCGAGGTCGGACCGCAGATACAGGGCCCGGAGCTCGCGCAAGGAGTACTCGACGTTCCGGTGGATGGCCCGGGGATCTGCCCGGTAGGCGGCGCGCAGCCTGGTGGAGTCGGCTCCGGGCCCGTAGCGGAAGAGGTCGGCGTGCCGGGAGTGGAGGCGGAAGAGCTCGTTGAACGTCGACCCGTACTGCTCGCACTCGGCGATGGTCGGCGGCGTGGCGCTCTTGTCGGGCCGCAGGAGCTGCGGATGGGTCCCCGGCACGTGCCAGCTCTCGATGAACGCATCAAGCGCCGTCTTCCAATTGGCGGGCAGGACGATCGACTTGTACCAGGCGATCCGCATGTCCTCCAGCTTGAAGCCGTCCAACCGTCGCGGGATCGGGTCGAGGAAGTCCTCGAGCGGCTCGGTGTCGGCTTGCATGGTGACGAAAACCCACCCGCCCCACGCCCCGACCCGGCACTCGGGCAGGCAGAGCTCTTCGGGCGGCCGGGGCTCGAAGTGGGCGGCGTCGGCCTGGTACCTGATCGACCCGTCCAGGTTCCAGCGCCACGCATGGAACGGGCACCGGAACTCACCGATCCGGCCCTGTCCGCTGACCAGCCTGGTACCCCGGTGGCGGCAGGCGTTGAAGTACGCCTTCAGTCCGGCCTCGGTGCGCACTACCACGATCGACTGGTCGCCGATCTCGAAGTTCACGTACTGCCCGACCTTCTCCACCTCGTCCGTCCGACAGGCATTCAGCCACGTGTTGGGGAAGAGTCGCTCGAGCTCGAGCTGGAGGAACTCGGTGTCGAGATAGCGTCCCTTCGGCACGAACGCCGGGCCCAGTCGCCATCGGGAGGGCACATCCGGAATGGCCCCGTTCTCGGTCCACGTTGCGGTCACCTCGGCACTCATCCGCTCCCCCCTTCATCGAGCCAGCTCCCGATCCGCCGGGCCAGGGCATCGTCCCGGTCCTTCCCATCCTCCTCCTCGGACCATAGCCAGCCGACCGCATCGATTCCGTGGGGCCGGAGCTGGGCCTCCAGCCCGTCGAGGGTGGGGCCCGCGCCCGGGTCGGTGACCCCCAGCAGGACCCGCGGGCGGGTGGCGGCAGCCAGCGCCGCCGCCGGCAGGAGGCCGACGTGTTCGGGGATGGCGTCGACGCAGGCAATTGACCCGACGGTGCCGGCCCGGAGCAGCCCCGCCCCGAGGGCCACCACGCCGCCTTGTCCACATCCGATGATCGCGGGTTGCTCGAGTGCGAGGTCGTCGAGGAGGTCGCACACCTGCACCACCGCTTTGGCCAGGGAGATGGGATCGGTCCCGGCGAATCCGGGGAGGATCCGGTACCAGCAGACACCTGCCACCTCCATGCCGCTGGCGGTGTAGGCGTAGTCGCCGACCGGAGCGACCACCCGGCCCACGGCTCCGCTGGCCCGCACCACCTCGGCTAGGCCGTCGATCGATGAGGCCGTTCCCTCGCGGTGCAGCACGACCACCGTCGGTCCCGGCGATCCGGCGGCGATGTCCCGGTAGGCAAGCCTCATCGTCCGCTCCCCGAGAGCGAGGACGCGGCGGCGGCATGCACCCCGGCCAGATATCCGAACACCATGCCCGGCCCGATGGTCGAGCCCCCGCCCGGATAGCCCTCGCCGAACACCCCGTCGACGCAGTTGCCGGCTCCGTACAGCCCGGTGATCGGCCCGGATGCACCCAGGATCTGCCCATGGCTGTCGATACGCGGCCCGCTGTTGGTGTCGAAGGTCGTGCCCACCAGCGAGATGGCGTGGAGCGGCCCCTCCGTGTCGATCGGGTACATCAGGGGATTGGGCAACCGGTTGTCCGAGGCGGCCGGGCCGTGGAAGGCGAATTCCACCGCCTTGGTCCCCCGGCCGAATTCGTCATCACGACCGACCTCCGCCATGGCGTTGAACCGGGCGATGGTGGAGGCCAGGGCGTCGGCGAACCCCGGCACCAACGACACCGGCCCGATGCCCGGGGGCATGGCGGCACGGGTTCGGGTGCGGAGCCGGTTCCCCAGGGCCTCGGTGAGACCGGTCACGCCCGTCCCGGTCGTCACGTGATCGGCGATCGTCTCGGGGGGTGGGATCGGATAGCGGCCGCCGAAGCGGTCGGCTGTCCGCTGGTCGTAGACCATGAACATGACCCGATTGACGTACTCATCGCCGGAGAATGCATGGTGCACCCGACCCCTGGATTCGTACTCACGCTTCTCGTCGATGGCCCGGAGGCCGAATCGGTTCACCAGGACCATCCCATCGCCCGGGATGGCCCACACGTCGAGCACCGAGTGGGCGTAGTCGTCGACCGCCTCCAAGACCTGTTGGTTCCACCAACCGTTGTGCATCCCCCCGAACTGGGCGCCGACCCGGGTCCCGATCTCCACCAGATCGCCGGTGTTGGACGGCACCCCGGAGCCCCCGGCGATGGGGCCGCGGAGGAATCGCTCCCGCAACTCGGGGCTGTGGGCGAAACCGCCGGACCCGAAGACGACGCCCCCGCGGCATCGGATCGTCCGACGCGCCCTTCCGTCGTCGACGACGACTCCGGTCACCGCGCCGCGCTCCGAGACCAGATCGACCACCCGGTGCTCCAAACGGACCTCGGTGCCCTGCCGGGAGGCGAAGGCGGCGAGCTGGCGGACCAGTTCACCCCCGTTGCCAGCCCCGCCCCCGGGCGCCATGGCCTGAATGCCCCGTCCCCGCACCGCCCGGTTCTCCGGGAACTCGAAGTAGTCGGGGAACATCTGCCCGTCCCAGGCCATCCAGGGCGCCTCCATGCGCACGGCGCCGGCCTGGGCCAGGCGGGCCATCACCTCGGCTCCCCGGTCGTAGTACGCCTCGAGCAGGGCGTGGTCGGCCGGCTGGAGGCCGAGGCACGGCGCGTCAGGGTCGTAGGCGGCCGGGTACCCGACGCGGGCCATGTAGGCCAGAGCGTGGTCGCGGGGGTCGTCGATACCTGCCGCCCGCATGACGGAATTGCCGTAGATGTGGGCCACGCCGCCGGAGCACCCGGTCGTTCCGCCGGGCACCGGTCCCTTCTCGCAGATCACCACTGCTGCACCTCGGCTGAGCGCACCGGCGGCGGCCGAGAGGGCCGCGGCACCGCTCCCGACGATGACGACATCGCACTCCTCGGGAGGCGAGCCGGGAGAAGCGACCGGCGAGGGCGGGGCGCCGGGCCGGTGGGCCACTCCGGCCAACCCGGCCACTCGTTCGCCCAGCGGGAGCCGGTGCGCAATTTCGGCCATCGTCGATGCCCTCCCGAGATCCGACCCACCTGCTCCGCGGCCCGCGGACGTTACGCTAGCAGCGGCCGGTCGAGCGCTGGAGGGCCGAGGAGCTGATGGTAGGAACGGATTTGAGCACCGAGGACCGAATGGCCATCCAGCAATTGGCGGCGCGCTACAACCACGCCATCGACAGCGGTGACGGTGCCGCCTACGCCGGCACCTTCGTGGAGGACGGCGTGCTCGATGCCGGCCAACTGGTGGTCGAGGGACGAGAGGCGCTCGAGCAGTTCGCCTCGGCCTTCCCCGGCTCGGTGCACTGTCCCCGCCATGTGGCCACCAGCCTGCTCATCGACAGCGACGACACCGGGGCCGTGCTGCGGGCCTACGTGCAGATGTACGCCCTGGTGGGCGACCCACCCCGCCAGACGATCACCGCCTCGGGGACGTACACCGACTCCCTGGTGAAGCTCGAAGAGGGCTGGCGCTTCGTCCGCCGCACCTTCACTGCTGACGCCTGACAGGCTGCCCGGGCCCGACCTGCCGGTCTGCATGAGACCCCAGCCGTCACGGCCTCAGGAGCCAGCCGGGCCCGGTACCTCCCCGTCCCGCACCTCCTGCGCCTGCTTCTCGGCCATCTGGCGGGGTCGCAGGCCTTTGCGGGAGGCCATGAACTCCCGCACGTCGGTCGCCGAACTGGCGATGGTGGTGAAGTCCGCGGTGCTTTGCAGGTGGACCCGCATGCCCATCGTCTCCCAGGCCCGCTTGACCCCGGCCTTGATGGTCAGGATGGTGGTGAGTGGCATCTGGGCGATGGTCGACGCCGTCTCCTCGACTGCGTCCTCGAGGTCGGCCCTCGGAACCACCCGGTTGACCAGTCCCCACTCTTTCGCCTCCCCTGCGGACAGCGTGGGGGACAGGTAGAGGTACTCGTAGGCCCGCTTCCAGTTCATCAGCGCCCACGGCTCGACCAGGGTCTGGGCGCCGGGCAGGCCGAACCCCTGGGGCAGCGGCATCTGGAAGTACGCGTCATCCGATGCGATGGTGAGATCGGTCAGATATCCGTAGATGGTGCCGCCGCCCAGGCAGTAGCCGTGGACCTGGGCGATGGTCGCCTTGGGGAACTCCCACAGGTTCAGCGGAGGCCAGACGAAGAGGTCGTAGTTGTGGGCCTTCCAGGTCCGCTCCGGGGTCGGCCCGGTGGTCGGGTACACCTCGGCCATCTCCTCGGGACTGACAATGGCGTGTCCGGCGCAGAACCCCTTGCCATTGGCCTTCACGATGAGGACCTTCACCTCGTCGTCGCGATTGGCCCACTTGAGCGCGTCCTCGAAGTCCCACACCTGTTGGGCGGTCTGGATGTTCGCCTTCTCCGGGAGGTTCAGGACGATCCGGGCGACGGCGCCGTCCTTCTCGTAGATGATCGTCTCCATCTCGGTGCGCTCCATGCGAAATTCTCCTGATCGTGGCAACGGCCGTGTAGGTCCGAGCCCATAGGTCCAACTGGCGGTTACTCATCTTGCCCCACCCAACCGGCGGTGTGTCGGTACCATCCGCCAACGACGACAGCATGTTCTGAAAGCCCAACCCTCAACGTCGGTCTGGTCAGGGCCGGCGTCACGGCCCTTGGGTTTACCTTCGGGGTGACCGGCGTGGACCGAGACGGCGGATCAATCGTCAAGGAACGAATGCGGCACTTCCCGCCGGCCACAGCGTCAACCGGACGGCTGGGGGCGGCGGGTGACCCGGTCCCCCGCTCACGGCCCGTCGATGTACCCGACCTCCTCACCCACCGGGTAGATCTGCCCGGGTCTCCCGACGATGTGCACCACCCCGGCCGCCGGGCACTCCACCTCCATCTCCACCTTTTCGGTCTCGAGGAGGTAGAGCGGTTGGCCGGGCAGCACCCGCTCGCCGTCGTCGGCCAGCCATTCGACGATGGTGCCCTCGGTCATGGCCACGCCGGCCTGGGGGATCTGGATGGGAGTTCGCCGGTTCTCGTTCATCGCTGTGGTCGGTGCGCCGGCGATCAGCCGGGCCGGGTGAGGGCACGGATCCGCTCGGCGATCCGGTCCCGATCGGGATAATGCAGCTTCTCCAACTCCGCCGCGTAGGGAACCGGGGAGTATGCCGCTCCCATCCGTTCCACCGGAGCCGACAGCCGCCCGAAGAG
>DATBOO010000087.1:0-1508 GCA_036553725.1 Acidimicrobiales bacterium | reverse complement strand
CTTCGACGACCCGACGCTCCTGGATCAGGCCATGGCCCACCGATCGTGGTGCGCCGAGCAGGAGGGACGCACTTCCAACGAGCGGCTCGAGTTCCTTGGTGACGCGGTGTTGGGCCTGGTCGTGGCCGACTACACCTACCGGAACCATCCGGAGCTGTCGGACGGCCTGATGTCCAAGGTGCGGGCCTCGGTGGTCAATACCAAGGTCCTGGCCGAGGTGGCGCTGGACCTGGGGGTTGCCGAGCTCCTCCGGCTGGGTCGGGGGGAGGATCTGTCGGGCGGCCGGGCCAAGGACTCCATCCTGGCCGACGCCACCGAAGCGGTCATCGGCGCCGTCTACCTCGATGGCGGCCTGGCCGAGGCCGAACGGCTGGTGTTATCCCTGCTCAAGGACCGTATTGCCAGCGCCGTGGGCGAACCCGGCGAGTCGGATCACAAGAGCCGGCTCCAAGAGCAGACCGTCCGCGGCGGCCAGGGAGTCCCCCGCTACGAGGTCGAGGGTTTCGGGCCCGATCATGCTCGGAGGTACCTGGCCACGGTGTACGTTGCTGGCCAGCGCCTCGGAACGGGGGAGGGGCGGTCCAAGAAGGACGCCGAGCAGGCCGCCGCCCAGGCGGCCGGTGGATCGTTGGAGGTCGAGAGAGGCGGGGGGGATGCCTGAGCTTCCCGAAGTTGAAACCATTCGGCGCGACCTCCAGAGCGAGGTGGTGGGCCGGAAGATCAAGACGGTCGAGGTGAGGAACGGCCGGACCGTCCGGCGCCACCAGAGCGCCAAGCACTTCCGCGCCCGGTTGGAGGGCCACACCCTCAAGTCCATCGACCGGGCGGGAAAGTACCTGCTGCTGGGGCTCGAGGACGGGCAGACGCTGGTGGTCCACCTGGGCATGAGCGGGCAGCTGCAGCGGGCCAAGAACGTCAAGGTGGCCAAGGCGCCCCACACCCACGTGGTCATCACGTTCACCCAGGGCGGGCAGTTGCGCTTCGTGGACCCCCGCACGTTCGGGGAGCTGTTCGTGTCGGCGGCTCCGGAGGACGGCCAACCGCCCCTGCCGGAGCTCTCCCACCTGGGCTTCGATCCCCTCGAGGACGTCATGAGCTGGGAGAAGTTCTGGGTGCTGCTGGCGGCGCGCAAGAGCGGGCTGAAGGCGCTCCTCATGGATCAGGAGTTCGTGGCCGGGATCGGCAACCTGTATGCCGACGAGATCCTCTTCGCCGCCGGGCTCCGCTACGACCGGCTTTCGAACTCCCTGTCCTCCCAGGAGGTGCGCCGCCTCTATCGGGCCATGGTCGAGACCCTGGCCGAGGCGGTGAAGCGGCGCGGTTCCTCGCTGGCCGACGAGCAGTACCGCGACCTGTTCGGCGAGGTGGGCGACTATCAAGATCAGCACCAGGCCTACGACCGGGAGGGACAGGCCTGCCGTCGGTGCCGCGCCACCATCGTCAGGGTGAAGTCGGGTGGGCGCTCGACCTACTTCTGCGATCACTGCCAGGTTTGACCCCTGGCCTGG
>DATBOO010000085.1:0-1780 GCA_036553725.1 Acidimicrobiales bacterium | reverse complement strand
CTCGCTGTAGCCGTAGACGCGCTCCATCAGGATGGGGAACAAGAAGAAGCCGCCCATGTAGGAGAAGTTGGTGAAGGCCCTGGCTCCCAGGGGGAAGACGAAGTTGCGCATCCTGAAGTACCGCAGCGGGATGAGCGGGTTCGGGGCGCGTCGTTCGTGCACCACGAACGAGGCTCCCGCGGCCAGGCTCAGCGCGAAGATACAAAGCGTCGCCGGTGCGGTGAACCCCCACGATGGCGCTTCGTTGAGGGCCAACAGACCGGCGGTGACCGACACAGCCAGCATCCACGACCCCCTCCAGTCGAGTTGGCTCCACGGGCTCGGAGGGTCGGGGTGAGCGGCAACGGGTGGTGGATCGCTCGGTCGGCTGTGGACCTCACCGACCGGCGCTTGCTCGGGCGAGGCCAGAAGGGGCACCGACTCCTCGGGCCGGTCGTGTGAGGGCAGCACGATGACGGCCAGCACCGCGGCCACGGCCATCAGCGGAAGCTCGCCCCAGAACAGAGCCCTCCATCCGAAGTACTGGATGATCGGGGCCCCGATGGTCACCCCGAGCACCGGGCCGCCGGCCCCGACCAGCGCCCACCAACCCATGGCCTTGACCCGGTCCTGGTGGGAGAAGGCCTGGAGGACCAGCGCCATCGACGCGGCACCGGTGGCCGCTCCCTGCACCCCGTCGAACAGGCGCGCCCCGATGAGCACGCCGGCGGTGGGGGCCGAGGCGGTCAGGACCACGCTGAGGGCCGCTCCGGACAGCCCCCACAGGTACAGGCGGCGGTAGCCGTGGAGGTCCCCGAGCTTGCCCAGCACCGGGGCGGCCACACCGAAGGCGAGCAGGGGCCCGGTGGACGTCCAGGTGAGGGTGGTGACCGAGGTGTGCAGCTCCCTGGCCACCTGGGGCAGGGCCACCACGAACACGGTGAAGGTGATGTTGACCGAGAGCAGACCGGCGAGCACCGTCCACAGCACCCACCACTGGTACCGGTCCGAGCCGGCCACCCGGCGGTGCATCCGGTGGCGGAACAGGACGGGCCAGGGGACGACGATCCCGCCCTCGGCACCGGCGCCGGTGCCGCTGAGCATGGCCTCGGCCTCGATCACCTCGCCGCTGTCGAAGCTCTGGTCGCCCCCGGAGCGGCGGGGTCCCCGGGTCGGGGCCACCGATCAGCCTACGAGCGGGTGCATCTCCGCCTGCAGCTCCGCCACCGTCCAACGGTCGTCCTTTTCGAGGGTGTCGGTCATCGTCCAGGGTTGGAACATGCGGATCTGACCCCCCTGGATGAAGTAGACCTTGCCCGTGGCCGGGCAGTCCTCGGTGGCCAGATAGGCGACCAGCGGCGAGACGTTGGCCGGGTTCCAGCTGTCGAACACCGAGACGTCGGCCGGGGCCTGCACGATCTCGGACAGGCCCGGGGTCTGTTCGGTCATCCGGGTCCGGGCCGCGGGGGCGATGGCGTTGACCCGCACGCCGTAGCGGACCAGCTCCTCGGCGGCGATGGTCGTGAAGGCGGCGATGCCGGCCTTGGCCGCGCCGTAGTTGGACTGCCCGGGGTTGCCGAGCAGCCCCGACGTCGACGAGGTGTTGACCACGGCGGCCTTCACCGCGTGTCCTGCCTTGGTCCGTTCGCGCCAGTAGGCGGCGGCGTGCCGGGTGGGGACGAAGTGGCCCTTCAGGTGGACGTGGACCACCGAGTCCCAGTCGGCCTCGGTCATGTTGACCAGGACCCGGTCGCGGAGAATGCCGGCGTTGTTGACCAGCACGTGGAGATCCCCGAACGCC
>DATBOO010000201.1:0-24121 GCA_036553725.1 Acidimicrobiales bacterium | reverse complement strand
GTCCACGGACGCGATTGTTCTCGACACCATCGGGTGACCTCCTCATCGATCCCGGCATTGCCACCGTGCCCACAGGGCGGTTGGCGGATCGGTCAAGCGGGCCAGGTCCCTAACGATCCTCTGGATGGATACGGGTCCAGTGTATGGGCCAGGAGCCGAACCCGGTCCCGGCACCACTCGCCGATGTCGGCGTGCGGGCTAGGAGCTCATCGGAAGTCGAAGGCGACCTTGATGGCGTCGGACTCGGTCTGGGTGGCCAGGGCGGTGAAGGCCTCGCGCCACTCCGACAGGCGGAAGGTGTGGGTGAGCATGCCGGACAGGTCGACCCGGCCGTCGGACACCAACTGGAGGAAGTGGGCCATGGCGTGCCGGCGGACGCCCTCGACCTCCTCGATGCCGAAGGCGTTCGACCCGACCCAGGAGATCTCCTTGAAGTACAGCGGCGACCACTCCCAGCGGGCCGGGGGGTTGACGCCGCTCTTGACCAGGGTGCCCCGGGCCCGCAGCAGGCGCACCGCCACCTCCGAGCTCTCGGTCGTCCCGACCGTGTCGTAGACCACGTCGATGCCGCCGGGATGGGCCATCGGCAGCCCGTACGGCGTCGGCTGAAGCACGCCGCCCGACCAGGCGGCCGCCTCCTCGATGACCGACAGGGCCGGCTCCCAGTCCACCACCTCGGCCCCCAGCGCCCGGGCCAGCGCGGCCTGGGAGGGGTGCCGGGCCACCACCAGCACGGCCACGTCGGGGTGGAGCGCCCGGAGGATGGCGGTGGCCGTCGTGCCCAGGGCACCGGCTCCGTAGACCAGGGCGCGACCGCCCGGCGGCGGTGGATGGCGGGTCACGGAGTGCAGCGAGACCGAGAAGGGATCGGCCAGCACGGCGATCTCGTCGGGAATCCCGTCCGGCACGGGGATCAACATCGAGTCGTGGGCCGGCAGGTAGTCGGCGAAGCCGCCCGGGGCGTCCTTGCACGTGCCGATGTGGATGCCCGCCGCCAGCGGTCCCTCGGTGAAGTGCCAGCAGGTGCTCAGATCGCCGGCCCGGCATGCCGCACAGGCGGGGTCGACCCCCCTCGGGGCGCACGACAGCCACGGGTTGAGGACGACCCGCTGGCCGATCTCCAACCCTCTCGCAGCCGGCCCCAGCTCGCTGACCTCGGCGACGACTTCGTGGCCCATCACCATCGGGAACGAGAACAGCGTGGCCAGGGCGCTGTCGTTGTAGGCGTCGGTGAAGTCTCCGAAGACCTGCTTGGACTCGGACCCGCAGATGCCGGTGAGTCGGGTCCTCGCCACCACCCAGTCGTTGCGCACCGGCCGGGGCACGTCGGTGTCGACCAGTCGCATGGGCACCGCGGCCAACCCCCCGAGCAGCGGATTCGACGGATCAGGCGACTCCCACCGGTCGGGCCTCACGCCCCACAGCAGTGCCTGCATGCCGATCTCCCTCCATCCGGAGCTCCCGGGCCACGGTAGTGCCTCGTCCGACGGCCCTTCAGAAGGCGGTGTTGCGTCTCAGAAGGCGGTGCTGCAGTAGGGGGCCTCGTCGGTCCCGAGGAAGACGTCGGCCCGCGCCGCCGCCCCCGGTCGGAGCTCCTCGATCAGGCCGGCGCGGGCCAGCGCCGAGCAGGTGACTCCTCCGAGGAGAACGCTGCCCAGCTCGGCCGGCCCCATGGCCAGGCCGATCGCCCGTCCGGGCTCTGCCGGAGCGCACGATGCGCCGTCCGGTCCGCCCTCGACCCACCACCGACCGCTGTTCCACGGGCACTGCGGGTCGGCGACAGCGATGCCGAGGTGATCCGCGATCCGATAGCGCCGGGCGCCCAGTGCCGTCGCCACGTCGATCGGCCGCACCCAGAGCCAGTCCCTGGTGTAGCTGGTCTGCAGCCGGCGGACATCGGCCAGCAGCCAGCGGAGGTCGTCCTCGACAGGACGGTTCTCGAACGTGACCGTGTCGATGAGGTCGATGCCGAACAGGTAGTCGACCATCCCCGCCCGGGCGGCCGGAGTGAGGGCGACCAGGCTCTCGACGACCAGGTGGCTGTGGGCGAGGCCCCGATCCCAGTCCGTCTTCACCCGGTAGAGGCTGTAGGCGTCGTCCCCGCCGGGACCGGTGCGCACGGCCACGAACCGCCCCTTGTTGTCTGCGGCCTCGGCCGGCCGCAGGTGGAGGTCCCACCACTCGGCGGGGCGGCGGAGGTCTCCGGGTTGGGCCCGCCGGGCCCGATCGTAGAGAGGGCCGAGCACGTCGGCGGCGTCGGCCGGCGGGATCATCCGGAACCCGGCGGGCTCGGGGACCTGGCGGAGCCGGCATTCGCGGCGACGGATCGTGTGCCAGGCGCTGGTGGTCGCCGGGCCGTATCCGAAGCGCTGGTAGATGCCGCCCTCACTGGCGGTCAGCACGGCCACGGACTCGCCACGGTCTCGCAGGTCCGACAATTGGTGGTCCATCATCCGGCGGAGGAGGCCCCGCCGCCGGTGGGTCGGCAGCACCCCGACGAGGGTCACGGCCCCCACCGGCGCCGTTGTCGACCCCGGCATCGTCAGGTCGGATGCGAACGATGCCGCCGTCCCGACCAGCCGGTCCCCGTCGAAAGCGGCCAGCCCGCGGTCCACAGTAAAGCCCCGGCGCAGGGCCTCGACGGCGTGATCGTCCACCGTCTCACCGAAGCTGGTCATGAAGGCCCGGGCGAATGCCGGGAACTCCTGCTCGGATATGGCCCGAACCTCGAAGGTCACGCCTCTTTTCTACCTCCCACGGCGATCCCCGTCCTTCGGGTCCGGATTCGTACCACTCCGGCTACCGGGCGACACACCGGCCACCACCGGGCGGCCGTACACTGGCGGCATGATGTACTACGGCCACGCCTCGTGGATCGCCCTGGTCATCTTCGGGGGCATGTTCGCCATCCGCTACCTCTCCTCGCAGCGCCGCCGGGACCAGGGCCGGGGGCACCCACACCGCGATCCGGGGGCCAGCAGCTCGTTCACCGGGCCCGGCCGCCGGGGCCCCGGTCCCGGGCCGGCAGCCGATCCCGGGGGCCCGGCGTCCACCGGATCGTCGGGTACCGCGCCCGGCTGGTTCGCCGACCCCTTCGTCAAGCACGAGCAGCGGTACTGGTCGGGAACGGAATGGACCGAGCACGTGACGGACGGGGGCGTGCCCGGGACGGACCCCTTGCCGCCCCGCCCGGGCGGGCACGACGCCGGTTAGCGAGGCCTGAGCCGTTCGGGCCGTCACCGCCGAGCCGGGGAGCCATGAGCCACGTCCAGATCCACTTCGCCGTCGACGATGCCGACAGGGCCGACGCCATCGTCGGGTCGCTCCTGATCCGACATCTGGTGGCCTGCGGCCAGCGGTTCGGTCCGGCGGTCAGCCGATACTGGTGGGAAGGCTCTGTCGAGCAGGCAGAGGAGTGGCTCGTCGTCCTGAAGACCCGGTCGGTGCTCGCCTCCCGGGTGATCGACGCCGTTGTCGCCGATCACCCCTACGACACCCCCGAGGTCGTCGTCCTGCCCATCCTGATGGGAGCCCCCGCCTACTTGGACTGGATCGACGAGGTCACGGCCGACGCCCTCCGGTAGCGGGGCGGCCAACGGGTCCCTGCCCCTTGAACCGTTGCCACCCGCGGTCCACTATGGCAGTAGGCAGAGCGGCAGACGAAGGGAGCCACCATGCATGCGAAAATCGGGGACCGGATCTCGATCGGGGGGCGCCGGGTCGGCCAGCCCGATCGTCACTGCGAGGTGCTGGAGGTCCGCCACCCGAACGGTGAGCCGCCCTACGTCGTGCGATGGGGCGACACCGGTCACGAGGACCTCTTCTTCCCGGGGCCGGACGCGGCCGTGTCGAGCGACCGGCCCGAAACGAACTGAGGGTCCGCCCCCTCCCTGGCGGACCCGGGTGACGGCGGGCCGTGCAGCCGTTTAACTGCCGAGCAGGTCGGCCACGTTGTCGTGGAAGAGACCGGGAGCGTCCCCGGGTGAGCCGGCTCCCGGGGCGTAGTCCTCGACCGGCGTGGCCGTCCCCTCGGAATGGGGATAGTCGCTGCAGCACATGAACAGGTCGCCGGACTTGGCCGTGAGCCGGTCCGGCTGCTCGTAGGAGAAGGACGAGACCCGCACCTGCCGTCGGAAGTACTCGCTCGGGCGCAGCTCGAGCTCGGTGGGCACCCGGCCGTTGAGGACCGAGGTGAAGTCCCAGCCCCCGTCCAGCATCAGCAGGTACTGGGGGACCCAGATCGAGGAGAGCTCCACGATCCCGACCCGCAGCTGCGGATGGCGGTCGAGCACGCCGTTCACGATGAGATCGGTCACGGCGATGGCCGCCGGCACCCACAGGAAGACCGACTCCAGGACGGGGACGAACGCGTCGGCGTCATCGGCGTAGAAGGCGTCGTCGAGGACGCGGGGCTGGTCGGCCACGTGGAACACCGGCGTCACGCCGTAGTGGACGAATGCGGCCCACAGCCGGTCATGGTCCGGATGGGACAGCGGGCGCCCGTCCACCGCCGAAGGAGCGATCATGCCGAGCCGGACGCCGGAGGACGACAGGGTCCCCAGCTGGGCCTCCAGCCACTCCGGGTGGCGGAGGGTCAGGTGGGCCACGGGATGGAGCCGCCCGCCCCCTTCGTCCACCACCGTGGCACACCAGCGATTCCAGGCGGCCATGTTGGCGGTGAGAGCGGTCAGGGACGCAGAGAGGCGGCGCTCCCACAACAGGCCGTAGTTGGGGAACACCACCGCCTGGTCGAGACCCATCGACGCCAACCGCCCCACCCGGGCCGACGGTTCCCAGTAGTCCGTCGGCAGGGCCTCGTCGTAGCGGTACTCGGGGGCCAGACGCTGTCGGCATCGCTGCCGGTTCCGCCCCAGTGCCGCCGTTTTCCCCGGCAGCTGCACGTCGGCCAGGTCCAACCGGCCGCCCCGCCAGGTAAGCCACGGGTAGCCGAGTTCGTCGTCGACAATAGCGAGGGCGTCGTCCTTCATGGTCGGGTCGATGTACTCGGCCCAGAGAGTGCGCGACTCGAAGAGATGCTGATCCGAATCGATGACGGCCGGCATCAGGTCCCTGGAGGCCGATAGCTCGTCTGCATGGCCGCGGCGGCGTCGACCTCGGAGGCGGTGAGGAGGACGACGGTCCGCACCGTGGCGCCACCCCCGGCGGACACGGTCAACGCCGCTGCGGCCGCGGTCACGTTGTCGGGGAAGTCGGCGATGGCATAGACATCGGTGCCGCCGAGGGCGAAATGGAAGGACTCCATCTTCCCGCCGAGGCCTTCGATGAGCTCCTTGGCCGCGGCGACCCGGGCTGACCCGCCCTTGGACTTGAGACCCTTGATCCCCTCGAGGGTGTACTTCACTTCGAGCAGGTAGTTCGCCACGGTGCCTCCGCTTCCGCTTCCGCTCCCCGCGCCGCGATGATAGGTCGCGCCGGCCCGACCCGCTCGGCCGATCCGGGTCGGCGGGCGTCGCCGGGCGTCGGCGGGCGTCGGCGGGCGGAGTGCTCGATCACCCACCGCTACAGGAAGGACGATGCCTCGTCGAGACCGAGCTCCGGCCAGGCCCCGACCACCGTCGTCTGCAGGTTCGCCCACCCGCGGCCACCGCCCACCGGATCGTCGACCTCGACGACGGCGTCCCGGATCTGATGGATGCGCCTGGCCACCTCCGGGTCGGTGCAGTCCGGGATGTGCTCACCCTCGACGAGGAGGGGAGCGCGCCATTCGCCGTGGTGGTGCCCGTCGAGGCCCATGTAGAGGCCGAGGCCGAGATGCACGCCGGTGTCGCCCAGGGCGCGAACGGAGACGGGACGCTCGGAACCGTCCTCCATGGTGCAGTCGATCACGCCACCGAGGACCCGGCGGTTCAGCGGGTCGAAGGCGAGCCGGCTCTCGATGGCGGCGACCCGGTCGACGGTGCCGTCGGCCTGTTCGACCGACCCCTCCATGCGCCGTTCCTCGAAGCCGAACGCCTTCAGCTCCCGGTGCTGGTGGTGGATGGCATAGCAGGACCCATCGGCGCGCTGCAGCAGCATCGGGCTCCACGAGAAGCGGAAGGAGACCCCCGGGATGAGGCCTCCCGACGGCTCGATGTCGGAGGGCGTCTGGCCGACGTCATAGCGGATGCCCCACGAATGGTCCCGGGTGCAGAACCAGTCTTGTCGGTCGAGCTCGGTCCGGTCCCCGTCGATGTCCACCCACCCGGTGGCCAACCCGACCTGGTGGTACCGCAGCAGGTCCGACTCGAGGCGGAACCCGCTCCGGGCCCGACTGCGATCCCGGTTCTCGAGATGGGCGGGCACGACGGACTCGAACTCCCAATCGAAGGCAACCGGCATCTCGTCGTTGGGGGCGCAGGCAAAGCGGATGCGCCGGAAGGGCTCGAGCACCGTGTAGGAGATCGGACCGACCGAAAGGGTGTTGGTGTCGTCGGAGAGCCGCCGGCTGGCGCGCACGGTCCACTGCTCCCGGCCCCTCGACACGCTGGCGTAGCCGTCGAAGACGTTCCGGTTGGTGTACTTGCCCACTCCGAGGCCGACCTGGAGGGTCCCGTCGCGCGCCGCGGCCATGGCGCACACCTTCTCGGTCCACGACCGATCGGCGTCGGCCACGTGCGCATGGGTCTCGGCGATCTGATGGGCGAAGCCCTCATCGGCGTCGACCAGGGGGCCGTCTGCCGCGGTCACTTCCCCGCCCCGGGCGGCGACGACCGGCTCATGCGATGCGGCTCTTGACCAGGTCGAGGATCGGATTGTCGTCGATGGGCAGGATGGGCGGCTCCCCGGCCCGGCGGCGGAGGTAGCCGATCCTGGTCATCACCGCCGCGCTCCGGACCATGGCCAGGGTCTCGTACCAGTCGAGGTCCCGGACCGGACGCCCCTCGCACTGTTCGAAGAGCATGACCGTCGCGCCCCGGGTGGGGGCTCCACCGGCCGCCTCGCCGAAGAGGTGGTCCATGGTCATCTCGTGGCTGGTGAACCAGGCCAGATCGTGCTCGGGAGGGCCGACCGAGGTCATGTCCCAATCGAGCACGGCCAGAGGGGCCAGGTCGTCCCCGAACACCACGTTCTCCAGTCGGGGGTCACCCCAGAGCAGCGCCGGCTCCGGCTCGGTGGCCGGTCGGTTCCGTCGGCACCACTCCAGCGCCCCCACCAGGACGGGCACCGGAGTTCCCTCACTCGACCATCTCAGGTACTCGTCCCAGTAGTCCAGCTCGGAGGCGTTGTCCCGGCGGGGGACCTCGGGCGCGGCGTCGGCGTCGGCCCGATGGATGGCGGACAGGCTGGTGATGAAGTTGCGGTACACGAGCTCCCGGTCCGGCCCGGTCTGGCGGCCCAGCCACCGGTCGTGACGGGCCACCGCACCGACGATGTGGCCGTCCACCCGGGGCATGACGAGGAAGGGGGCACCGAGCCAGCCGGGGTCGGGCTCCAACACCGGGTCGGCGACCGGTACGCCGGCGCCGGCCGCGGCCATCTGGGCCTGCCACTGGGCCAGGAGGTCGTAGTGGGGGAACGTGCCCTCCCCGGACGGCGCCATCCTGATGACAAAGGAGCCGGAGGGCCGCCCCCCGTCCCCGGACCACGCCATCTGGACGATGACGGTCTCACTGGCGTAGCCCGCCGAAGGCCGACCGAGGCCGACCACGCTGACGTCGATCAGATCCCGGTGGCGGGTGAGCCATCGGGTGAACCCCGCGGCCAGTGCCGAATCGTCCCGTTGGATGGTGAGTGCCATGTGACCTCGCAGCCTGTCCCCCCGCTCAGCGGGTCGGCGGTGGGGCGAAGCCCGGACCGCCCGCCGGGTCGAGGAGGTCGGCGATGCGCAGCAGGCGCAGGTCGGAGAGGAAGGGGCCGATCACCTGGACCCCGACCGGCAGGCCCGCCGGCGTCGGCCCGGTGGGCAGGGTCACCACTGGCAACAGCACGGAGCCGATGGCACCGCACCACGCCATGGCCAGGAGGTGGGGGACCTGGGCGCCGTCGATGTCCAGGGTGCGCTCGGTGATCGGCCGCTCGGTGTCGTGGGTGAACGCCGCCGTGGGCATGACCGGGGCGAGCACCACGTCGTAGTGCTCGAAGAGGCCGGCCCAGGCGGCCCGCTGGTGCTGGCGCAGCCCGTTGGCCCGCGCCCAGGTCCGGTAGCGGCCGGCGATGGCGCGCCCGGCGGCCAGCGTGGGGTCGTCGCCGGGGATGGCCTCGAGTCCGGTGAAGGCCTCGAATTCGTCGTCGGCCAGCCCGGTGCCGATGATGGGGAGGACCAGCTCCTGCCACGAACGGAGCCCGTCGGCCAGGGGTACGGGAAGGGCGACGGGCGCCACCTCGGCACCGGCGTCGGCGATCCGGCCCGCGAAGGCGTCGAGGTTGGCGCGGACCTCGCCGGCCACCGGCAGCAGGTCGCTGCCTTCAGCGAACACGGTCGCCACCCGCATCGCACTCAGATCGCCGATCGGAGGTCCGGCATCGAGCTCCAGGCGCCAGCCGGCGGCGTCCTCGGGCAGGGGGCCGGCAACGACGCCGAGGGCCAGGCGGAGGTCATCGAGGCTGCGGGCCAGTGGGCCGCTGCAGTTGACGTCGGCTTCGACCAGGCTGCCGGGAGGGCCCGGTATGTGACCCCTCCCGGGGACGACACCCCAGGACGGCTTCAGCCCGTAGACGCCGTTGAAGTGTGCGGGGTTGCGGATCGAGCCGCCGATGTCGCTGCCCAGCTCGAGCGGTGTGAGCCCGGCGGCGACGGCGGCGGCGGAACCGCCCGATGACCCGCCTGGGGTGCGCGAGGTGTCCCACGGGTTGTTGGTCCGTCCGTAGACGTCGTTGAACGTCTGGAAGTCGCCCGCATAGAGGGGGGTGTTCGTCTTGCCGAAGATGATGGCGCCGGCGGCCTTGAGCCGGCCGACGCTCAGCGCGTCGGTCCGGGGAACATGGTCCTTCAGTTCGGGTGCGCCCGCGGTGGTGACCAGGCCTTCGGTCTCCCACACGTCCTTCACCGTCATCGGCAGGCCGTGAAGGGGTCCGGCGGTCTCACCCCGGGCCGTGGCCGCGTCGGCCGCTTCGGCCGCGGCCTGCGCCCGGTCGAGGTCCAACGCCACGACGGCGTTGAGGTCGGGGTTGACCTTCACGATGCGGGCGGCGGCGTGGTCGAGGAGCTCCCGGCTGGACACCGTCCGCCGGCGCAGCGCCCGGGTGAGCTCGTCGGCGGTGGCGAAGTCGAGGTCCACGCCCGAGAATCTACTCTGTGACGGTGTGCGGTGACCGGGGCGATCCAACGGGTTCCGGCCGTCGGGCCGACCCGATCGACCAGGCGTGGGCAGCGGTGTCACTCGATGATCCGGGCCCGCCTCGCGTGCCGGCGCCGGTGCGGATGACCGGGGCCTCCGGGCACCTTCCCTCCCGGTTGGCGGTGGAGGAGATCGCAGTGGCGAGCGTCGGCACCGCCCTTCTCGCCGCCGCCGCCCTGTCGGAGCAGCGGGGAGGCAGCGCGGGCCCGGTGGCCTTGGACCGTGGCCATGTCGGCGATGCCGTTCGGAGCGAGCGCTTCTTCCGGATCGGCGGGCAGGCGGCCGGAGCGGGCTTCGCCCCACTGTCGCGGTTCTGGGCCGCGGCGGACGGGTGGGTGCGCACCCATGCCAACTACCCGTGGCACCGGGAGGCCCTGGTGAGCGCATTGCGGACCCCGGAGGAGATCGGAGCCGTGGCCGCGGCGATGGCCGACCTCCCGGCCGAGGAGATCGAGCGCCGGGTGTTTGCTGCCGGTGGGATCGCCACTGCGGTCCGGACCACCGAGGAGTGGGACGCCCATCCCCAGGGCCGGGCGGTGGCGGCCGAGCCGCTCATCGGCCATCGTATGACCGGGGACGGGCCCGCCCGTGAGCGGGCCGCGGCGGATCTGCCCATGGCCGGTGTGCGCGTCCTCGACCTCACCCGGGTCATTGCCGGGCCGGTCTGCACCCGGTTCCTGGCTGCCCTCGGCGCCGAGGTGTTGCGACTCGATCCCCCGAGCCGGCCGGACATGGCGACCGGGGTGATCGCCGACAGCCTGCTCGGGAAGAGGAGCGCGTTCCTCGATCTCGAGCTCCCGGGGGGCGTCGCCGTCCTGCAGGGACTGTTGGATCGGGCCGACGCGGTCGTCTGCGGCTACCGTCCCGGAGCCCTCGACCGCTTCGGGCTCGGCGAGGAGGCGCTCACCGAGCGCCACCCCGGCATCGTCGCCGTGTACCTCGATGCGTGGGGCCACAGCGGCCCGTGGGCCGGCCGGCGCGGCTTCGACAGCGTCGTGCAGGGGCCGACGGGCATCGCCATGGGCGAGTCCCCCGACGGCCTGGAACCCGGTGCCCTGCCCTGCCAACTGCTCGACCACGGGACCGGCTACCTGGCTGCGGCGGCGGCCCTCGACGGGCTCCGCCGCCAGGGCGACCAGGGCGGGACCCACGTCCGGCGCCTCTCGCTGGCCCGCACCGCTTTGTGGCTGACCTCCCAGGGGACCCGGCCGCACCGGGACGGGGGTCCGGCCGGCGCGGGACCGGATTCGCCCGGGTCCCTGGTCCGGCTCGAAAGGGGGGGCGGTGCGGTCACGGCCGTGGCCCCGCCGGGGGCCCTGGGCGGTCGACGGCTGCAATGGCCGTCCCCGCCGACCGGCTACGCCGACGGTCCGGCGACCTGGCCGAGTGGATAGGGCACTCCGTGCGGTCATCGGGCAACCGGCCTGCCCGCCGGGTAGCGTGGGACCAGTGCACGACATCTGAACCATCTGAGCCTGTGTCGCTGATCGAGTCCCGTCGTGGTTGGCGCGCGCTCGGGCCCCACCTGGGCCAGGGGCGGTCAGCCGCCCCCGTGGTTCCGGGTCGGCGGGGACGGGGACGGTCATAGTGCGATGACGCCGGGATGGATCGCCGTCAACCGGAGTGTCAGCCGCTGCTCCCTCTGTCCGCGTCTGGTCGCCGACCGGGAGGCGGCGGCCCTGAGTCCCCGGGGTCAGGGAAGCTACTGGGCCCGCGGTGTTCCCGGATTCGGCGATCCCGTGGCCCAAATTCTCTTCGTCGGCCTCGGTCCGGCACCCCATGGAGCGAATCGCACCGGCCGGCCGTTCACCGGGGACGTGTCCGGTAGCCGCCTGTTCACCGCCCTGCACCGATGCGGGCTGTCCAGTCAGCGAACGTCCGATCGGGAGGGTGACGGGCTGGTCCTGCACAATTGCTTCGTGACCAACCTGGTCAAGTGCTCCCCGGCCGACCATGACCCGCGTGCCTCGGAACGACAGAACTGCCGGCCCTTTCTCATGGCCGAACTCGATCTCCTCGTCGACCTGAGGGTGATCGTGGCGCTCGGGGAGAAGGCCCTGAAGGGCGTGGCCGCGACTCTCGGGCTCCCCTCCCCCCCGAGGTTCGAGCCCGACGCGGCGAAGGAGACCCGGGTGCCATGGAGGAGCCTGACCCTGTTGCAGTCGTACCATCCCTCCCCCCGGGCCTGGAACACCCGTGACCGCGGGAGCGCGGACAAGCTCGAGGCCGTCGTCATGCGGGCCGTCGCGATCGCCGCGTCCCGTACCGAGGGCCCGTTGGCCCGGTCACAGCAACGCCCGGGACCGGATGGTGGCACTCGCTGATTGGCATCGCCACTTGTCGGCTGCTGTCACCTTGGCCGCTCTGCTTCCATCGGGGGCAGACTCGTGTCGTGTGGCTCACGGCCGTTTGGATCGGGCTCCTCGTGGTGGTCGCCTTCTGGGCGGCCCTGTTCGTGGCGGCCCGGTTCATACCCCCGGGCCGGACCCGGGAGTACGTGGCCTTCGGCCCCAACTGCCTGATCCTGATCCGGCGGCTGCGACGGGACCATCGCCTGCCCGTGCGGGGCCGCATGGCGCTCGGTGCCGCGCTGGCCTACCTCGTCTCACCGATCCAGCTCATTCCGAACTTCATCCCGGTGATCGGTCAGTTGGACGACATCCTGGTTCTGATGGTCGCGCTTCGCTACACCTGCCGGCACCTGCCGCGCCCCGACGTGCGGACCGCCTGGCCGGGCGACCCCCGCCATCTCGACCGCCTACTCGGGACGCCCGTCCCCATGGGGGCCGAAGACGCACCGACGCCCGGGGCTTCCACCTAGCCCCAGAGCCATTCACCGGTGGCGATCCGCATTCCCCGGAGCTCGACGTCGCGGGTCGCCCTGCGGCGGAAGTAGTGGATGGGCGACGACCAGCGGAGGACCTCCTCCACGGCGACCGAGATCGACTCCGGGCCCGGGTCGCGGCGGAGCTTCTCCAGCTCGTCGGGGTACTCGATCAGGGCCCGCATGCCGTGGGAGGTGGCGTTTCGGGTCGTCTCGTTGCCCGCAGGTCGTGGGGGTAGATGTCGATGAGGGTGAAGCCGTCCCCGCTGACGAAGGTCTCCGGGTCGCGGCTGGCCCACTGGACGTCCGCGTGCTTGGTGAGTGACCAGAATCCGAGGCCGCCGCTGTCGACATGCCAGGGCACCGTGTCGGTCTCCCGCCAGGCGGCGAACACCTCGTGGTGCCGCTGGTCGCGGAACGTGTCGCGCCCCGCGAGTTCGTCGGTCTCCTCCTCGGGAATTGCCACCGTCCGGTCATCGCTCTTTCCTCCCGGCGACCCACGACCTCGAGGCCGTCGCCGGAGGCTCCGGGCCACCTGCGCCGATGTCTCTCAACGGCATCCGCGCCGCGTCCGCCCGAGTAGCGTCGCAGACCGTGGGCCGTGGGAGTGAGCGCGAACACGATGACGGCGATGCCTGAGACAGCGGCCTCTCTGGCCATCGACGGCGAATTGGTGCCCGGGGCCGGCGGCTCGTATCCCGTGTTCAATCCGGCCCGTCCTGACGAGGTCGTGCTGGCGGCCCCGACCGCCTCACCCGGCCAGTTGGACGCGGCCGCGGCCGCGGCCCGTGCCTCCCAGCCGGCGTGGGCCGCCGCCGGCTTCGAGGAGCGTCTGGCCATGCTCGAGCGGGCCTGCGACCTGGCCATGGGCTCGCTCGACCTGGAGGCGGTGACGGCGCTGCTCACCCGTGAGCACGGCAAGATCCTGGTCGAGGCCACCTTCGACGTGGCCACCACTGCAGGCATGGTCGGTGCGCTGGCGCCGCTGGTCGCCGAGGCCCTCGGATCCCGCACCGCCGGCACGTCGATCGTGGACCGGGTCCCCCACGGGGTGGTGGCCGCCATCCTCCCCTTCAACTGGCCGGCCGCGGTCATGGGGAACAAGATCCTGCCCGCCCTGCTCGCCGGCAATACGGTCGTGGTCAAGACCCCGCCTTCCTGTCCCGGTGCCGTGCTGGCGCTCGCCGGGGCCATCGCCTCCGGACTGCCGCCGGGAGTGCTCAATGCGCTGAACGGGCCGGCGCCCGGGCTCGGCGCCGCCCTGGTCGCCCACCCCGACATCGACATGGTCTCGTTCACGGGCGGGGTCCTGGCCGGGCGGTCGGTCCTATCGGCCTGTGCCGACCGCCTGCGTCCGGCCGTGCTCGAACTGGGCGGCAACGACCCCGCCATCATCGGTCCGGATCTGGAGCCGTCCGACGAGCTGGCCGGGCGTCTCATCGAGGCCGCCTTCACCACCGCCGGGCAGGTGTGCATGGCCATCAAACGGCTCTACGTGCCTGCCGATCAGCTCGCAGGCTGGCGGGACGCGCTGGCCGCCACCCTGTCCCGGGTCGTGGTGGGCGACGGTCTCCGCTCCGAGGTGACCATGGGCCCGGTGCATACCGAGGGTGCCCGGGATCGGGTCGAGGCGATGATCGCCGAGGCCGCGAGCCGCGGTGCCGAAGTGGTTCGCCCGGCCACGGTCACCCAACCGGACCGGGGGTGGATGGTGTCCCCGGCCCTGGTTGTGGCGCCGGATCCGAACGCCGCACTGGTGCGGCAGGAGCAGTTCGCCCCCGCCCTTCCCCTTCTCCCGTACCTGGACATCGACGAGGCGGTGGCTGCGGCCAACGATACGGAGTTCGGGCTCTGCGCCTCCATATGGAGTGGTGACGCCGGGCTGGCCGACGACGTGGCCCGGCGGTTGGACGCCGGAACGGTCTGGACCAACGCCCATGGCATGGGCGCCATGGACCACCTGGCCCCGATGGGCGGATGGGGCGAATCGGGGCTCGGCACCGAGCTGGGTGTCGAGGGCATGTCGGCCTTCACCCGTCCCCATGTGCTGCGGCGGGGTTCGCTCTGACCGGTCGAGTGACCCGGTCGGGATAGGTCAGTTCCGCCGGGTAGCCTGCCTGCCGACCGAGGGAGGACACATGGCGATCATCGACGGATGGGCAGCACCGGGCTTCGAGGCGGTGGGGGCAGCCTTCCAGGCCAACTTCGACGAGGGGTTGGAGGACGGGGCCGCCTTCGCCGCCTACCACCGGGGGAGGAAGGTGGTCGACCTCTGGGGCGGCATCGCCGACACGAGAACGGGACGGCCATGGTTGGAGGACGCGCTGGTCCTCGTCTATTCCACGACCAAGGGCGCCACGGCCATGTGCGCCAACAAGCTCGCCCAGGAGGGTGCCGTCGACGTCGGGGCACCGGTGGTGACCTACTGGCCCGAGTTCGGGCAGGCCGGCAAGGAGGAGGTGACGGTGGCCGAGCTCCTCTCCCACCGGGCCGGCCTGGCCTGGGTCGACGGCCGGCTCTCGCTCGACCAGGCGCTGGCGTGGGACCCGGTCATACGGGCGCTCGAGCGGCAGGCGCCGTCGTGGCCGCCGGGCTCCGCCCACGGCTACCACGCCACCACCTACGGCTGGCTGGTCGGGGAGGTGGTCCGCCGGGTCAGCGGTCGCTCCCTCGGCACCTACCTGCGCGAGGAGGTCGCCGGCCCCCTGGGCGCGGAATTCTTCGTGGGCCTGCCGGCCAGCGAGGAGCACCGGGTCGCCCGGCTGGTCTCGTTCCTCGAGTCGATGGAGCTCGGACAGATGTTGCCGGAGCCCGGCGCGGTGGGCTCCATGGGCGGGCTCGACCCCACCGGCGCCGATCAACAGATGGCCGAGTACCTGGCCCCCGACGGTCCGCTCACCAAGGCGCTGTCCGCCCCCGGCGGCGCCCTTTCGGATCCCGGGGTGTGGGACGATCCCCGACTGCATGCGGCGGAGATACCGGCGGCCAACGGGATCTGCGATGCCCGGTCCCTCGCCTGTCTGTACGGGGCCTGTGTGGGCGACGTCGACACACCGGCGGGTGGGAGCCGCCGGACCCTCACCGCCGCGCAGCTCGACCGGGCGCTACGCCCGCAGACCGAGGGGCCCGACGTCGTACTGATGGGACTCGACATCCAATGGGGCCTCGGGTTCATGCTCAATGCCGGGATCGTGGGTGCGGCCGGGCTCGGGGGCCCGCGCTCGTTCGGACACTTCGGGATGGGTGGGTCGGCCGGGTGGGCCGACCCCGACCTCGCGCTCGGCATGGGCTACGTGATGAACCGGATGGTGATGGGCACCACGGGGGACACCCGCAGCTTCCGGCTGATGGAGGCCTGCGTCGATGCCGCCCGCCGGGCCGCCTGACCCGGGCCAGGGGTTCAGTCTCCGAGCGCCCCGGCTGCGAGCTCCCGGATCTCCGGCGGCACGAAGTTGTTCTCGGTGGTGGTCTCGGCCTCGGTGAGCTCGACCATCCGCTGAGCCACTTCGGCCGGATCCAACTGCCCGGTGGTCACCATCTCGCCGATCGACCGGAACAGGTCGGTTGCCGCCGCGTTGACCGAGGTACCGCCGAACCATTCCCACATCGAATCCGCCATGCGGTCGTTGAAGCCGGTCTGGTAGGGGCCGGGGTTCAACAGGGTCACGTCGATGCCGAGCGGGGCCAGTTCGCCCCGCATGGCCTTGCCCATCGCCTCGAGGGCGTGCTTGGTCATCGAGTAGGGACCGAAGGTCGGTGCCGACAGGACCCCGGCGATCGACGACACGATGATGACCCGCCCGCTGCCCTTGGCCACCATGCCCTTCAACACCTGCTGGGTCACGGCGAGCGTGCCGAACACGTTCACCTCGAACAGGCGCCGGACCCGCTCGATCGGGACGTCGGCCATCGGGCCGGTCTGACCGGCTCCGGCGTTGTTGATCAACACGTCGATGTCCCAGGCCGACACCTTGGAGACGTCGTCGCTGGTGATGTCCACCCGCTCGACGGTCAGCTCGGGCGCCTCCGCTCGCAGCTCGTCGGCCTGGGCGTCGGTCTCCGTCGTGGCGATCACCTCGTGACCCCGTGCTGCCAGGGCGATGCTGACCAACTTGCCGAACCCGGATCCGGCTCCGGTGATCATCACGGTCTTGGCCATGGTCCCCACGATAGGGGACGGGGTCCGCCTGGTCAGCCCCCGCGGGGCACTACGGGGACGCCCGCCGGGATGAGCCCTGAGGTGGGGGAGACCGTGGAGGTCGTCGTCGGCCCGGTGGTGGTCGGGGTCGACGGGGGGTCGACGGGTGAAGCGGTGCAGACGGAGAGGCCGGATCCCGACGACTGGTCAGCCGGCAGGCTGGCCACCGCGGCCCCGCTCCGAGCGAGGCCCACCACAGTCGCCCCGGCCAGGGTGGGGCTGCCGGGCACGGCCAGCACGGCGATGCCGGAAGCCGGCGCCATGGTGTCGACCACCGCCCCTCCAGTGGACAGGGTGACCGATGCCACGGCGCTGCCCACCCACACGGCCACCCACCCGACCGGCGCACCTTCTGCGCTGCCGAAGGAGCCCTCACCCAGGAGCTCCGCCGTGTCCGGCGTGGGCGCCGCCGTCGGTGGCCTCGGCACCGGACCGCTCCCCACGGCCCGGTCGGTCGAGAGCTCGACGGTCAACTGCCCGCACCCGGGACCCGGCTGGGGTGGCGCGGTGGTCGTGGGCCCGTTGCCGGTGCTGCCCGAACCGCCGGTCTGGGAGGGCGGCGCACTCGGTGCCGGAGGGGACGCCGACGGCACAGCGCACATTGCACCCTTCGGGCATGGCGCCGGCGCCGGCACGATACCCAGCGGTGGGCAGGCCGCGGCCGGGGGGCAGCCCGCGCTCGAGCCACCCCCGGATGCGTAGGCGCGGATCGTGACGCCCGACGCGGTGGTACGGGTGAAGACGAGCGTGTACGGCATCGAGCCGCCGTCGGAGGGCTGGGTCGACGGTCCCGAGTATCCGGGTGCCACGGAGGCTCCCGCTCGGCCGGGGAGGGTCGCCGTCGGGGGCGCCGCGCTTCGGGCGGCCGTCGGTCCCGTCCCGCCCAGGTTCACGCCGACCAGGACACCGGCGCCGAGGACGATCACCGCCAGGGCCACCGCCCCACCGGCCAGCGGGCCCTGCCGGGCGGGCCGGCCGACCGAGCGCTCCATGAGCGCGTCGGGGTCCGGATCGACAATGACCCGATCTGCCGTGGCCGCCAGGTGGGCACGAAGGCGGTCCTCGAAAGCATCGCTCATGGCTCGATCCTCTCCCTCAGGTCCTTCAGCGCCCGGTGGATCAGGGAACGGACCGTTCCGGGTCGACAGCGCAGGGCGCGGGCGATGTCGGCGTCGGGCAGGTCGCTGTAGTAGCGGAGCACCACGGCGGCGCGCTGACGGGCAGGCAAGCGGCCCAGAGCGTCCGCGAGCTCGTCGGCGCCGAGCTCGGAGTCCGGGGCCTCCGGCGTGGGCAGCCGCCGTCCACGGGCCACCCGCCGGTGGTGCGAGGCACACGCATTGACGACGCTCCGGCGGGCATACGGAAGCGGATCGTGCACCGCCGTCCAGCGGCCGTGCAGGCGGACGAAGCAGTCCTGCACGAGGTCAGGAGCGGTGTCGGCGGACCCGCACAACAGGGTGGCCAACCGGACCAGATCCGAATAGTGGTCGGCGTAGAAGGCGGTGAAGCCCGCCGTGCCCGTTCCCGACGCCTCCTCGTCACAGCCGGGGACAAGTGGCGTCGAAGGAGCGGCGCCGACGACGCCCGGACCGTCGCCTCCGTCGGCCCCGCTGCGGCCGCCCCGCTCGTCATCGACGATGTAGCCCAGTCTACCCATCACCAATTGAGACGCCCGGGCGCGCCGGAACGTTGCATGAATTCCGACGCGGCCGCGACCAGTCCGCGCCTACACCACGCTCAGGGCCGTCCTCCACGGACCCAGATCGAGCCTCGGATAGCGCAGGGCCGTCTCGTCGAGCAGGGTGTCAGTCCAGATCGGATGGCCGGGAGGGGGGAACCCGAACAGCTCGAGCTCGCGTGGAGTCGACTGCTCGGCGAATCGGGTCCACTCCGGATCAGTGGACCGGGACTGCGCCTGGTCGTAGCCGATCCAGTCCTGTCCCGCGCATTTGAACGCCACGGCCAGGACGAAGCGGGCCCGCTCCGTCGAACCGAACGGGCCGCCCCGATGGAAGACGTCGGACCGGTAGGCCAGATACGACCCGCGTACGCCGGTCGCCCGCCGCTCGGACCCGTACAGCTGAGGATCGTTGTCCGGCATCACCACCGGGTGGATCGCCCCCACATGCGCCGAATCGCGCACGGACACCACCCGGGTGGGATTGTCGGCCTCGGTGACGTCGGACAGGTAGAGGAATCCTTCGAGGTTCCACCAGGGCGCACTGCTCCCGGCCGGGAGCCACGAGTGGTTCTGATCGATGTGCATGGGCTGCTCGTAGTTGACCAGGTCCGAGTACTTGGCGTTGGCGTGCGCCTGGTAGATCCGGATGTCCGGGGTCCGAATGGCGCGCTCGGCGAAGTCCACTATGGAGGGGTGCACGCACAGCCGGTTGAGCGATCCGGAGCCCGGAAACGGGAAGGGAGTGTTCCACCGGTGCTGCTCCCCCCGGAATCCCGGGCCTTCCTCCGGCCAGATGAAATCCTCTTCCTGATCGACCTTCGATCCCAGCCACTTCCGGGTGGCGCCGTCGGGGTCGGAGTGGTACTCCTCGGAGGTCGGGAACAGGTGGTGGACGTCGCCGTGGGCGTTGTCGATCTCCTCGGTTCCCACGAGGCCTTCGAGCAGGACCCATCCGTGTCGTTGCCAGGTGTCGACCTCGGCGTCAGTGGCGAGTCGTGGGGCCAACGGACCGTCCTCCTGGGCTTCCCGATACCGGACTGAATCGACCTGTGTGAGCCACAGGGTACATGGGCATTGCGCCGGGACCCGGTGCTCGTGCTGACCGCTCAGCCACCGGCGAGCCTGGCCATCGCCCGGCGCAGCCGGTCGGCGCGGACATTGGTGGAGCGGGCGGTGACCAGTTGCAGGATCACCGCGTACTGCTGGGTCTTGTCGAGTGCGACGAAGGCCCGCGTCGCCTGCGGGCTGGTGGCCAGGGCGGCGGCGAGATCGGGGGGGACGGTGGCGTTGCGCTGTGACTGGTAGGCGGCGGCCCACCGGCCGTCGGCCTTCGCCGCCTCCACCTCGGCCAGGCCGGACGGACGCATCCGCCCGGCCGCCGTCAGCTCCTCGACCTTGGCCACGTTGACCTGCGACCAGCGGCTGCGCGGCCGGCGGGGCACATACTTCTGCAGGTAGTAGACCTCGTCATCGGACTTGCGCTGGCCGGAGATCCACCCATGGCACAGGCCCACATCGACGGCCTCGTCGCTGGTCATCGACGGGACGCCTGACCCCTTCTTCGCCATCTTCAGCCACACGCCGACCTGCTGGTCGGCATGCGCCTCCAGCCAGGCCTCGAACTCCCCGGCGCCGCCGAATGCGATCACCGGGGCTTCGTTGACGGCAGGCTCCGTTGACACGCGCATCCAATCCTCAGGCACGATCGGCTTCGTATCCACGATACCCGTCGTCTCCTTCCGGACGGGTGCCGACGGCCCTCCGGGGTGGCCCCGGGTCACTCGGCGGCGGAGAGCACCTCGCCGACCTCCTGGGCGGCGGCCGGGTCCGGGGGCGGCACCGCCGCGGACCGATCGGGGTCGACCGCGGCCGCCCCGGCCGGACGGCGGATACCGATGGCGACCGATGCGCCGAGGACCGACAGCCCGGCGGCGACGGCCAGGGCCGGCCGATAGCCACTGGTCACGGCCGACCGACTGGTGAGGGCACCCTTCGAGTTGAACACCGCCGTCACCACCGCCACCCCGAACACCGAGCCGAACTGCTGGAGTGTGTTCAGCGTGCCGGCGGCCTTGCCCAGGAGCGCCGGAGGAACCGCGTTCAGGCCGGCGGCGGTGACGCAGGGGAGTGCCATCGAGATGCCCGTCCCGGCGATGACGAAGGGGAGCACGTAGCTCCCGTAGCCGGAGGAGGTGCCGGCCAGCGCCACGATCCACGCGAACCCCAGACCCTGCATCAGCAGACCGGGGACGACGAGGGCCCGCGCTCCGGTCTTGTCCGAGAGGGCGCCGGCCAGGGGCGCAACGAGCAGGGGCGTGGCCGTCCAGGGCAGGAACCGGAGGCCGGTCCCGAGGGGCGAGTCACCGAGCGCGAACTGGAAGAACTGGCTGGTGAGGAACGCCCCCGAGAAGATCGCCGCGCTCATCAGGAATTGAGTGGTCACCGCGGCCGAGAACGTGGTCTGGCGGAACAGCCCCATCGGGATCATCGGTTCCGGGGAGCGCAGCTCGCGCCAGACGAATCCGAGCACCAACACGGCCCCGAGGACCAGTCCGGCCACGTTGCGGGTGCCGCCCCAGCCCGTCTGGCCGCCCTCCACCAGTCCCCAGATCAGCACGCCGATGCCCCCCGAGACGAGGACGAGGGCGGGGAGGTCGAGGCGGGCCCGCGGTCCCCGGCTCTCGCTCAGGTGCGACCGCGCCCCGAAGGCGGCCAGGACGCCGATCGGGACGTTGACCCAGAAGATCCAGTGCCAATTCAATTCCTGGGTGAGCGCCCCTCCGATCAGCGGGCCACAGGCCACCGCCAGCCCGGCGACCCCACCCCAGATCCCCACCACTGCCCCCCGTTGTTCGGCGGGGAAGGCCGCCGTGAGCAGAGTAAGGCCGAGGGGCATCACGATCGCCGCGCCCATCCCCTGGACGGTGCGACAGGCGATCAGCGCCCCCGCCGTCGGGGCCAGGGCACAGGCGGCCGACGCCGCCGTGAAGAGGGCCAGGCCGGCCACGTACACGCGACGGCGACCGAGCCGGTCGCCCAGGGCGGCACCGGTGAGTATCCCCGCCCCGAAGGCGATGGTGTAGGCGCTGATCGTCCACTGCAGCGTCGCCACCCCTCCTCCCAGGTCGCGGTGGATCGACGGGAGGGCGGTGACGACCACCAGTGCATCGAGGGCGACCATGAAGTACGCCACCGAGGTGAAGAGCACGGTGAGCAGGCGACCCGAGGCCCCCGAGGCCCCGGAGGCCCCCGGGGCCGGAGGCCCGCCCGGCTTATAGCCGTCCGGCATGCGGTTCGACGGCACGAACGTCCTCATCGGTTGCTCTCCTCTGGCTCGGCCGGCCTCGGGCCGGAACTCGGTGACTGTGTAGACACCGGTCGTCCGCCGAACTGGGCGGCGAGCGACCGAATCCGCCGCCCGACGGTGTCAGCCCTCAGGCCCCTCTCCCCGGGACGTAGGATCGCAGTCCACGCCCGCCGGCCCGAGCTCCAGGCGCGGGCCGGCCACCTGGACGAGGGGTGAGAAAGGGGGGCGGCGATGTCGCTCAGCTACGAAGAGGCCAGCGCGCAGGTCACCGCGCCCGACCAGCTCTTCGAGCTCGTCGACCGGTCGATCGACGGGATCGACTACCGGCTCTTCAAAAACGCCCCCCCGACACTCGGTCAGGTCTTCGCCGGCGCCCGGGGCGATGAGTCGACGTTCATGGTGTACGAGGATGAGCGATGGACTTTCGACGAGACCATGCGCCACGTCGACGCGCTGGCCGGCGCCCTCGTCAACACCTTTGGCATCGCCAGAGGGGACCGGGTGGGCATCGCCATGCGCAACCTCCCCGAATGGGTCGTGTCCTTCGCAGCCATCCTCTCCGTCGGGGCGGTGTCGGTCTCCCTCAATGCCTGGTGGACCGAGGCCGAGGTGGACTACGCCATCGGGGACTCCGGCCTCTCGCTCCTGATCGCCGATCCGGAGCGGATCGGGCGGGCGCACCGTTCGGCCCACTCCCGGAACATCCCCATGGTCGTCGTGCGCTCCGACCGGATCGAGCCGGAGCCCACCGGCGTGCGGCGTTACGACGAGGTCGTCTCGCTCGGCGACCCCATGCCCGACGTCGAGGTGGGGCCCGACGACGACGCCACCATCCTCTACACGTCGGGAACCACCGGCTTCCCCAAAGGGGCGGTGTCCACCCACCGGGCCGTGACCCAGGCGCTCATGGCGTTCTGGGCCAACGCCACCATCATGACCGCCCGCAAGGTCGACAATCCCTTCGGCGGGAGCGGGCGGGCCCCCTGCTTCATCCTCATCGTCCCGCTCTTCCATGTGACGGGCTGTGTGCCGGTCATGCTGACCTGCTTCGGCATGAAGATGAAACTGGTCATGATGCACCGCTGGGACCCCGAGACCGCCCTCCGTCTCATCGAAGCCGAGAAGGTGACCGCTTTCGTCGGGGTGCCCACCCAGAGCTGGGACCTCCTCGAGAGCCCGGCCTTCTCCGAGTACGACACGTCGTCGCTGGCCACCATCGGAGGCGGCGGGGCCCCGGCTCCGGTCAAGCTGGTCGACCGGGTCGAGAAGGGGTTCAAGCGCGGTCGGCCCAACATCGGCTACGGGATGACCGAGACCAACGCCTTCGGGCCCGGAAACAGCGGTGACGAGTACGTGGCCCACCCGCTGTCGACGGGCCGGGCCCGGACGACCATCATGGACGTGGAGATCCGCGACGAGGACGGGACCCGGGTGCCGGTCGGGGATCGCGGCGAGATCTGGATGAAGGGACCCAACCTCATCCGGGGCTACTGGAACAAGCCGGAGGAGTCGGCAGAGACCATCGTCGACGGATGGCTGGCCTCGGGTGACCTCGGCCGGATCGACGGGGAGGGGTTCCTCTACGTCGAGGACCGGGCCAAGGACATGGTGCTCCGAGCCGGCGAGAACGTCTACTGCGCCGAGGTCGAGAGCGCCATCTATGACCATCCGGGCGTGTACGAAGCCGCTGTCTTCGGCGTGCCCGACGAGCGGCTGGGTGAGGAGGTTGCCTGCGTCGTCCAGCTCAAGGCGGAGACGGCCCTGGGCGCCGACGATCTCAGGGACTTCCTGGCCGACCGGCTGGCGCCGTTCAAGATCCCGAGCCGGATCGCCTTCAGCCGCGACCGGCTCCCCCGGAACCCCTCGGGCAAGATACTGAAGCGCGAGCTGCGGGAGACCTACTTCGGCGGCGGTTCCTGACCGACCTCACGACGGCCGGAGCCTTCAGCCCGCCGGGAAGGCGCCCTGTTGCCAGCCGATTGACGAGGACGACACCGGGCCCGGGGTCGGCGGCGCGGCGATCGCCGGCGCCACGCAGCTGGCCAACCCGGTCTGCGCCCCGTACCAGGTGACGCCCGCGGCCGACCTCCACACCAACCAGCAGGTCCCGTTCGACGACCGATCGGCCATGGTGACCGCCCCGCCTCCGTCGCTGCCGATCGCCATCGTCACACTCACCGTCGAAGCACTGGCGGAAGGCCCGGAGACGAAGTTGACAGAGGGATCCGACGCGGACAGGGTCGAGAGGTCCAGGGACCCGAGGCCGCCTGTGTTGGCCGCGGCCGCGGCCGCCGAAGACAGTCCGGTCGAGAGCACCTGTTGGGCCGCCAGGTCGTCCGACATGGCCACTCCGGGTGCATTCGACACGCTCGTGTCGGCGGTGCCTCCCGAATGCAGGGTGGAGCCGAGCAGGAGGGCGACCAGCAATGCGGCAGCCACCAGACTGAGCACGGTGGCGATCATCGAGAACCCCCCATCGCCCGTCCGGCTCGGACTCGGCTCCGGTACCCACCAGGGTTGTATCGACACTCCGACCTCCTACGACAGCAACGCCCGCATCGCGGGCTTCCCTTGGTTCATCGGTCGGATGGGATGCCGGACTTGAGCCTCGGGCACCGGGACGGGGTGCCCGGCCCCGGTCGGGTCAGCGGCTCTGGGTCACCGACACCCGGAGGCCGGGGAATGACCCGGCGGCCGGTTCGGGCACGGTCGTCGGCCCGTGGGCGAACTCGGCTTTGAGCTGGAACACCGTGTAGTACTGCACGACGGGCCAGGAGCGCGGCGGCGCCGGGTCGCTCTTCTGACAGCCGTTGATGCCGAGCTTGGCGAGTTG
>DATBOO010000176.1:0-11075 GCA_036553725.1 Acidimicrobiales bacterium | reverse complement strand
GAGCACCCGGGGCAGACGGGACTCGGGCGAGGGGGCCGACAGCCGGGTCGAGGGGTCGCTCCCCACCAGCCCACGCTTGGCGCACCATTGGAAGTAGGAGCGCAGGGAGGCGGCCGTACGGGCGATGGTCGACTTGGAGTAACGCCGGGTGGCCAGGAAGGCCAGGTAGCGGCGGAGCACGATCCGGTCCACATCCGCCGGCCCGCCGGCCCCACCCCGTTCCGCCCATTCGGCAAACCGCCCGGCGTCGGAGCAGTAGGCCCGCACCGATGCCGGGGACAGTCCGCCCACCGACCGGCGGAAGGCATCGATCTCCCAGGGCACGGGAAAACAGTACCGGTCGCAAGGGTCCCGGTCCGGGACCAACCGGTGCCGCCACGACCGGGCAAATAAACCACCCACGCCGCCGGCGCGAGGGCTAACGTCATGGCGTCACATCCAGTTCCGTCTCTTTCGGCAGGTGACAACCGCCAATCATGCTGTTTGATGAGACCGGGACACGAGGTCGTCCCGGTCACGGTCCTAAGGGGGAGTATGTCTGATCGAATCGACCGCCGTTCGTTTCTGGCCCGAGGCGCGGCCGCAGGGGCGGGGATCGCCATCGTCGGAGCGTCGGGTGGCCTGTTGGACGCCTGCAGCTCCGGGTCGGCGAGCACATCCTCCAGCACCGGCACCCACCCCGACGGCATCTCCACCGCCACCCCCAAGCTCGGCGGCTCGCTGACCTTCGGCACCGAGGCGGAAGAGGTCGGATTCTCCACCACCAAGGGCACGTTCGACACCACCGGCATCCTCTACGCCCGCACCGTATTCGACCCACTGGCCATCCTGGGCGCGGACGGGTCGGTCCAGCCCTATCTGGCCCAGTCGATCACCCCGAACGCCGACTTCACGGTGTGGACGATCACCATGCGGCCCAACCTGGTCTTCCACAACGGCGCCCCGTGCAACGGCGCCGCGGTGGCAGCCAACCTGAACGCCCAGAAGGCGGCTCTGCTGACCGGGCCGGCCCTGACCACCATCAGCACCGTGGCCGTGACCGGCCCGCTCGAGGTCACCGTGACCATGAAGTCGCCGTGGGTGCCGTTCGACTTCTTCCTGGCCGGCGGCATCGGCGGCCAGGTGGCCTTCATCGCCGAGCCCAACTGGCTGGCCTCCGGCAGCCAGACCAACCCCATCGGCACCGGCCCGTTCGTCTTCCAGAGTTGGAATCCCAACGACCACTTCACCGCCACCAAGAACCCCCACTACTGGCGGCCCGGGCTCCCCTACCTCGACAGCATCACCTACAAGCCCATCCCCGACAGTCAGCAGCTCCTCGCCACCCTCCAGTCCGGCGGCGTGGACATCATCCACACCTCGACCGCCCATATCACCGCCAGTCTCCGGGCGGACAGCTCGTTGGGCTATATCGACGACTCGGTCCACGTGGCCGGCGAGCCGGACATGAATTGCCTCCTGTTGAACCTGTCCAAGCCGCCCTTCGACAATCTGAAGATGCGTCAGGCCGCAGCCATGGCCATCAGCTCGGCCCAGTACGCCCAGGTCATCGACAACGGGGTCTCCCCGGCCTCCAACGGCCCCTTCGTGAGCGGATCCCCCTACTTCGCACAGAGCGGATACCCGGCACCGGACCCGGCCAAGGCCAAGCAGCTGGTACAGGAGGTCCAACAGAGCGGCGGGTCGGTATCGCTGACCATCAACCACGTACCCGACCCGAACACGACCAAGATCGCCGAGTACCTCCAGCAACAGCTGCAGACGGCAGGGATGACGGTCACCCTCAGCCCGGTCCAGCAGTCGAGCATCATCAACACCGCCCTGCTCGGCACCTTCCAGGCCCAGGTATGGCGCCAGTTCGGTGCGGTCGACCCCGACCTCAACTACATCTTCTGGAGCCCGACGAACATCAACCCCGTCTTCTCCATCAACATGGCCCGCAACTCCGACCCGGCCATGCAGACGGCGCTGATCAAGGGGCGCCAGTCCGCGGCCCAGGTCGACCGGACGGCGGCCTATCAGGAGGTGGGACGGCTCATGGGCTCGACCATCCCCTATATCTGGACGGACCGCACGGTGTGGTCGGTCGGGGCCCAGCCCAAGGTGCAGAACTTCAACAACCCGACGACCCCGGCCGGGGGGAAGGCCTTCGGGTTCATCACCGGGGCGGTGTGGCCCACCCAGATCTGGCTGAACTCCTGACCCGGAGAGATCCGCCTGCTCACCCCGGGCCGGCGGGTCGTGCCATGATCGATCGATGAGCCGCATCCTGGTCGTCGAGGACGACGAGCGGATCCGCTCCTCGATGCGCCTCGCCCTCGAGGACGAGGGATACGCGGTCGAAGACGTGGCCAGCGGCGAGGACGCGGTCAGCCGATATGCCGACGATCCCTTCGAGCTGGTCCTGATCGACATCATGCTCCCGGGCATGGACGGGTTCGAGGCGTGCCGGACCTTGCGCCGACAGAGCACGGTGCCGATCATCATGGTCACCGCCCGGTCGGACACCCACGACGTGGTGGCCGGCCTCGAGGCCGGGGCCGACGACTACGTGACCAAGCCGTTCGTGGCCAAGGAGCTGGCCGCCCGGATCCGGGCCCTCCTCCGGAGGTCGCGGCCCGACGACGCCGGCGCCTCGGTGCTCACCTTCGGGGATGTGGAGATCGAGCCCGACGCCGGTGTCGTGCGCCGCGCCGGCAAGGAGGTCCACTGCACCCGGACGGAATTCCGCCTGCTGTGCGAGCTGGCCGACCACCCGGGCAAGGTGCTGAGCCGCGAGCACCTCCTCGAGCGGGTGTGGGGGTACGACTACTTCGGCGACGGCCGCCTGGTCGACGTCCACGTCCGCCGGCTCCGCACCAAGGTCGAACCGGACCCGGCCAACCCCCAGTACATCCTCACCGTACGCGGCATGGGCTACAAGCTGGCGGTCTGACCCGTGGCCCCGGCCGGAGAGGGCGCCGACGCCGGCCCCATGACGCTCGAAGCCCATCCCCGACGGATCCACCGGACCCGCCTGTCGGCCGGGCTCGGCCTCCGGGCCCGGGTAACGGCGACCTTTGCCATCGGCGCCTTCGCCCTGTCCACCATCATGGCCGGCATCACCTACTTCTCCGCCCGTCAGACCTTCCTGAGCGAGCGCCAGGCCGCAGTCCAGCGCCAGGCGTTCGCCAACGCCTCGCTCATCCAGAGCTCGCTGCGCTCGCCGACCACCCAGGTCGGCCAGCTGATCGAGTCCGTCGACACCGGCCCGGGATCGCGCTCGGTGCTGCACTTCGGTGGCCAGTGGTACGCCACGTCGATCTCGGTGGGCCAGAGCGCGATCCCGGCCAAGGCGCGCCAGCTGGTCTTGTCAGGAACCCCTGCATCGCAACTGTTCTCCCTGGGCGGCACTCCCTCGATGGTCATCGGGGTGCCGCTCCCGGCGGTCCACGCCACCTACTTCGAGGTCTTCTCGCTCGAAGAGCTCGCCGGGACCCTGCGGACCCTGGCCTTCGCCCTGGCCGCCGCGGCCCTGGTCACCACCCTGGCCGGCGCCGCCCTGGGACGGTGGGCCAGCGGGAGGGCCCTGCGCCCGCTGGCCGGGGTCACCGATGCCGCCGTGGCTATCGCCGGCGGCCAGCTCAACACCCGCGTCGAGGCCGGCGACGACGTCGACCTCCAGGAGCTGGCTTCCGCCTTCAACCAGATGACCGCCAACCTCGAACAGCGCATCGAACGCGAGGCCCGCTTCACCTCGGACGTCAGCCACGAGCTCCGCTCGCCCCTCACCACCCTGGCGGCGACCGTCGGGGTCCTCGAGGGCCACCGGGACGAGCTGGCTCCACGGGCCCGCCGGGCCCTCGACCTGCTCGACGGGGATCTCCGGCGGTTCACACGCATGGTCGACGACCTCCTGGAGATCTCACGCTTCGACGCCGGCTCCGCCGAACTGTCGCTCGATGAGGTCGACCCCGGCGAGCTGGTGCGCCGGGCCGTGGCCTCGTCTACACCCCTCGGGGCGGACCAGGGCCGGGGGGTGGCGACATTTCCTGTGGAGGTGGCTCCCGGGGTGGAGGGCCTGCGCCTTCGGGTGGACAAGCGCCGCTTCGAGCGGGTGATGGCCAATCTGATGGAGAACGCCTCCCTCTATGCCGGCGGCGTCACCCGGGTCATCGTCACCCCCCATCCCTCGGGTCACCCATCGGGAAGCAACGGCAGCGAAGCGGCGAGGAGCATCCGGGTGATCGTGGAGGACCGGGGTCCCGGTGTCCCGCCCTCCGAGCGCCATCACCTGTTCGAGCGCTTCTATCGCGGCAGCCGGGCCGGTCAGCGGGCATCCAGCGAGGGAACCGGCCTCGGGCTCTCGTTGGTCGCCGAGCATGTGCGGCTGCACGGGGGCGCGGTCTGGATCGAGGATGCCCCTGAGCAGGGGACCCGGTTCATCGTCGAGTTGCCGCTGGTCCCGGGGGCCGGCCCGCGGGGGGAGCGGTGAGCCGCGCCAGGCGGCTCCTCGCCGCCACGGCCGCATTGGTCATGGCCCTGGCGGCCGTCTCGTGTGGAATCCCGAGCGCCACCGGACCCACCCCCATCGCCAAGGGGGACCTGCCGAGCCACCTGCTCGACCCGGCGACGCCCACCACCGTCGGCTCCACCGTCCCCCCCTCGGTCGGGGTGCCCGAGTCGATCTTTCTGGTCGCTCCCACCCAGCACGTCATCGCCGCGTCGCGGGACGTGACCTTCCCCCCGACCATGAGCGAGATCATGGGCGCTCTCCTCGAGGGACCGACCCCCACCGAGGCATTGGCCGGTCTCCAGAGCTTTCTGACCGGAACGAAGACCCAGGTCTCGGCCACCGTGGCCGGCGGCATCGCCACGGTGAACTTCACCGCCAACCCGGTCCCGTTGTTCGGCCCCAACCAGACCTTGGCCATCGCCCAGGTCGTGTTCACCGCCACTGGGCAGCCGGGGGTGACCGGCGTGGTCTTTCAGATCGCCGGCCAGACCATCGCCGTGCCGACGGCCGGCGGGGCTCAGGTCACCGGTCCGGTCGACCCCACCATGTACGCGCCCCAGGCGCCACTCCCCTAGCGGGTGGAGGACTCGGCGAGGGCTGTTGGCTCCCAGGGCAGCCGGGGTGCCTCGAGCCAGAGGTGTTCGAGGTCGTAGAAGTCGCGGGCCTCGTCGAGGAACACGTGCACCAGAAAGTCCCCGTAGTCCATCAGCACCCACCGCGAGTCGTCGAGCCCCTCGACCCGGGTCGGTCCTCTGTCGCCTGACGCCTTCACCTGTCGTTCGACTTCATCCACGATGGTCTTCACCTGGCGGGTGTTGCGACCGCTGGTGATCACAAAGGCATCGGTGATCCCCAGCAATTCGCCCATGGCCAGGATGGCGGTCCGTTCCCCCGACTTTGCCTCGGCGGCACGCGCCGCCACCAGGCACTCTTCGGGGACGATCGGCTCATGTCGCTCGATGACCGGTGCGGAACTGATTGAAGTCAACGGTTGCCTCCTTCTGGCGCGACCGCGCCACGAGCCTTGTCGGTTTGGACGGTTTGGACGGGATGGACGGTATCGACGGTAGGAAGGGAGTCGAATGACGCCGCCGCGGTCAAGGACAGCCCGGGAACCACCACCTGGGCGCCTGGGTTGCGGTTGCGGGCCATTCCAACGATCAGGATAGTGATGACCAGGCACACGGCAACCAGGAGCGCACACCCCATCGAGATCCGTCTCCGCTGCCGGCGTTCGGCCCGCTCGGCCCGGCAGCGATCGACCCTGGGCTGCTGATCCGCCGGCTCAGGCTCGGAGACCACCGCGGCCGGTGGCGCCACGGCTGGCAGCACCGCTTCCGGCAGTCCGGTTTCCCGCAGCCCAGTGCCCGGCAGTCCCGGGTCGCCGGTCAACACCGGGTCCCCGGTCGGTGGGGTGCCAACGGGTGCGCCGGGAGCACCATCGGTCCCCCCGGCGGGATCCTCCGGGAAGCGGCGGCGGAGCGCCGGATGCGGGCCGGTGGACTGTGTGGCCGAGCCCGAACCGGTTTGCGTCATCCGCACAGTCATCTCCCCGTAGCGTACAGACCCCGCCGCTCGATGCAACGGATCACTGCATCGGGCACCAGTCCACGGACCGACACACCGGTCTCGAGCCGTTTCCGTAATTCGGTGCTCGAGACATCGAAGGCTGCGACCGGGACGTCGACGGAGTGCCAACCGGGGGGAGGGGCCGCCGGCGGCACTCCGGGCCTGCCGACCACGGCCAGGTTGACCTCGTCACGCAGGGCCGGCTCCTCCCGCCAGGTGGTGAGGCCGGCCACCACGTCCGAGCCGACGACCAGGGTCACCGCCGCGCCCGGCTCGTCCCGCAGCAGCTGGCGAACGGTGTCGATGGTGTACGACGGCCCACCCCGATCGATCTCCATGCGGGAAGGCTCCAGTCCCGGCCGTCCGTCCACCGCCGCCAACACCATGGCATATCGGTCCTCAGCCGGGGTGAGCGGGCGCTCCCCCTCCTTCTGCCACGGCTGATTGGCCACCACCAGGAGCATCCGATCTAGGCCGAGGGCCTCCCGCACCGACTCGGCCACCTCTACATGGGCGGTGTGAACGGGATCGAACGTGCCACCGAAGATTCCGATCCGGGTGGGCGCCGTGCCCACTCCTAGGTCCCGTGGAGGGCGGCGACCACCGGTGCCAGGGCTTCCATCTCTGCCTCGTGGACCACGATGTAGGAGAAGCCGAACTCCTCCCGGCGCCGGCGGAGGCTCTCGATGATCTCGTCGGTGGTGCCGATCATGGCGATGGGCGACCCGTCGATCTGCTCCGCCGGCACCGACATGGCGCCGGCCAACCGGGCGATGGCCTCGGCCCGATCGGGCACGATCTGCACGAGGAAGGTCAGGCACTGCAGCTCGAGTTGGTCGAAGCGGCCCCCGGCAGCCTCCCTGATCCATTCGAGCCGGCGGTGGTAGTACTCGGCCGAGGTGGTCTCGAGGACTTCACGGCCGACGTACCCGGCGGCCAGGCTCGGGTTGACGCCGACGATGTCGGCCTCGCGGGCGGCGATTCCGAGCACCCGCCGGCCGCCGCCCCCGATGATCACGGGCGGATGCGGCCGCTGCCAGGGGGTGGGCGCGCCGAGGGCGCCGGAGATCTGGTAATGCTCGCCTTCAAAGGTGGCCTTGCCCGTCGACCACAGGGACTTCATCACCGCCAGGCTCTCGGCCATGCGCGAGATGCGGTCGCCTGGTGGGTCCAGGGCCATTCCCGACTGCTCGTAATCGGTGGTCATCCACCCGGCACCCAGCCCGAACTCCACCCGTCCCTCGGAGACCAGGTCGAGGGTGGCGATCTCCTTGGCCAGCACCATGGGATGCCGATAGTCGTTCCCGAAGACCAGCGAGCCGACCCGGAGGGTCGTGGTCGCCTCGGCGGCCACGGTGAGCGCCACCAGCGGCCCGAACTGGTCCTCGAAGTGATCGGGGATGAAGAGGGTCGAGTACCCGAGGTCTTCGATCTTTCGGGCCGAGTCACGCCAAACCGCCCCCGAGTCGGCGTTGGACAGTTGGACCCCGAATCGGAACGACGGCATGGCCCGAGCCTATGTGGTCGATCACCGTCCGGCCCGGAGGCCGTACGCTGGTGGGGTGGCGCCTCCGACCCAACCCTCCCCCTGGGCTCCCGGCTCGTGGCGGTCGAGGCCGGCAGCCCAGCAACCGGTGTGGCCCGACGAGGGCGAGCTCAAGCGGGTCCACAGCCAGCTGGCCGGCCTTCCTCCCCTGGTCTTCGCCGGTGAGGCCCGCCACCTCACCCGCGCCCTGGCCGAAGCCGCGGACGGACAGGCCTTCGTGCTCCAGGCGGGGGACTGCGCCGAGTCATTCGCGGAATTCAGCGCCGACTCCATCAGGGACAAGCTGAAGGTCATCCTGCAGATGGCGGTCGTCCTCACCTACGGCGCCGGGCTTCCCGTGGTCAAGCTGGGCCGCATCGCCGGGCAGTTCGCCAAACCCCGCACCGCGCCCACCGAGCAGGTCGGCGACCAGACCCTCGACACCTTCCGGGGGCACATGGTCAACGACGACCTCCCCGATCGGGAGTCCCGCATCCCCGACCCCTCGCGCCTGGTGACCGCCTACCAGCAGTCGGTCGCCACCCTCAATCTGCTGCGGGCCTTCACCAAGGGCGGTTTCGCCGACCTCTGCCAGATCCACGCATGGAACCAGGAGTTCGTGGCCTCTTCGGCCGAAGGGCAGCGCTTCGAGGACATCGCCCAGGGCATCGACCGCGCCCTCCGGTTCATGGCTGCCTGCGGCATCGACCTCACCGCCGAGGACACCTTGCACCAGGTGGACTTCTGGACCAGCCACGAAGCACTCATCCTCGACTACGAGGAGGCGCTGACCCGCCGCGACTCGTTGACCGACGAGTGGTACGACTGCTCGGCCCACATGCTGTGGGTGGGCGAACGGACCCGCCAGCTGGACGGTGCCCACTGCGAGTTCCTGGCCGGCATCAACAATCCGGTGGGATCCAAGGTCGGGGCGACGGCCGGGCCCGACGATGTCATCGGCCTGTGCGAGCGGCTCAATCCCCAGCGGATCCCTGGCCGGCTCACGCTGATCACCCGGCTCGGCGTCGACGCGGTCGACACCGTCCTACCGCCGTTGCTCCGCGCCGTGCGGGACGAAGGCCACCCGGTGGTGTGGGTCTGCGACCCGATGCACGGCAACACCTTCACCGCCGAAGGCGGTCAGAAGACCAGGAGGTTCGACGACATCATCCGAGAGCTCACCGGGTTCTTCCGTGCCCACCGGGAGGCCGGCACGTGGCCGGGAGGTGTACACGTGGAGCTGACCGGCGATGACGTCACCGAGTGCCTCGGTGGCGTCGAGGACATCGTCGAGGACCAGCTGCACCAGCGATACACCACGACCTGCGACCCGAGGCTGAACGGCCGGCAATCGCTCGACCTGGCCTTCGGCATCGCCCAGTTGCTGCGCAGCTGACCGCCGGGCGTACCGGGCCGCCGGTCGGGACCGCAGCCAGCCACCCCCCACCCCGCTCACCAGCCGCTCACCAGCCGCCCCCAGCCAGCGCCCAGCCACCGCCGACCGGCCGACCGACCGGAGGCCAGGGGGGGGTCATTGACCGATCCCGCCCCAGCAACGAGACTTGTGGCTTACCCGAACCGCCGGTCGCCGTGTCGACCGCCGTGCAACCGGACAACAACGGCCGTGCCGTTGCTGGGGCCTGCTCAACCGATCAATGGAGCTTCTGTTCACCATGCCGTTCCCACGACGTCAGCGCCCGGCCACCTCCCGTTCGGAGCCCGGGCGGCATCACCGTGGAGGCTGGGCCGCCGGGACGATCATGGCCGGCCTCCTCTGCCTGACGGGCTCGATCGTCGTCCCGGCCCGTGCCTCGGCCGCCGCCCCGACGGCGCATGCCGTCGCTCAGAGGTCGGCGTACTGGCTGGTGGCCTCGGACGGCGGCATTTTCTCCTTCGGCGGTGCCCAGTTCTACGGATCCACCGGTGGCCTCCGCCTGAACCAGCCCATCGTCGGGATGGCCGGTACCCGCGACAGCGCCGGCTACTGGCTGGTCGCCTCCGACGGCGGCATCTTCACCTTCGGTGATGCCCCGTTCTACGGCTCGACCGGCAACATCCACCTGAACCGTCCGGTGGTGGGGATGGCCGTCACCCACAGCGGAGCCGGATATTGGATGGTGGCCTCCGACGGGGGCATCTTCACCTTCGGTGACGCGCCGTTCTTCGGCTCTACCGGCAACCTCCACCTCAACCAGCCGGTGGTGGGCATGGCCGCCACCCCCGACGGCGGGGGCTACTGGCTGGTGGCCGCCGACGGTGGGGTGTTCAGTTTCGGTGACGCCCAGTTCTACGGCTCGACCGGCAACATCCACCTGAACAGGCCCATCGTGGGAATGACGGCGACCCCCAGCGGTCGCGGCTACTGGTTCACCGCCTCCGACGGGGGTGTCTTCTCCTTCGGCGACGCCCAGTTCTTCGGATCACTGGGGAACACGCCCCAGAGCCGGCCCATCGTCGCCATCACCAGCACCAGCGACGGCGGCGGCTACTGGTCCACCAACAACAACGGAGCCGTGAGCCAATTCGGGGATGCCTACTACTGGGGTTCCGCCCCCCAGGTGCTCAACAAGCCGGTGGTGGGCATGGCCGAGGCCGCCGGCACCGGGCGCTTCTCGGCGTCCTCGTACCAGTCCGGCTCCACCGGGTACGACATCTCCAACTTCCAGTGCGGTGGACTCCCACCCTCCCCCCACAGCATCGGGGTGGTCGAAGTGGTCGGCTACTCGATGGGCGCCACCAACCCATGCCTCTACCAGGAGGCCAAGTGGGCCGCGGCCGGTCTCAACCTCTACATCTATCTGACCTACGGCACCGATGCGTCCGGCACCGGTGATCCGGCGTGCACTACCCGGCTGGTGCCGGCCGCCTGCCAATTCGGGTTCGAGACCGCGCTGGACGCCTTCCAGAAGGCGGCCAATGCCGGGGTGGACACTTCGGTGGCCTGGTGGCTCGACGTCGAGTCCGATCCCTCGTGGTCGTCGGACACCGGGGCCAATGCCTCGATGGTCCAGGGGGCCATCGACGGACTGCAGTCGCGCGGATTGAACAGCGTCGGCATCTACTCCCAGCAGTCCCACTGGTCGCAAATTGTCGGAAGCTACTCTCCCGGCGTTCCCGAGTGGGTCGCCGACTGGGGCTCCAACACCCCGCCGTTCAACCCGGCCCAGTACTGCTCAGGATTCAGCTTCGCCTCCGGTCCGGTGGTCATGGTGCAATTCACCAATGGCGCCAACACCAACGGGTTCGACAACGACTACGCCTGCTGAACCGGGGCCCGTACCCGCCTACCCGGGCGCAGGCAGGGGCGCGGCGTCGTTGTAGCCGAGGAGCCGCCATCGGCCCGCCTCGACCTCCCAGCCGGTCATGGAGGCGTGCCGGGTCCGGAGCTGCAGGCGGGCACCGTCGAGCCCCCCGGCGACCGCCAGCTTGGCCAGGATCGACGCTTCGATGACCCCGGCGTGGCAGGCGACCACCACCAGCTGGCCC
>DATBOO010000048.1:0-16907 GCA_036553725.1 Acidimicrobiales bacterium | reverse complement strand
CTCGAACTCGACGTTGATCCCGTCGAGGGCACGGACGACAGCATCACCCCTGCCGTAGGTCTTGACGAGGTCGATTGCCCGGGCGGCCGGAAGGACCGGGGACGCCTGGGCCCCGGTCGAGGCCTGGTCGGTGACGGCCATCAGATTCCCTTTCTGTTCACGCTTGGGTGGCGGGCCGGCGGCCGCACTACCGATCAGACTCGAACAGGGTCCCTGCCCGGTGCCGGCTGGGGGGCGGCCGGGGCGAGGAACGCGTGGACGGGGGACAAGCGGTGTTCCGGTTCTTACCCCCGCAGTATGGACCACGGCGCGGGGCTGTGGCTACCTCGGTGCCCGGATCCATGGCAGGTAGCATGGGCCGGTTCCGGCAAAGGGGGAAGGGTCGACCATGGGCATGCCAGCAGACGTCGGTGTGGTGGACACCATGTTGGGGTTTCCGCACCCCGACATGAAGCAGGTGTACCGATTCATCACCCGGCAGACCAAGGACACCCAGTCCAAGGAGGAGTTCGACTTCCCGGTCGAGTACATCTTCAAGGATGTGCCCGGCAAGGAACTCGAGGGCTCTGACGACCCGGTCGGAGTGACGCTCCGGGAGATGGACCTCTGGGGGATCGAAAAGGGGATGATCGGAGTGGGCGACCCCGCGGGCACGGGCGCTGCTGCGCTGAAGCGGCATCCCGACCGGTTCATCCCGTCCTCGACAGCTGATCCCAACGACGGAATGGCGGGGATCAGCCGATTGGTCTCCGAGTACGAGACCTTCGGCATACGGGCGGTGGGCGTCTTCCCTGCCGGCACCTTCCCCCAGGTCCCCATCAACGACAAGAAGATGTACCCGCTCTATGCCAAATGCGTGGAACTGGGGATTCCGATCTTCTGTTGTGCGGGTATCCCCGGGCCGCGGCTCAAAGCGGCCTGCCAGCACGTAGAGCTCATCGACGAAGTCATGTTCGACTTTCCCGACCTGGTTTTCGTGACCCGTCACGGGTGTGAGCCGTGGACGGAGCTCGCCGTCAAACTCATGCTCAAGTGGCCGGGACTCCACTACTCGACCAGCGCCTTCGCCCCCAAGTACTACCCTCGGGACATCATCGACTACGCCAATACCCGTGGCGCGGAGAAGATCATCTACGCCGGCTACTTCCCCATGGGCCTCTCGATGGAGCGGATCATGACCGAGATGCCCAACGTCGGGTTCAAGGACGATGTGTGGCCAAAATTCCTGCGTACCAATGCGCTGCGGGTGCTCGGCCTCGACTAGCGGTCTGCCGAAAGTCGGGTCAGCGGATGGGCTTCGTCGAAGCAATGGCCAGTGCCATCTCCTCGGTGTAGCGCACCGAGCCCAGCGGCCCGCTCTCCTGGGCGACGTCAACCGTCTCCCGCTGGCGCAGAATCACCCCGTTCTGCATCGAGATCCAATAGTCGGTGGGATTGGCCCCCGATTCATCTCCGGAGTAGAAGAGGGTGACCCGCGTGTGAAGTGCCGGAATCTTGTGCCGGCCGACAGTGACCGCAGCCGACCCCACCACCTCTCCGGCAAAGGCGACACTGCCGCTGGGCACGTGGCACGTCGCCTCCCACCGTTCGCCCGGGGACACCTCGGGTGGGACCAGGTAGGCGTTCGTAGGGCATTGGACGGTCTCGACGGTACGGATCCCGGCAATCTGCTCGTCCGACATGGCCGACGCCATGGCAATTCCGCCGCCGACCGACGGGCACTCCACCAGACCCTCGATGTGCTCCACAAAGGGCGCCCACTTGACTGTGGCGCAATTCGAATCGTTGACGATCATCTCGGTGAGACCCGGGAACGAGCGGTTGATCCCGCCCAGGCTGAGATGCTCGCCGCCGGAGGTCCAGTACCGGTAGACCCCGGGCGGCGGGAGGCGCGGGCTCCCGTTGGACCTAGCGTGCTGGCCTTGGCGGTACAGGCGAAGGGCCTGGCGCAGGTCGATCTGTGTGCCCGGGCTCCGCAGTGCGAAAAACCACAACCCGGCTGCCACCGCCACGATGAGGACACCGACTCCGATACCCAGTACCCACAATCGGTGATGGGTGGCCCAGTCCAACGCTGGCATGCTGACCTCCATGGCTGTCGTCCTGGCAAGATTCGAGTGGAGCCCTACCACTCTCCCATCTCCGACGGTGCCCTATCCACTGGTGCCGGATCGCGGGCCCGAGGTGCCGGTTGGCCTTGGACCGATGTGGGCTGGAGGGGTCTCATACGGATCCCCCGGACGGCAGATGAATTCGACGTTCCCCGATCGTCCAACCTGTCACCGCCTTCGATGGGAGCCCAAATGAGACATCTGCCCGAGGTCGTGTCACGAGACCAGTGGTTGACTGCCCGCAAGGAGCTGCTGGTGGCGGAGAAGGCCATGACCCGTGCCCGTGACGAGCTCAACACGAGGCGGCGCAACCTGCCTATGGTCAGAGTTGACAAGCAGTACGCCTTCGAGGGCGCCGGGGGCAGAGTCGGGCTCCTCGAGTTGTTCGAAGGCCGTCATCAGCTCATCGTCCAGCACTTCATGTTCGACCCGGATTGGGACGATGGTTGCCCGAGTTGCACGGCGGCGTCCGACGAGATCTCGGCCGGGCTCCTCCGGCACCTGGCGGCCCGGGACACGACACTGGTCGTGGTGTCGCGGGCCCCTATCGCCAAGATTGAGCGGTACAAGGTGCAGAGGGGGTGGACCTTCCCCTGGTATTCGTCGGACGGCAGCACCTTCAACTACGACTTCCACGCGACCCTCGATCCGTCGGTCATGCCGGTCGAGTTCAATTTCCGGTCGATGGCCGAGCTCGAGCAGGCCGGCATGGGTTGGCTGGGAGACGGATCCTCCGAGCAGCCGGGCTACAGCATGTTCCTGCGGGAGGGCGACGACGTCTTCCACACTTACTCGATGTATGCCCGCGGGACGGAGATGCTCGGCGGTTCCTACTACTTCCTCGATCTCACGGCGCTCGGTCGACAAGAGGACTGGGAGGAGCCCAAGGGGCGCTCCGCCTCACAGCGAGGACCGAGGCCCGACTTCCGGGAGTGAGCGACCGGGCGTTCCTGACCCGCCTGCGCGGTCAGGATGACCTCAGGGACTAACTTGGTCCGATGGAAGGCATGACCGAATCGAAGGTATGACCGCACGGTGACCGGGGATCCGGCGACTGGCTGCGGCACCCGCGACGACCTGACCCGCTTCATCCACCAATTGCCGAAGGCCGAGCTGCACCTCCACCTCGAAGGAACGCTCGAGCCCGAGATGATGATGGCGCTGGCTGCCCGCAACGGCATCTCACTTCCCTATGACGACGTGGAAGCAGTGCGGCGCGCCTACGTCTTCGAGGACCTGCAGTCCTTCCTGGACGTCTACTACACCGGATGTGCGGTGCTCGTCACCGAGCAGGACTTCTACGACTTGACCATCGCCTATCTGAGCCGGGCCGCCGCCCAGGGCGTCTCCCATGTCGAGGTCTTCTTCGATCCGCAGACACACACCGACCGGGGAATTCCCTTCGGCACGGTTGTCAGCGGAATCTGCCGCGCCCTCGACGACGGTCGACGCCGATGGCGGCTCAGCTGGCGCCTCATTCTGTGCTTCCTGCGCCACTTGGGTGCTGACGCAGCCATGGCCACACTCGAGCAGGCACTCCCCCACCGGCACCTGCTCACCGCCGTCGGCCTCGACTCCTCCGAGCTCGGCTTCCCTCCTTCGACCTTCGAATCGGTGTTCCATCGGGCCGGTGAGGAGGGACTGCCGGGGGTAGCCCATGCCGGCGAGGAGGGCCCCCCGGCGTATATCTGGGAGGCGCTCGAGCAGTTGGGTGTGCTCCGAATCGACCATGGGGTTCGGTGTTGGGAGGACCAGGCCCTGGTCGAGCGGCTGCTGGCCGACCAGGTGCCGCTCACCGTGTGCCCGCTCTCCAATGTGAGGCTCGGGGTGTTTCCCGACCTGGGCCACCACAACCTGGCGGTACTGCTCCGGCGCGGGTTGCTGGTGACGGTGAATTCGGACGATCCCGCCTACTTCGGCGGTTATGTTGCGGACAACCTGGTGGCGGTAGCCGAGGCGCTCGATCTCGACAGGAACGAGATCGTCCAGCTGGCCCGCAACTCGTTCGTCGCCTCGTTCCTCGACGATGCCGAGAAGCACCGCCATCTGGCGGACGTGGATGCGATGGCGGCACAGGATTTCTGAGCCGTGCCCGGGGTACCGGCTCCTACGGCTCAGGGGGCGCTGGCGCGGCCAGCGCACTGAGGGCCGCCTCCGCGGCGCGCTCGGTGGCCAACTTGGCCGCCTTGGCCATCCGTGCCATCGCCGGGAGGCGGCCCGGCCGCCGGAGGACGTACGAGGCGATCGCTTTGGCATTGGGCGTACCGTCCTGGTTGCTGAGATGGAACACCTCCTCGTCGACGCTGCCGTCCGTGGCCCGGTCGCTGATGGATCGGAAGACGGACCAGGGGATGCCGCGGCGGTCACAGACCCGGGCGATGGCGGCCGTCTCCATGTCCAGGGAGACCACACCGTCGGACCGCAACCCGGAGATGACCGCGGGATCGGTGATCAGGTCGTCGGACGTCCACATCTTGCCGTCAGGGCTGCCGTCGCCGAGCCGGGTCGGCCGGAACTCGGCGCCGGTGGCGCCGTCCACGACCACCTCGGGCAGGATCAGGGCCCCGATCGGCGTCTCGTCCTCGACGGCGCCGGTGATGCCGACCACGAGGACCCGGGTGACTTCCATGGCCTCCAACAGGCGCTCGACCGCTCGGGCAGCCAGGGAGGTGCCCATGCCCGTGACGATGGCCACCACCGGGCCGCCGTCGAGCTCGCCGACGTGGGCCTCGAGGGACCCGACCCGGGTCTTCTCGAGCGAGAGCCTCCTCTTCAGCGGGGAGAGCTCCATCGGCATGGCGCAGACGAAGGCGATCGATCCCGGCATCGGAACGCTCATCCTAGCGGTGGCACACCGTGGTGGCGTGGAGAGCCCGGCGTGGACGGCGCTGACGCGCCGATGGTCGGGCCCCATGCGGCCGGGGCCGCGCGCCGGTACTGTTCGCTCCATGACCTCCGGGTTGGCCCCATGATCCCCGAGGCCCGGGAGTACGGACTCCAAGGGCTCGAGGCGTACTTCGAGCTGGATTCCTTTGCCACCTGAGGCATTCCGGACCGCGGCCGAGGCCGTCCTGGCCCGGGAACACGACTCCAATCCGGGCCTGGTCTTCGAGGGTCGGCGCTGGACCTGGGCCGAGGTCGTCGCCGAGATGGTCGCCTGGACCGGGTGGCTCACTGCGGAGGACCCTGACGACCCAACCCATGTCGGCGTCCTGCTCGACAATGTGCCCGAATACCTGTTCACCCTGGGTGCGGCCATGCTGTCCGGATCGGTGATCGTCGGCCTCAATTCGACCCGCAGGGGCGAGGAGCTGGCCCGGGACATCGCCTTCACCGACTGCGGGATCGTCCTCACCGACGCCGCCCATCGGCCCCTCCTCGCCGGGCTCGACCTCGGTCAGGCCCGAATCGTCGACATCGAACACCCCCCACCCGTCAATCCGAAGGGCACCGCCGGGCAGGCGGGACCATCGCCTGACGATCTGGCCCTGCTGCTGTTCACCGCCGGCTCCACCGGTGCCCCCAAGGCGGTCCGGGTCTCGCAGCAACGGGTGGCCCGGTCGGCGACGGGAATCGGGTTCACACCTGACGACGTCCTGTACTGCGCCATGCCGCTCTTCCACGGCAACGCCCTCTTCTCAAGCGTGTTCCCGGCCATGGGGAGCGGGGCCTCGATCGTGCTTCGCCGACGGTTCTCCGCATCGTCATGCATGTCGGAGATCCGTTCGACGTCGAGCACGTTCTTCGCCACCATCGGCCGTGCCCTCTCCTTCATCGTCAGTACCCCGTCCGACCCGCACGATCGCCACCACCGCCTGAAGGTGGTCCTCGCCCCCGAGTCCTCCATGGCCGACGCCGCCGCCTTCGAGCACAGATTCGGGTGCCGAGTCGTCTCGGGCTACGGCTCGAGCGAGAACGCGGTGGTCTTCGTTCCCCGGGCCGGGCTGCCGCCCGATGCCCTGGGCGTTCCTCTGGACGGCCTCGACGTGGCCATCGTCAACTCCGAGACGGAAAAGGAGTGCGACGCGGCCCGGTTCGACGACTCCGGGAAAATGCTGAACGCAGCGGGGGCGATCGGCGAGATCGTCGGGCGCAAGGCCCTCGGACGCTTCGAGGGCTACTACAAAAATCCCGAAGCAGATCGCCAACGGTCCCGGAACGGCTGGTATTGGTCCGGTGACCTCGGGTACCGCGACGTAAATGGTGTCTTCTACTTCGCGGGTCGGACGATGGACTGGATCCGGGTGGACGGTGAGAACTTCGCGTCAGCCCCCTTGGAACGACTGTTCAACCGGTTCGACGGGGTGAGCGGAGTGGCGGTCTTCGGTGTCCCCGACGAGCGGACGGCCGACGACCAGGTCATGGCCGTCCTCGAGTTCAGGGACCCTGCGACCTTCGATCCGTCGGCATTCGACGAGTTCCTCGGGGCCCAGCCCGACCTCGGGACGAAGTGGACGCCGCGTTACGTGCGCCTCGTCGGCCGCCTGCCGGTGGGCCCGACCAACAAGACCGACAAGCAGGTGCTGCGCAATGTGGGCTGGCGGGCCGGCGACCGGGTCTACTGGCGGCCTGCCCGCGGCCAGCCGCTCCGGGCCATCTCGGCCGAGGACACCGATGAGCTCGAGGAGGCGATCGCCCTGCATCGTCCGGCCGGCCGGCCGGGACGATCGGGCTGAGCAGGATGGAGCATCGGTGCCGGTGCCGGCTGCCGGGCCGGCGCATGTTCGGGTTCCGGGTTGGAGGACCACTAGATTTCGCCTGTGGACCTGCCCTTCGCGCCCCCTCCCGGCCTGGCGTGGACGGGCGTCTCGCCGCGGCTCGCCCGCATGCGGCGGACCCTGGTGGCGGCGCTGTTGGTCCCGTTCGCCGCCATGGCCTGGGGAGTGGGCACCGCCTCATCCCTGGCCGGTCTGGTCACCGCCATCGTCGCCGTGTCGGTCCTGGCCTGGGCCTGGTTCGCGGTCGGGCGCAACTTCCGCTCGTGGGGCTATGTCGAAAGGGAGGACGATCTCCTGGTCACCCACGGCGCCCTGTTCAAGAAGCTGACCGTCGTCCCGTACGGCCGCATGCAGCTCGTGGATGTGAAGGCCGGGCCGATCGAACGGGCCTTCGGGCTGGTGAACGTCAAACTCCACACCGCCGCCGCCACCACCGACGCCCGGGTGTGCGGACTCACCGCCGTCGACGCCGGCTCGCTTCGGGACCGGTTGACCGCCCGGGGCGAGGCCCATGCCGCCGGTCTCTGACCTCGGCCCCGGTGGTGACCCGGGCGCGCCCGAAGAGACCTACCGGCTGCACCCGCTGACTCCTGTCGCGCTCGGAGGCCGCATCCTCGGCGTCCTGGTGGCCATCACCCTGCTCGGACTGGCCGAGCGTGGGTCCTCGGGAGGCCCGCGCTGGCCTCAGGTGGCCGTCTTCGGAGGACTGGCGGTGCTCGTGGTGGTGCGCGGCATCGTCACCGTCGCCGTCACCAGCTATCACCTGTTGGGAGGCGAGCTCCGCATCGACAGCGGTCTGTTCCAGAGGCAGTCCAAACGCATCCGGCTGAACCGGGTCCAGAGCGTCGACGTGCTCGAGCCGTTCTCGGCCCGCATCTTCGGCCTGGCCGAGGTCAAAGTGACGACGGCCGGGAACGAGCGGGCCGCGGTCCGCCTGCGCTACCTGGCGCTGCCGTCGGCCCAGGGTCTCCGGGCCGACCTCTTGAGCCGATCGACCGGGGCCGGAGATGGCGAGGGCGAAGCGCCGGAGCGGACACTGATCACGGTGCCCCATGGCCGGCTGATCGGATCGGTACTGCTCCAGATGATCTCCTGGCGCCTCGTCCTCCTGGCCATCGGCCCGGCGCTGACCGTCGTCGGGCAGAACAACGGCCACCGGGCCACCGCCGGGGTCGGTGTCGCCATCTTCATCTGGTTCGCCGTCCTGATCGTCCACGCCATCTGGCAGCGGCTCAATTTCCTCTGGGAATTCACCGTCGCCGAGTCCCCCGACGGTCTCCGAGTCCGCCACGGCCTCCTCTCCACCAGCCGCCAGACGGTTCCGCCGGGGCGAATACAGGCCATCCTCATCCACCAGCCGGTGTCGTGGCGTCCGTTCGGGTGGGTGCAGGTCCGGATGAACGTGGCCGGCTACGGTCGGACCGGCTCGGTCAAACGGGCCACCCTCATCCCGGTGACAGACCGGCAGTTCGCCGAGCGCCTCGTCGGCTGGGTCCTGGGCGGCGTCGCCCTGGGCGACATCCCGCTCACCCGCCCGCCCCGCCGGGCGGCCCTCCGGGCCCCGCTGTGGTGGCGGGCCCAGCTGGCTGGCGCCGACGACCGGGTGTTCGTGGCCCGCCACGGACTCTTGTCGCGCACCATCGACATCGTCCCGCACCAGCGCACACAGAGCCTGCGGATCACCGCCGGCCCGGTCCAGAGGGCGCTCGGCCTCGGCTCCTTCCACCTCGACTCGACCCCGGGCCCGGTGAGGACCAGGGCGGCCAACCGAGACGCCAGTGAGGCCCGGGCCATGCTCGACCGGCAGATCGAGCGGGCCCGGACGGCGCGGGAGGGGGACTCGGGTCGGTCCACCCCGGCACCTCAGGTGACCTGAGCCGCGGCCGCGGTCAGCCGCTCCGGCCGCGGGAGTGTCAACTCGGAAGCGTCGACACCTCTTGGCCGCCATTGCAAACGCAGAATTCGTTGTCCTCGGGGTCCGCCATGACCACCCACCTGGTCCCGTGTTCGATTCGGACCTCGGGCTCGATGCGGCGCGCTCCGAGGCCTTCGAGGCGGGTCGCCTCGGCGTCCACGTCCGGCGTCTCGATGTCGAGGTGCATGCGGTTCTTGGTCACCTTCGCCTCTGCCACTCGTTGGAGTAGGAGCTTGGGCAGTGCTGCGGAAGGCGAAACGAGCAGGACGTAGTTGCCGGCAGAGCCGATCCGCTCGAGCCCGAGCGCCGCTGACCAGAAGTCGGCCAGGGTGTCGGGGTCGGCGCAGTCCAGCACCAGTCCGATCGACGCCTCCTCCACAGAGAGATCATGCCATCCGGGCGACGCGGACAGGATTGGGATGCCCCGAGGGGTGCACGACTGGCCGGCTAGCGACTACTGACAGGCAGCTGCCCGAGGACGGGGAGGGGCCCAGCCCTGACGCGAGTCTCGTACATGCGCACGGCGACCACGACTCCGCTGAGAGCGGTCAGCGCGGCCACGGCCCAGATGGCGGCGGCAATGCCGAGCCAGTCGGCGATGATGCCGGTGAGCAGGGCGCCGACAGCGAATCCGCCGTCGCGCCAGAGGCGGTAGACGCCAACCGACGATGCTCGCCAGCTTGGATGAGCGACGTCACCGATGGCGGCGAGGAGGGTGGGGTAGACCATGGCCGTGCCCGCCCCGAGTAGGAGTGCGCCTAGCGCCCAGTCGGCGAACCCGTGGGTGGCGGCGATCCAGGCAATGGCAATGGCCTGGACCCACATGCCCGCGGCGATGAGCCACTTGCGCCCGATGCGGTCCGACAGTCCCCCAGTGACGAGCTGGCCGAGGCCCCAGACCGCCGGATAGAGGCCCGCCAGGAGGCCGATGCGTGACACCGAGAGGCCGTAGCGGGCGAAGTAGACCGGGAAGATGCCCCAGGCCAGTCCGTCGTTGAGGTTGTTGACCATGCCGGCCTGGCAGGCGGCGGAAAGGGCCCTCTCCTTGAAGCTGGTGAGGGCGAAGACCTGGCTGGTGGTCAGGTCTCCGTGAAGCTCGGCGGAGGATGGCTTGTGGGTGCGTGCTTCGCGGAGCGCGTGGCCATGGGTCTCGCGGACGAACAGAGCGGAGAGGCCGAGGCCGAGGCCGGCGTAGGCGACGCCGAGAAAGAACGGTTGGGGCCGAAGCCCCCAGTGGGCGGCGATGAAACCGGTCGCCATGGCGGTGACGGCCACCGCCCCGTAGCCGGCCGCCTCGTTGAAGCCCATGGCCAGACCCCGCCGCTCGGGGCCCACCAGATCGATCTTCATGATGACGGTGGTGGACCAGGTGAGTCCCTGGTTGACCCCCAGCAACAGGTTGGCGACGATGATCCATCCCCAGGTCGGCGCCCACATCAAGAGGAGCGGGATGGGAAGGGCGATCAGCCAGCCGGCAACCAGCACCGGCTTGCGCCCCACCCGGTCAGAGAGGGTGCCGGCGAAGAAGTTGGTGGCCGCCTTCACCGCACCGAAGGCGACGATGAAGGTGAGGGCGGCGGTGAAGTCGTGGAGATGGAACACACGGGTGGCCAGCAACGGCACGACTGTCCGTTCCTGGCCGAGCATCCCGCCGACCAGGGCGTTGACGGCGACCAGCAGGCTGAACTGAGCCAGATTGGCACTCAGGCCGAGTCGGACCGGGGGGCTGGCCGCCCGCTTCATCGACCGGTCGCCAGGGTACGGCCGGTGACCGTGGCCCAATCTGTCGGGCCACCTACCGCCACCGCGAGGTGGGGCCGTCCGCCGGCGGCCAGCAGGCTGGCAGCGGTCATGGCCCGCTCCCCGTGCCCGCACATGACCGTCATCGGTCCCGACTCGACCCGGGACTCCGTGTCCGTCAACGCGCCGAGTTCGACGTGAGCAGCTCCGGGGAGGTGCCCGGCCTCGTACTCAGCGTCCTGGCGGATGTCGAGGACCGGGCCGACGACCTGCCCGACGGGAACAAGGCCCACGTGCCCGATCGGTCCGGTCCAGGCGCCCATGCCGCCGTCCAACTCCCCGGCGAGATGCTCGTAGCCGACGGTCAGGCACTGACGCACCAGTTCACGGCGGTCGGTGTCGGCGTCGGTGACGAACACCACCGGTCGGTCGCGTCCCACCAGCCAGCCGAGCCAGGACGCAAACTGGGGGCGGAGCTCGATGGACAGTGATCCCGGGATGTGTCCGGCGCCGAAGCGGCCGAAGCTCCGAACGTCGACCACGGCCGCTCCGGCATCGACCAGCCGGCACACCTCCGACCCGTCGAGTTGCGCCAGGTCGGGGAACCCGGCGTAGACGTGCGGACCCCTGCGGTTCACCTCGCGCAACTCGAGGAAGTACGGCGGGTAGGTCCCGAGCCCACCGAGGAGGCGGGCCACGAATGCGTCCTCGGACCCCGCGGCCAGCAGCGGATTGGTGGTCCGCTCGCGTCCGATGGTGGTCGTGCGCTCGCCGCCGGCGGGGGCGGAGCAGAACGATCCGGCACCGTGGGTCGGGTACACGACCAGATCATCGGGGAGCAGCAGTAGCTGCTCGTTGATCGACCTCCAGAGCGCCCGGGCCAGACCCTCGGTCTCGTCGGGGTCGATGAGATCGGTACGGGCGACCGAGCCGACGAGCAGCGAACCGCCCGAGAACAGCCCGATCGGCCGCTCGGCATCGAGAAGCAGGAAGGCGAGGTGCTCGGGGGTGTGGCCGGGGGTGGCCAGGGCCCGAAGCGTGAGTCCGCCCAGGTCCACCTCGTCGCCGTGACCCACTCCCCGGTGGGGCCACTCGATGGCCGCGGCGGTCGACGCCAGTACGGCCGCGCCATGTGCGGCCAACTCGCGGCTCCCGGTCACGAAGTCAGCGTGCAGGTGGGTCTCCACGGTGTGGCTGATCGTCAGGCCGCGCTTTTCGGCGGCCGCGAGATACGGGCGCGAGTCACGCGACGGGTCCACGGCGAGGGCACGCCCGTCGCCCACGTCCACCAGGTACGAGCTGTTTCCAAGCCCTCCATCGACGAACGCCACGACCTCGGTCACCGCGGCCTCCTCACCCGTCGTGGGCCCTCGCGGCCGATCATCCAGACGTCTGCCCATTGGCAACGCCGACCCTGGTCAGCGCGGCCAGTGATGCAGGGACCTCGTGGTGCGCCAGCTGGCGGGCACGTACGCGCAGGAAGACCACGCGACGCCAGAAAGTGAGCGGGTGCAGCTCCCAACTGACGCTGACCCGGCACCCCTCGGCGGCAGCCTCGACAGTCCAGTGCCAGTCGGCGAAAGAGGGATTTCCGTCATCGGTGTGGGTCCGGTACTCGAACCGGCGACCGACGACGTCCAGGTCCGAGACCCGAGACCGGCTCTTCCATTTCCGCCCGAACATCGCGAACTCGACTACCCACTCGGCCCCGGGCTCGACGCGATCGGGGAGCTCGACGACCCGGAGCATCTTCTCGTTCCATGTCGGGAGGCGGTCAAGGTCGGTCAGTATGGCAAAGACGTGGTCCGGCTCGATCCCCACCAGGGCCGAGCTGGCTCCGGTGGACCCTGTCTGTCTCTCAACGGCTGGCTCTGGATCCATACCGGCTCCTCTTTCGTATGCCCCTCCGCGGCAGTATGCGGCCCCGGATGAATATTGTCAAGAGATCACTTGAATACTTGACGACTAGCCTCAGCGGGGCACACGATGGGGGCATGTCCGATCGTGTCGCCAAGAATGCCCTCTTCGATTCCCTTGCCGATGTGGCGAAGGCTCTGGCCAGCGGGCGGCGGGCGGAGATCGTGGACCTCCTCGGCCAGGGCGAGCGCTCCGTCGACGAGGTGGCAGTCGAAATCGGCCAGAGTGTGGCCAACACCTCGCAGCACCTCCGGGTCCTGTTGCGCTCGGGTCTGCTGACGACGAGGCGCGAGGGAACTCGTGTGTTCTACGCACTGGCCAACGACCGGGTGGAGGAGCTCTGGAGGGTGCTTCGGGACGTCGCCGCAGAGCACGTGGCCGGCTTCGACGATCTGGCCCGGGCCTATCTCGGCGATCGCGAAGGTGTCGAGATCGTCAGCCGAGCCGAGCTGGCGCGGCGCCTTCGACAGGGGGACGTGGTCCTCCTCGATGTTCGGCCCGCGGTCGAATTCAATGCCGGGCACATCGCCGGCGCCCGCGCCGTGCCCCTCGCCGAGTTGCGTCAGCACCTTCGTTCCATCCCCGCCGACGCCGATGTGGTCGCCTACTGCCGGGGCCCGTACTGCGTCTACGCCGACGAGGCTGTCCGACTGCTGCATCGGCGAGGCGTCGTGGCACGGCGGCTGGAGGACGGGTTCCCGGAATGGCGTCGGGCCAAGCTACCCGTTGCCCGGGGAGCGGATTGACCTGGACCTCTGTGGCTGGTTGTCGGCGCCGCCTCAGAGGGGCTCGTTCACGGGCGGCAGGCGGTGACGAGCCAGGCAGCGGTGCCGATGCGCACGCCTTCGCCGGTGACGTAGGGAGCCAACGCGTCGGTGACCGCCTCCAGAGCCCGGCCTCGGGTGGCTTCGTCCATCTCGGCCAGCACGGTGCGCCCCATGCTGCCGCGGCGGAGGAAGTCGACCGCGTCGGCCAGTGAGCCACCGCCCCCCAGCAGGATCTCCTCGGTCAACGGCGCGATGACCACCTCCAGGAAACCGGCGGCAGCGAGCAGCGATCGGATGTTCTCCGGATCGGCCAGGGAGAACATGCCCGGCCCACCGGGCGGGCCCAGGTCCGGCAACCCGACCTGCTGGGCGATGGCGAGCCCCGGCACGGCCATGAACGGGTTCGAGAGCATGTCCTGCCAGCAGACGAAGGCCAGGCGGCCCGTGGGCGCCACCGCGGCGGCCAAGTTCCGGAACGCCGCCTCGGGGTCGTCGAAGAACATGATCCCGAACCGGCTGATGGCGGCGTCGAAAGCACCGGCCGGGAACGGGAAGGTCTGGGCATCGCCGTCGACGAAGGTCACGTTGGCCAGATTTTCCTCGGCCGCGCGCTGCCGACCCACACCCAACATGGGGATCGACAGGTCCAGACCGGTTGCGGTGCCGATCACAGCGCTGCGGCCGGCCGCCAACGTGGTGGCGCCACAGCCACATCCCACGTCGAGCACCCGATCGGCGATGGCCACCTGAGCGGCCGCCAGCAGCCGCTCGCCGAACGGTGCGAGCATGGCGTCATAGCGCTGTTGGTGGGTGATCCAGTGGCCCGCCTCGTCGCTGTTCCAGTGCTTGGTCTGTTCCTCATTCGCCATGGGCTGACCTCCTGGTGGGCTGGCGCCCTCGGGCCTTGTGGGAGGGCGGGGTCCCCCGGCCCAAACGGACCCTGTCCACGAGCTGTGACACTCTGGCGTCGACCGGATGGTCAGCCGGTTCGGTGAGGGCCAGGCCCAGCTCGTGCAGCAACAGTCGACTGGTGGCCTCCGCCACCAACACGCGGCCCCGGCGCAACAGCTGCACCGTCCCCTCGTCGTCGGCCCGTTCCGCGAGCGCCTCCCCCAGGGTGGCCGCAACTGCTTCGGCGATGCTCCGCACCCCGGTGGCGATGGCGCCCGCTACCGCCAGAGTCTCCTCCAGGCCGACACCGTTGGCGACGGCGTCGTCCACCAGGCTCAGCAGCGATGGCGAGGGCACGCCGTACCGCTCCGATCCACTCTCGATGACCACGCCCAGGGCAATCAGCTCAGAGATTCGATCCGCCGGAACATGCGAGAGTGCGGCCTCCAGCCCATCCCGGTCCAGGACCAGCGGCGCCTCGTCGACGAACAAGCCCTCCGGATCGACGAGCACTCCGGCGAGGTCCCGACCGGCGGCCCACGCCTCGAACAGGTCCCGCATGGCGGCCAGGGAATAGCCACGATCTTGCAGGCGGGCGATCAGCGCCAGACGGCGCAGGTGGGTATCGCTGTAGAAACTGACCCGCCCACGCCGGACGGGCGGCTGGAGCACCCGCATCGTCTGGTACTCCCGGATCGTCCGCACCGGCAATCCGGACCGGGCCGCCACTTCTTCCACCGGCCACTCTGATTCTTCTGCGGTGACACTCATGGGTCTGGACAATACCGGAAACAACCGTTACAGTAAATACCGTGATAGTGACTCCTCCCGAAACCGACCGCCTTCTCGGGCTGTTGCGGGCCGAGCCCGGCTTCGAGCACGCCGAGCTCGCCGGCGCACCGGAACCGCTCACCGGCGGCTACTGGGCCACCATGAGCCTGCTGCGCCTGACCAACGTCATGCCGGCGGCCGAGTCCCTCGTATTGCGGGTCATGCCCGATCCGACGCTCGCCGCCAAGGAAGCGGTGTTCCAACGTGAGATCGCCCGGATGGATTTCCCCGTACCCGCCGTCCGGCTGACCGGCGGTGTTGACAGCGGGCTGGGCGGCGCGTTCTTGCTCATGGACCACGCTCCCGGTCGGCCACCGCTGGCCGGACTCGACGGAATGGCCGCCTTCCGCCGGCTTCCCTCCCTGGCCCGCCATCTCCCTGACCTGCTCGGGCGCGTCACCGCCGCCCTCCACGCCCTCGACCCCGCGCCGGTGAGGGCCGCACTCGTCGATGCCGATGTGGCGGCGCCCTGCGATGCGGATGCCTTTCTGAGCCTGCTGGCCGAATCCGCAGACCACCTGGGGCGGAGCGACCTGCACGAGGCGGCGGTCCGGCTCGCAAGGAACCCGCCACGGGCCGAGCGGCTGGTGATCGGGCACGGCGACCTCCACCCGTTCAATCTCCTCGTTGACGGGGAGCGATGGACGCTGCTCGACTGGACCACCGCCCTGGTCGCCGATCCGGCCTACGACCTGGCATTCACCACGCTCATGCTCCGCCACCCGCCCCTGGCCGCCCCGGCCGCACTCCGTCCGGTCATCGGCGCGGCCGGCGCCGGCCTCGCACGGCGCTTCGTCGCCGCCTACCGGCGCCACGGGGGGACCGTCCCGGACCGACAGACCATCGACTGGTACACGGGTCTCCACGCCCTGCGCATCCTCACCGAGTTCCACGGCTGGCGACAGGACCCGGACGGGCCAGACCGCTCCCTGCACCCGTGGACAGCAGTTGCCCCGGTGGCCGCCCTGGCCCTCGGCCGCGCCACCGGAATGGCGGCCCTTCGGAGTTGACGGGTGCCCACCGCAGTCAGTTCGCGACTCCGCCTGCGATCATTGTGGTCATGACTGACGGAACCACGAATGTCACCATCCCGGCGGCTGCCCCGATAGCGGTCGAGTTGCTCATCGCCGTGCACGGCGGCGACGTAGACCTGGCAAGTCGCCTCCTGTCCGAGAACCCTGAACTGGCCAGAGCCAAATTCGCGGCGAGAGGTGGCACGGGAACAGCCCTCCATTTCGTCACAGATTGGCCCGGCTACTTCCCGAACGGGCCGAAAATCGTGCACCTGCTGATCGACGCCGGAGCCGACCCGAATGCGCTCACGACGGGAGGCGGCTCGGCAACACCAGGACCCGGCTCAGAGACACCGCTGCACTATGCGGCGAGCAGCGACGACGTGGATGTGGCCACCGCCCTCGTCGACCGGGGTGCCGATCTTGAAACACCGGACGGCTCTATCGGAACGCCCCTCGACAATGCCGTGGGCTACGCCTGCTGGCATGTCGCTCGCCTACTGGTGATGCGTGGCGCCCGCGTCGAGAGAGTCTGGCACGCCGGTGCCCTCGGAATGCTGGACCGATTGGATGATCTGCTCGTGCCCGGGATCGACCCAGAGCAGATTTCACAGGGGTTCTGGCACGCCTGCGCCGCCGGTCAACGCCGTGCGGCCGAACGCCTGCTGAGTGCCGGCGCCGATCTCAACTGGGAACCGGACTACGCCGAAGGCACAGCCTTGGATGCCGCCACGGGTCTCGGGACTCGACAGAACAACGTGATCGAGTGGCTGCAATCCATCGGCGCCGGCTCGGCCCAGACGACGAAGTAAGGATCGCAACCAAGGAGGGAGGTCGGTCGGCCCCGGCTTCAAGGTCGATCACATACGAGATGGAGCAAGTCGGCTCGTCGATCGACCCGCGGACGACAGGTCCATCGGCATACTCACCGAAGTCGGCCCTATGCGCACGGCCCCCAGCTCCGTCGGCCGAGGTTGGACAAGGCGTCGAGATCCATGACAAGG
>DATBOO010000046.1:0-1756 GCA_036553725.1 Acidimicrobiales bacterium | reverse complement strand
GGACATCATCGCCATCCTCGGTCTCGACGAGCTCTCCGAGGAGGACCGGGTCACGGTGACCAGGGCCCGGAAGATCCAGCGCTTCCTCTCCCAGCCCTTCAACGTGGGCGAGGTGTTCACCGGGCTCAAGGGTGTGACCGTTCCCGTGGAGGAAACGGTGCAGTCGTTCGAGGCGCTGGTCGACGGCGAGCTCGACGAGGTTCCCGAGCAGGCGTTCCTCAACGTCGGCGGGGCCGAGTCGGTGTTGGCCAAGGCCCACGCCCTCGAGAACGAGTGAGCGGGAGCACCTCGGGCCGTGGCTGACAGCAACCTCTTCACCATCGATCTGGTCACTCCGGAGCGCATCCTGCTCTCGGGGCTGGCGGCCGAAGTGATCCTGCGGACGGGCGAGGGAGACGTGACCTTCCTCGCCGGTCACGCCCCCTTGGTCGGATCCGTCGAGGCCGGCGTGGTCCGGGTGGTGCGCGCCGAGGGCGACGAGGAGAGGGTGGCGGCCCACGGAGGGTTCGTCCAGGTCGAGCAGCACGTCCCCATGGGCGACGCCGACGGGGCCGGGGAGAGCGCGTCGGGCACCCGGGTCACCCTGTTGATCGGCGTGGCCGAGCTGGCCGAGGAGATCGACACCGAGCGGGCCCGGGCCGCGCTGGACGCGGCCGAAGCCCGGGTGGCCGAGCTCACCGGGTCGGGAGGACGCGGCCCCGGGAGCCCCGACGACGAGGAGCCGGACGCCGAGCTGATCGACGCCGAAGCCGCTCTCCTCCGGGCTCAGGTCCGCCTCGAGACGGTCGACGCCACCTCGGCGGCCAGCGCCTGACGGTCAGTCCCGCCCTGGTCATCCCGATGCGGGAGGTGACAGGCCTTCGGCTGACCGACCCCTCAGCCCTGCATCTGATCGGAAAGCATGTGGCCGTCAGGCGAATTCGATGGCGCTGTACTCGGCCAGTTTGTGTAGGGGGTGGCGGGCTTCGATGAGTCGGACGGTGCCCGACTTGGACCGCGTCACCAGGGACTGGCTGGTGGCGCCGAACTCGTCGTAGCGGACGCCGTGGAGCAACTCGCCGTCGGTGATGCCGGTGGCGGCGAAGAAGCAGTTGTCCCCCCGGACCAGGTCGTCGGTGGTGAGCACGGCGTCGACGTCGTAGCCGGCATCGACGGCTGCCCCTCGTTCGTTGTCGTCGCGGGGCCACAGCCGACCCTGCATCTCCCCACCCATGGATTTGAGGGCGGCGGCGGCGATGACCCCCTCGGGGGTCCCGCCGATGCCCACCAGCATGTCCACACCGGTGTCGGGCCACGAGGTGGCGATGGCGCCGGCCACGTCGCCGTCGGTGATCAGCCGGATCCGTGCCCCGGCACTGCGCACCGAAGCGATGAGCTCACTGTGACGCGGCCGGTCGAGAATGGCCACGGCCAGGTCCCGCACCGAGGTCCCCTTGGCCTTGGCCACCGCCATCAGGTTGTCCTCGATGGACCTGGTGATGTCGATCGTCCCCACCGCGCGCGGCCCGACCGCCAGCTTCTCCATGTACACGCAGGGCCCCGGGTCGAACATGGTGCCCTCCTCCGACACGGCGATCACGGCCAGGGCGCCGCCGCGGCCGAGGGCCGTGGGGGTGGTGCCGTCGATCGGATCCACCGCGATGTCGGCCTTGGGCGGGCTGCCGTCCCCGATGCGCTCCCCGTTGTAGAGCATGGGGGCATTGTCCTTTTCCCCCTCGCCGATCACCACCACCCCGTCCATGGCGATGCTCGAGAG
>DATBOO010000106.1:0-11063 GCA_036553725.1 Acidimicrobiales bacterium | reverse complement strand
CCGGTCGTCGAGAGGGACGTGACACCTCTGAGGAAACAAAGGCGCCGATGAGCATTGCCGCGGAGAAGAACCGGGCAGCGCTCGACCGACTCGCCAAATAGGGCAGCACCTTGGTTCCATTCCCTGGTTGGGACGTCGTCTACCTCGAGTTGGACGACTTCTACCTCTCCGCAGCCGAGGCGTTCAACCTCGACCTGATCACCGTGCGGTCGGTCGCCGACGAGACGCTGGCCGGCTCCGCCCCGGCGAATCCGGGGCTCCATTTGTATTCCTATCTCTTTACTATTAATATAGGTTAACCATATAAACGAGCACCGAAGAGACCTACGAGGAGCCCAATGCCTTCCCTGTCCCGTCGTACCCGCAGCCGCCGAATCGGTGGTCGCCGAATGGTGGCGGTCGCCGCCGTGGCCGGAGCCGCCCTCAGCGTGGCGGCCTGCGGCTCGAGCTCGGGCAGTCCGACCACCACTGCCGCGGCCGGCGGGGTGTCGGCGGTGGCGTCGAATACGCCGGCCACCCTTCGCCTCGGCTACCTCACCAATCTGACCCATGCCGCCGCCCTGGTCGGCGTGCAGGACGGCTACTTCAAGCGATCCCTTCCGAGCAAGGTGACCCTGCAGACCGCCACCTACAACGCCGGCCCGGCCGAGGTCACCGCCCTGCTGGCCGGATCGCTCGACGCCGCCTACATGGGTCCGAACTCCGCCATCAACGCCTATACCCAGGGGCATGGCGCCATACGGATCATCGCCGGGGCCACCTCCGGCGGAGCCGCGCTGGTGGTCTCCCCGTCGATCACCTCGTCCGGCCAGCTCAAGGGCAAGACCATCGCCACCCCGCAGCTCGGCAATACCCAGGACGTGGCCTTGCGCACCTGGCTCAAGAAGCAGGGGCTCACGTTTCCGGGCCCCAACGGCGGAGGCGGCGACGTGACCATCCTCCCCGAGGACAACGCCACCACCCTCACCTCCTTCGAAGCCGGCACGATCGCCGGCGCCTGGGTCCCCGAGCCCTGGGCCACCCGCCTGGTGGCCGAGGGCCACGGGTCCATCCTGGTGAACGAGAAGACGCAGTGGCCCAAGGGGCTGTTCTCGACCACCCTGCTGGTGGTCGAGAAGAACTATCTGGCCGCCAACCCGGCGGTGGTGAACGGCCTGCTGAAGGGCCAGCTGGCCACGACCGCCTTCCTCGATGCCTCGCCGGCCAAGGCCCAGGCGGACGCCAACACCGCACTGGCCTCCCTCACCGGCAAGGCCCTCAAGGCCCCCGAGGTGGCCACCGCCTTTGCGGACATGACCTTCACCAACGACCCGATCGCCACGTCGATCGTGGCTGACCTGGCTCACGCCAAGGCCGCCGGGTTCCCGACATCCAACATCAGCGGGATCTTCGACCTGACACCGATCAACCAGGTCCTGACCGGTAGCGGAAAAGCGAAGTTGGCGGCGTGACCGGCCCGGCCCTGGCTCCGTCGCGGACCAAGGCCCAGGCCCCTTCGGTGACCCTGGCCGGGGTGTCCAAGCGCCACGGCCGGGGCGAGACCGGGTTGACTGCCCTCCAGGACATCTCGCTCGACATCGCTCCCGGCGAGTTCGTCTGCCTGGTGGGTGCTTCGGGATGCGGCAAGACCACGCTGCTCAATCTGGCGGCCGGCCTCGATCGGCCCACGGTGGGCACGGTCGACGTCCACTTCGGCGATCCCGACGGCGGAGCCTCGGACCTCCCGTCGAATGGATCGTCGAAGCGTCCACGGACCGTGCCCGGTACCAGCGGGACGGGCATCGCCCTGCTGTTCCAGGACTCCGCCTTGTTTCCGTGGCTGACGGTGGCCGCCAACGTGGAGCTCCCGCTCCGGCTCCGCGGCGTGGCCAAGTCCGAGCGCAGGACGGTGGCCGACGATCTTCTCGAGCGGGTGCATCTCGGAGGCTTCGGGTCCAAACGACCGCACGAGCTGTCGGGAGGGATGCGACAGCGGGCGGCTCTGGCCCGGGCCCTGGCTCAGGACGCCGGCCTATTGCTGATGGATGAGCCGTTCGGCGCGCTCGATGCCATCACCCGCGACCTCCTCCACGACGAGCTCGAGTCGTTGTGGACCGACCGGGGCTTCACCGTCCTCTTCGTCACCCACAACGTGCGAGAGGCAGCCCGGCTGGGCGACCGGATCGTGCTGCTGACCAGCCGGCCGGGGCGGGTAGCGGCCGCGTATCCCGTGGACCTGCCCCGGCCGCGGCGCATCGACTCGGCGGAGATCGCCGGCCTGGCCGCCTCGGTGACCGATCAGCTGCGGGCGGAGGTGGGCCGGCATGGCCATTGACCACCCGGTGACCGCCGCCGCCCTCGACGAACCCGCGCCGGATCCCCCGGTGGCGGTGACCGGCGTGGCGGTGACCGGCACCAGCCCGGCCGGCGCCCCTCCGGTCCTGACCCTGGACCGGGCCCTCGCCGGCCTCGACGCCCTCGGCGGAGCCGGGCACTCGGTGAAGGGGACCGTGCCCCGGCGCCTGTGGAGGGCCACCTGGCCCAAGCTCATCGCCTTCGCCATCATCGTCCTGGTCTGGCAGGTTGCGGTCTGGGCCCACTGGAAGCCCTACATCCTGCAGTCACCGGACACGGTCACCCATCAGCTGAGGCATCTCCTCGGCACCTCCTACTTCTGGCAGGCGGTCTGGACCACCGCCCAGCAGGCCGTCGTCGGCTACGCGCTGGTCATCGTCATCGGCGGCATCGTCGGGACGGCCGTGGCCCGGATCCCCGTGGTTCGGGCCGGCATCGGCTCGCTGCTCACCGGCATGCAGACCATGCCCTCGGTGCTCTGGTACCCCCTCGGCTTCATGGTCTTCGGCCAGAACGCCAAGGCGATCATCCTGATGATGGTGCTCGGCGCGGCACCGGCGGTGGCCAACGGATTCATCACCGGCATCGACCAGGTGCCGCCGGGCCTGGTGCGGGCGGGGCGGATCCTCGGCGCCCGCGGGCTGTCCCTCGAACGCCGGGTGGTCCTGCCCGCCGCCTTCCCCACCGTTCTCGGCGGGCTGAAGCAGGGGTGGGCCTTTGCCTGGCACGCGCTGATGGCCGGGGAGTTCCTGATCCTGGTCAACCCGCTCAGCCTGGGAGGCCGCACCGTCAACGCCCTGACCCAGAATGACTTCCCCACCGTGGTGGCCCTGATGATCGTCATCGTGTTCATCGGGATCATGGTGGATGTCGCCTTCAGCCGGGTCGACCGGTCGGTCCGGGGGCGCTACGGACTGCTCGACGCCTCCTCCGGCTAGTCGGAACAACCGCTCGCCACTCTGACAGAATCCATCCTGTGTATATCTCCGCCAAGGTGGACTACGCGGTCCGGGCCCTGTGCACGCTGGCCGATGCGGACGGGGGCCCGGTCACCGCCGAATCGTTGGCCAACTCCCAACATCTCCCGGCCAAATTCCTCGAGAGCATCCTGAACGACATGCGCCGGGCCGGTCTGCTGGTCAGCCAGCGGGGCGCCGAGGGCGGCTACCGGCTGTCGCGTCCGGCGGCATCCATCACCGTGGCCGAGGTCATCCGCCCGCTCGACGGACCCCTGGCCGAGGTCCGGGGGCTGCGGCCCGAGGCCGCCACCTATGAGGGCTCGGCCGAGCACCTGCAGGATGTCTGGGTCGCCGTCCGGGCCAGCCTCCGGGCCGTCCTCGAACAGGTTTCCATCGCCGACATCGTGTCGGGCCGGCTCCCCCGGTCCGTCCAGAAGCTGACCACCGAACCGGGCGCCTGGCTCTCACGCTGACCCGGCCGGGGACGGCCCTCCCGCTGACCGATCCGGGGGGACCACTGCCCCCGTTGATCGGGATCCGCGTGCCGGCACATACGCTGCCGTGAATGGATCCGAGCCGCCCTGAACCCACGGTGGCCGGCCGCCGTTCCGACGGACCCGGAGCGCTGGCCGCGGACACCGGCACGCTGGCCGCGGACACCGGCACGCTGGCCGCCGACACCGGCACGCTGACCGCCGACGACGGAGCGACCACCGCTGAGACCAAGGCCCGCCTCGACAAGGCCGACCGCCTCGTGCTCACCATCGTGTGCCTGGCCCAGTTCATGGTGGTGCTCGACATCTCGATCGTCAACGTGGCCCTACCCTCGATCCAGACCGACCTGCGGTTCAGCGCCGCCAACCTCCAGTGGGTGGTCACCGCCTACTCCCTGACCTTCGGCGGCCTTCTGCTGCTCGGTGGGCGCCTCGCCGACCTGTTCGGCCGGCGGCGCATCTTCTTGCTCGGGCTGATCCTCTTCACCGGGGCCAGCCTGCTCGGGGGGTTTGCCGGCAACCAGGAAACGCTGATCGCCGCCCGTTCGCTGCAGGGGGTGGGCGCAGCCGTGCTCTCGCCGGCCACCCTCACCATCCTGACGGTCACCTTCACCGACCAGCACTCCCGGGCCAAGGCCCTCGGAGTGTGGAGCGCGGTCGCCGCCGGCGGCGGAGCGGCCGGCGCCCTGTTCGGGGGCTTCCTTACCCAGTACCTGTCATGGCGGTGGATCCTCTTCGTCAACGTGCCGATCGGAGTGGTCCTCTTCCTGTTCGCCCGCCTCTTCCTCCATGAGTCCAAGGCCGAGGGCCCGCGTCGCCGGCTCGACGTGTCAGGGTCGATCACCGTGACCATCGGCCTGTTGGCCCTGGTGTACACCATCGTCCACACCGACCAGGTGTCGTGGACCTCACGCTCGACCCTCCTGACCGGGGCCATCGCCGTGGTACTGCTGGCCGTCTTCGTGCTGATCGAGGCCAGGCTGGCCCACCACCCGCTGGTTCCCCTCCGCCTGTTCCGCTCACGGGCGGTGACCGGGGCCAATCTGGTGATGTTCTGTTTCGGGGTGGCCATGTTCGCCATGTGGTACTTCCTGTCGCTCTACCTCCAAGAGGTCCTCGGCTACACCCCGGTGATCACCGGGCTCACCTTCCTCCCCCAGACGGCGGCGATCGCCGTCGGGGCCACCATCGCCGGCCGCCTGGCTCCCCGGCTCGGGCCCCGGAACGTGCTGGTGGCCGGGGCAGCCTGCGCGGCCCTGGGCCTGTACTGGCTGTCCTTCATCCGGGCGGGCGACAGCTACTGGACGGGCGCCTGCGGCGGGGGCATCCTCGCCACCTTCGGAATGGGGCTGGCCTTCACCCCCATCGCCCTGTCGGCCACCGGCGGGGTGGCGCGGGAGGAAGCCGGCCTGGCCTCCGGACTGGTCAACAGCAGTCGGCAGATCGGTGCGTCCCTGGGGCTGGCCGTCCTGTCGACGGTGGCCGCCTCCCACATCGCCTCGCAGTTGGCCGGTCGGACCGTGGTCACCGAGGAGATCAAGCACGTGGCCATGACCGCCGGCTACTCCCGGGGTTTCCTGATCGCTTCCGGGGTTGCCCTGCTCGGGGGGGCGCTTGCCTTCATCATCCCGAGCCAGGTGGCAACCGCCGCCCCGGCGGTGGCCGAGGCCCCCGTCGGCGCGGACGGGCCGCGGGTGGCGGCGATCGAAGCCTGAGCGCTCCCGGCCCGGCCCCAGGGTCCCCGGCTTCCGGATCGTGACCGCGTCGGATCGACCACCAGCAACATCGGGAACACCGCCAAGAAGGCCGAATGGGAGATCTGTCCCGCCAGCCGTCCCGCCTGGTCGTCCGAGTACTTGCGCAGGACCGCGCTCGGCACGGCGGTGGCCGGGCGGCGCGGTTGCAACCGATCGGCGGCGTCGATCAAGCGCTCGACCTACGCGAACGCCCTCTCCCAGGCCCGGACCACCGGCGCCGTCACCCCACGGACGGCCATCATCCACCGACCAGGCCCGCGCGACCGTGCCGCCGGAACTCCGCCATGAGTCGGTGGCGGTCGCCCTCGTCCATCGGGGCATAGTCGAGGGCGCCGCCGCGCCAGAACACCGGATCGCCCCCCTGCCACCACCCCTGGGCTCGCAACGGGCCCTTGGTCACCTTGCCGCTGGCCGTCTGGGGCAGCCCGCCGGCGGCGATCCGCACGAACGACGGGGCCCATTTCGTCCCGAAGTCGGGCTGGCCGGCCAGAAAGGTGCCGAAACCCTCCGGATCGAAGGCCCGGCCCGGGAGCATCTCGAGCATGGCCATCACCTGGTCCCCCGACCGGGGATCCGCCACCGGGTAGACGGCCACCGCGGCCACGGCACCGAAGCGGACGAGGACCCGCTCGATGGGCCCGGCGGCCAGGTTCTCCGAGTCCACCCGCATCCAGTCCCCGCTGCGGCCGGCGAAGTAGAGGAAGCCGCCCTGATCGCGATAGGCCAGGTCGCCCGTCCAGTACCACCCGTTGTGGGTCCGGGCGGCGGTGGCCTCCGGGTCGCCGTAGTACCCCTCGAACGAGCCGATGCCGGCGCGGTTGACGATCTCGCCCACGGCCAGCTCGCCGTTGGCCAGCGCGCCACCGGCGTCGAACACCGCCACCGGGCACTCCTCGAGTGTCCCGGGGTCGACGACGGCGACCCCGTCGGTCGGCCGTCCGAGCGATCCGGCCGGCGTGTCCTCCGTGCGACTGATGGCCAGCCCGCCTTCGCTGGAGCCGTACCCCTCGGTGAGCACGCACCCGAAGCGCTTCTCGAAGGCGGCGTGGTCGGCGATCGACGCCTCGGTGCCGAACCCTCGGCGCAGGGTGGTGTCGGCATCGTCGGCGGCCTCGGGCGTGGCCAACACGTAGGCCAGGGCCTTGCCCACATAGGTGAACGTGGTGGCCCGGTGGTGGCGCACATCGGCGACGAAGCCCGAGGCGCTGAACCGTCGGGCCAGGGCCACGGTGGCGCCCACCACCAGGGTGGGCCCCCACAGCACCATCAGTGCGTTGCCGTGGAAGAGCGGCATGGTGCAGTAGGCCACGTCGTCGCGCTCGTATCCGTAGGCTCCGGCGGAGCGCACGGCGATGGACGCCAATCGGCCCTGGGTGCATCGGACGGCCTTGGGCGCTCCGGTCGTCCCCGAGGTGAACAGCAGCAGAAACAGGCTGCCGATGGTGGTGGCGGCGGCGGACGCCGACGCCACCGACTGCGGGTCGGTGCCCTGGTGGGCGTCCAACAGTTGTGCATACTCGCGGCTGTCGACGCACACCACCCGATCCGGGGTGAGGCCGAGCTCCAGGCCCTCGAGGAGGCGCGCGCCTTCGGCGTCGGTCACGATCACCTGGCAATCGGTGCGGCGGATGTCACCGGCCAGCGCGTCACCCCGGCGGGTGGAATTGATCCCGACGACCACGGCACCGGTGAGACCGGCCGCCCCCAGCCAGAAGACGTACTCGGGCACATTGCCGAGCAGCACGCCGATATGGAGGGGACCGGGGCCTGCCACCGACCGGATCCACGCCGCCCGGCTGGCGCCGGCCGAGACGACCTGCCGCCAGCTCCACTGATCCTCCTCGAAGCGAAGGCCAGGGTGGTCGTCGTCGGCCCGGGCCAGGAGCAGGTCGGCCACGCTCGGGGTGGAGGCATCGACGACCGGCACTCCACCGGCGGTGCCGTCGGGGTCGTTCGGGGTCGGGACCATCGTCTAGGACGCTACGGGGCCTCACCGGAGGGCGCCACCACCCGCCTGGGCCGGGGGCGGCGACGGATGGGCCAGGTCCCCCGGTCCGTTGCCGGGGTTTCGCAGGCTCCCCGCTTCCACGCCTACCATCAGGGCGACCAAACGCCTGCGGCCCGAGCGGCTGTCGGGCCACGAGCAGAACACGGGGAGAACCATGGCGACAGGACGGGCCGAGATCGACATCAAGCGCTCGGCGGACGACGTATGGGTCGTGGTCAGCGACTTCGGCGGGATCGGCGGGTGGATGCCGGGCATCGACTCGTGTCGGGTGGAGGGCGACAACCGGATCCTCGACACCATGGGGATGACCATCACCGAACGGTTGGTGTCGCGGGACGACGCCGGCCGGGCGTTGACCTACTCGATCGCCGACGGCGCCCCGGTCGAGAGCCACCGTGCAGTGATCACCGTCATCCCGACCGGTGACACCAGCCATGTGACCTGGGAGGTCGAGGCGACACCCGACGAGATGGCCGATCTGATGGCGACCATCTACCAACAGTCGCTCGAGGCACTGAAGACCCACGTCGAAGAATGAGTGGATCGGCTCCATCGACTCCGGGCGACGATGGAAGGTGGTCGATCGCGGCCACGGCGCGCTCCTCGGCACCGGTCGATGTGGTGTGGCCGCTGATCGGTGAGGCCCGCCGATGGAAGGAGTGGTCGTTCCTCGACCGCAGCGACCTGGTCGAGACAGGTGACCCACCCCCTGATGGCGTCGGGGCCGTGCGCCGGTTCACCAGGTTCGGCGTCGGTTCGCAGGAGAAGGTGGTGGTGTGGGACCCGCCCCATCACCTCGGCTACACGATGCTGAAGGGGTTCCCGGTCCGCCGCTACCGGGCCGATGTCCGTTGCACGGCGGACGGATCGGGCACAGCGATCCGATGGTCGGGGACCTTCGACACGTTGATCCCCGGCACCGGCCATGTAATGGTGGCCGTCCTCGGGAAGGTGATCGCCCGCTTTGCTGCCGGCGTGGCAGGTTACGCCGACCGGCTCCCCCGCCAGGGATCCTGACGACCCATGCTGGGCGACGCTCCGATGATGGCGTTCATTCCGGTCACCGACCCGGCCGCCGCCCGACAGTTCTACGAGACCACACTGGGACTCACCGTCGTCGAGGAGTCCCCGTTCGCGGTGGTCATGGAGGCGAAGGGCACCATGCTCCGGCTGACCCCCGTGAACGACCTGCGCGTCCAGCCGTTCACCGTCGCCGGCTGGCAGGTGGACGACATCGGGAAAGCGGTCGACGGGCTGGCGGCGCTCGGCGTCGCCTTCACCCGCTACGACGGCATGGACCAGGACGAGCGGGGGATCTGGACGACGCCCGGGGGTGACCGGGTGGCGTGGTTCACCGATCCTGACGGCAACACCCTCTCGCTGACCAGCTTCGTCGCGGGCTGAGCGACGTGAATCAGTGAGGAGACCACTGGGATTGCGGGGTTCGATCACCAGGGCAGAGGTCCGGCGGTTGGAAAGGTGCCGGTCAGATCTTCCCGACATCACGGACGGTCCTGTCGCCTCCTGGTTGGATGGACCGGTCGATATCCACTTCGATTCCCAGATTGGGCACTACCCGGTCCAGCCAAGAGGGCATCCACCAGTTGGCATCTCCGACGAGTTCCATGATCGACGGAACCAACACCATGCGCACCAGGGTGGCATCGATCAGGATGGCTGCGGCCAGACCTAGGCCGAAGATCTTGAGCACGTGCAGGGGATCGCCGATGACGAAGGACCCGAATATACAGATCATGATGGCGGCTGCCGCGGTTATCACCCTTGCCGTTTTGGCCAATCCATCGGCCACCGCCGACGAATTGTCATGAGTGATCCGCCACTCCTCTCGCATCCGCGACAACAGGAACACCTCGTAGTCCATGGAGAGCCCGAACAGAATTGTGAACATCATGAGAGGGATCCAGGGATCGATCGGACCGGTCGCCCCGATCCCGATGAATCCACCCAACCATCCCCACTGGAAGACGGCCACAATGACGCCATAGGCGGCACCCACCGACAGCAGATTGACGATCACCGCCTTGATCGGGATGGCCAATGACCGGAATACCGCCATGAGCAGCAGGAACGAAAGCAGAAGAACGGCACCGATTACCCAGGGGAGGCGCGACGACAGGTACGACGACGCATCAACCGAGCCGGCAGTCTCTCCTCCGACAAGGGCATGCAACCCGGTGCCCGACGTGGCGGCGGGAATCACTCGATTGCGCAGGGTCTGGACCAGCGCCTGGGTCTGGGCAGACTGGGGAGACGTGGTCGGGTAGGCAACAATAACCGCTGCGGTGCCCGATTGGCTGAACTGGGCCGGGCTCACGAAGGCGATACCGGTGGTGCCCTGCAGCGCAGTGTCGAGTTTGTCAACCGCCGCCTGCTGGCCTGGAGGAATCTGAGCCGCAATGACCAAGGGGCCGTTGAATCCGGCACCGAACCCCGTGGCCAGGGCATCGAAAGCCTGTCGGGTCGTGATGTTGGGGGGATCGTTTCCAGCGTCGGTGAACGCCAGTCTCATGGAGAACAAGGGCAGGGCGAGACAGACCAGCACCAGGAGTGCGGCGGCGCCGGCGAGCACCGGGTGCCTCTGCACGGTCCGGCTCCACCGGTACCAGAAGCCTCGAGCGGACGGCTCGGCTCCACTCTGCAGGAGACCCGGGACGTGGAGTTTGTCGATGGCCCGACCGGAGAACCCCAGCATGGCTGGAAGCAAGGTGATGGCCGCGGTCATCACCAGAACCACCGCGGCGATGGCACCGATGGCCAGCCCCCGCATGAAGGGAAGTTGCAAAAGGAAGAGGCCGAGCAGCGAGATAATGACCGTCGTACCGGCGAACAACACCGCTCTTCCCGAGGTAGCCAAGGACAGGGCGATGGCTTCTCGAGGAATTCTCTCTTCGGCCAATCCCTGGCGGTATCGGGTGACGACGAACAGGGCGTAGTCGATGCCAACGCCGAGTCCGATCATCGCCATGATCTCCGGCGCGAACACAGGCGTGGTCACGATGTGGGACAGCAGATCGAGGACGGCAAAACCTATGGCGATGCCGAACAGCGCGGTGATAATGGGAAGACCCATGGCCACGACCGAACCGAAGGCCAACAGCATGACGATGATGGCGGCGAGAATGCCGATCCCTTCACTCGAGCCTGGATTGGCCCCGGCCACCAGGCCGACGGCCTCGCCCCCGATCGCCACCTGGTAACCCGGGGCCTTGAACGACTCGGCGGTGCTGACCACCTTTTTGATGGCAGCCGCAGGCAAGTCTCCAGCCTGCTCGTCGAACTGAACACGCGCATATGCGATATGCCCGTTGTGTGAAACCTGGCCTGCACCCGCGGGCGACAACGGGCTGACCACAGCGGAGACATGTGACAAGGGGCGGAGGGCATCCACCAACCTGGCCGTCCGAGCCTGATTGGCGGCATCTGAGAATGGAGCATCGGTGGTCACCACTACCTGGGCCGGACTACCGGCCTGATTCGGGAAATTGGCGTT
>DATBOO010000064.1:0-4222 GCA_036553725.1 Acidimicrobiales bacterium | reverse complement strand
TCATCATCTTCCTCGACAGCGACGCCTTTCCCATCCGCCCACTGGACCGCTGGCTGGCAGGAACCCTCGAGGCTCGGCCGCTCACGGCCATCCAGCGCCGGGAGAACTTCGGCGACCTCCGTCCCCACCCCAGCTTCTGCGCCACCACCGTCGGACTGTGGGAGCGGATCGGCGGCGACTGGGGCCGCGAGCCGTGGACGACCCCGACGGGTGACGTCCTCGACGATGCCGGGACGCGGGTGCTCCGGTCCCTCGAGCGGTGCCAAGTCGACTGGCAGCCCCTCACCCGGTCCAACACCCATGATGCCCACCCGCTGTGGTTCGGGGTGTACGGACAGCACATCTACCACCATGGAGCCGGGTCGCGCCGCAAGTGGAGCGGCCTCGACGACCACAGGGTGTTCTCGGAGGCCAGCCGGCGCCACCCCAGCCTCGGATCCCTGGGCAAACGGGTCCGGAAGGACCCTGGGGCGCTGCGCCGCCTGCGGCCGGCCGACCTCGCCGTGTTGCCGGCCGCCTCGGCGCGATCGGTACGCCAGGCCAGGAAGCGGCTGCTCTTGTGGTCCACGGAACGCCAGTCGGACCAGGTGTTCCGACGGTTGACCACCGACCCTTCCTTCTACCGCGCCTTCGACGATTCGCTCCCCGACCCGCCGCCCGGACGACAACCGGGGATGTGACCGAAACGCCATCGGCCGACGACGCTCGAACACCGGGTGGGCGGATGCGGAGGCGGACCGCCCGGCGCTTCCGACAGGGGGTCCGGGAGGTCCGGGCGGCCTGGGAGATCAGGACGGATCCGACCTATCGCCGCCTGGCGAAATCCTATGAGCTGCCCGATGGCTGTCGCCGGGTCTACTGCTACCACGTTCGCAAGACCGCCGGCACCAGCCTCCACCTGAGTTTCATGGCGTTGGGCGGCGAAGATCCGATGGAGGTCTACGAGCGGATCGTCGGCTCCCGACTGCACCGGACGATCAGCGGCGACTACAGCTTCGTATCCTTCAACCGGCGCCTGCTGACCGAGGGGGCCTACTTCTACGGGCGGTCCCACCGGGCGGCGTCGGCCCAGCCCCTGCCGCCGAAGACCTTCACCGTCACCGTCCTCAGGGATCCCGTCGAACGGGTGCACTCCTACTTCGACTACCTGGTTGCCGGCGACGACCCGGCGATGCCGGGCCCGGTGCCCGCCGCCGAGCGGCTCCTGGCATCGGATGGATTCGACGCCTTCTTGGAGCGCGTGCCCCGTGAGCTCCTCCAGGCCCAACTGGCCATGTTCTCCGACCGCTTCGACGTCACCGAGGCGGTGGCGCGGATCGGGGCCTGCTCGAGCGTGTTTTTCACCGAGGACTTCGCCACCGGGCTGGCCGCCTTGGGGCAGCGCCTCGGGCTGCCCCTGGTCGGTCGCCGGGCCCGGGTGACCGAGAGGCGCTCTTCGCTGACGGAATCGCAGCGGCAGCGGCTCCGGACCAGACTGGAGCCGGAGTACGAGCTCGTTCGCCGTCTCGACGAAGGAAGGATCGCCCGCATCGGGCCCGCCGACGCCGGCTGAGACTCCGGTGTAGGTCCGTCGATAGCATGACCGCCTGATGGAAGTCGTGGCGCTCTACCTGCCCCAGTTCCACCCGATCCCCGAGAACGACCGGTGGTGGGGGAAGGGCTTCACCGAATGGACCAACGTGGCCCGGGCCCGTCCGTTGTTCCGTGGCCATGTCCAGCCCCACCTCCCGGCCGATCTCGGTTTCTACGACCTGAGGGTCGGCGAGGTCCGGGAGTCCCAGGCCGAGCTGGCCCGGGCCCATGGGGTGACCGGCTTCTGCTACTGGCACTACTGGTTCGCCGGCCACCGCCTCCTCGAGCGACCGTTCGAGGAGGTGCTCAGCTCCGGCTCGCCCGACTTCCCCTTCTGCGTGGGATGGGCCAATCAGAGTTGGTCGGGCATCTGGCACGGTGCCCCCAACAAGGTCCTCATCGAGCAGACCTATCCCGGTCCTGATGACGACCTCGAGCACTTCACCTCGCTGAGGCGGGCGTTCGAGGACCCCCGCTACATGACGGTCTGCGGTCGGCCACTCCTGTTCGTCTACCAACCGGGTGGGCTGCCCGAGCCGGCCCGTTTCGTCGAGCGGTGGCAGAAGATGGCGGTCGACGCCGGCCTGGTCGGGCTCTATCTGGTGGCCTCGTTGGGCGAGTCCGACTACCGGTCCCACGTGGCCGACGGCTTCGACGCAGCCGTGCACTTCCAATTTCCCTTCCGGCGCACCCTGGCGGCCCGGGCCCGCGAGCACCTGCTGGGCTGGGGGGTCACCCGGGGCCCGAGGCACTATCCCTATCCCGAGGCGGCCGTCGACCCTCCGCCGGGACTGGGTGGCCGGCTCTTCCCCAGCGTGTATCCGAACTGGGACAACACGCCGCGATTGGGCCGGCGGGGGGTGGTGGCGACCGGTGCCACCCCCGAGCGCTTCGCCGTCCACGTCCGGCGGGCGGTGGAGCTGGCCGGCGCCAACCCGGTGGACGAACAGGTGGTGGTGATCAAGTCGTGGAACGAATGGGCCGAGGGGAACTACCTCGAGCCCGACGAGGAGTTCGGCACGGCCAGGCTCGAGGCCCTGGCCGGTGAGCTCTCCTCGTCAGAAGGCCGGACCCTCTGACCGATTGTGGCGGGCGTTCAGCGGCGGGCGTCGAGCAGCCGGCGGTAGATGGCCTCGACCTCGCCAACCGCCCGCGACACGTCGAAGGCGGCGCTGCCGGCCAGGGCCTGCTCACCCAGTCGGTGGCGGAGTTCGGCATCGGTGCCGACCCGCTCGAGGGCGGCGGCCAGCTGCTCCGGGTCGCCGGGCGGCACGACCAGGCCGTTGAGGCCGTCGGTGATCACATGGGGGACGCCGCCGACCGACGTGGCCACGATGGCGGTCCCCACGCTGGTCGCCTCCATGAGCACGACGGGGAGGCCCTCCTGGTGGGAGGGGAGCACCACGATGTCAGCGGCGGCGAGAAGGGCCAGGGCGTCCCGGCGGTGGCCGAGGAACTGGAACCGCTCACCCAGGCCGAGCGTCCGGTGGCGCTCGTCCAATTCCCCGGCCAGTGAGCCCTGGCCGGCCGCCACGAAGCGGATGGGCAACCCGCGGTCGCCCGCCAGGCGGGCGGTGTCGAGGAGGACGTCGTACCCCTTCTCCGAGCGAAGGTTGGCCACCGTCACGGCCAGGAGGTCTCCGGGGGGAATGCCGAGCTCGGCCCGGACCCGGCCCCGGATCTCGTCGCGGCGGAGGACCATGTCGCGGGAGGGGGAGAGGTCGACGCCGTGCACCACCACCCGGGCCCGCGGCCGGAGGGCACCGGGGAGCGCGTCATAGGCCGCCTGCGAGACGGCGATCAGGGCCCGGTCCAGGCTGATGGTCGCCCGGTTGAGGATCTTGACGAGCACGGCGACCTTGTTCCACAGGCTGTGCTCGGTGTACAGGGTCACCGGTTGCCGCTTCCGGGGCAGGGAGGCGACGACCAGCCGGCCGAGTGCCGCGGTGTAGGGCAGGTGGAAATGCACGAGGTCGAACTCCTGGGCCACGAGGAGCCGGCGGAAGGCCAGCATCCAGCGGAGGTCGAGGTTGCGGCGCGCACCGAGGCCGTGCACCCGGGTGCCGTTCGCCACCAGGGTGGGGACGAAGGCGTTCTCTGTGTCGAGCACGAATGCGACCTGGTAGTCGAAGGCCCGGTGGTCCCCGTTGGCCACCATATCGACCAGAAGGCGTTCGGCCCCACCGTGGCCGAGGCTCTTGATGGCCAGGAGCACCCGGGCCCGTGGCCCTGGACTGGTTGTCGCTGGCTCCCCCGGTGCCGGCACGGGCCGATGATATCGGCGGGCACGGTACGGGTGTGCCCGTTGCCTCATGGCGGTTCAGCCGCGCTACTCTGTGGCGCGGACAACCAAGCGGAGAGGCCCGGAAATGCGGGCCAGGGGGGTAAAGTTGCCCGATGGCAGTGACCGAGGCAGAGACCGGAACGCCGTTCGGCCAGACGCTGGTCGAGACCGAGGCCACCTCGGTTCCGGCTGAGCCGTCGCCCGACCTGATCTACCGCCACAAGGTCCGCCACTTCGAGTCGGCCCGGGCCCTGTGGAGCCATCGGGACATCATCTACACCCTGGCCGAACGGGATTTCCGCGCCCAGTACAAGCAGGCCAGCCTCGGGATCCTGTGGGCGGTGATCAGCCCGGTGGCCACCCTGG
>DATBOO010000037.1:0-13680 GCA_036553725.1 Acidimicrobiales bacterium | reverse complement strand
GCGTCGACGACCTGCCCGCCTGGCTGACGACAGTCGTAACGCGATTGTGCCTTGACCAGCTGCGCAAACGACGTACAAGGTCGGTGGCCGAGACCGAGGTACCCGCCGACCCCGCCCCGGTTGACCCGGAGGCCGACGCGTTGCTCGCCGAGAAGATGGGCGACGCGATTCAGGTGGTCCTTGACGCCCTGGCACCTGCCGAGAGGGCGGCGTTCGTCCTGCACGATATCTTCGGTTATCCGTTTGACGAGGTCAGCGCGGTCATGGGGCGCTCTGGTACCGCGGTACGCCAGTTGGCGAGCCGGGCGCGGCGCAAGGTGCAGGGCGTTCCGGAACCGGTCGCGTCGCAGTCGGCCCGCGCCGAGCGCCAGCGGGTCGTCGACGCGTTCCTGGCGGCAGCCCGCGGCGGGGATCTTGCCACCCTGTTGCTGCTCCTCGCCCCCGACGCTTTCATGCGTGCCGACCCGGTCGGGCAGAAGATGGGCACGGATCCCCTCTATGACGGCGCGGCCGCCGTGGCTGCTCGTTTCAACGGCGCCCGGGGGGCTGCACCTGTCACCATCGATGGTGAGCTGGGCGCCGCCTGGATCCACGCCCGCTCTATCAAGGTGGCCTTCGTGTTCCATGTCGAGACGGGCCTGGTGCGCGAGGTCGAGTTGATCGCTGACCCCGAAGTGCTGGCGAGCATGGACATAGTCCGTGTTCGGTGAAGTCCCGAGAGGAGATGCGTACGAACCACGTTGGAATCCAAAGTGACCGTCCGACACAGTGAAAGGAAACGAGGACTATGAAGACCATGTCCTGTCGACAACTGGGTGGCCCGTGCGATTCTCTGCATCAGGGCATCACCGCAGACGAGGTCATCAAGGCGCAAGATCGACATCTGAAGGAGATGGTCGCCAAGGGTGACGCGATGCACGAAAGTGCCTTGAAGGATATGAAGGGCCGGTGGAAGAACCCCATCAAAGGCATGGGGTGGTACCGGCAGGCCAAACGCGATTTTGCTGCTCTTCCCGAAGGCTGACGAGAGTCCTAGACCCCTCCAGCTGACGCCAGTCGGTCGATGGCATGACGAGCAAGGACTGCAATCGTCGAACCATCCTGTAGTGCCTGCGGTTATGGAGCGGCACTGGCAACCTGGCAACCTGGCAACCTGGCTAGCCCGCAGTGTCCGGCGCACCAACTAGCAAGAGCACCGACTGCAGCGGGACACCCGACCCTGCTCGTTCCCAAATAGCCGGAAATCGCCGGTCCGCGCGATGAACCGTTGCCGTCCGCCTGGCCGGAAAGGGCCGTTTGCTCTAGGGCCGGATGAGAACTTCGGGATTGACAACGTGGAGCGGCCGGGCCCCGGCCATCAGACGGCACAGGTCCTCGGCGATCGTCGTGGTGTGGTTGGTCTCGGTGTTGTAGGTGGCCCCTCCGTTGTGGGGGGCGAGGACGACCGAGTCGAAACCGGTGAGGGGGTGGTCGGGGGGGAGGAACTCTCCTTCGAAGTGGTCGAGGCCGGCCGCGGCCACCTTTCCCGACTCGAGAGCGGCCACCAGGGCGTCGGTGTCGTGCAGCGCGGCCCGGGCCGAGTTGAGGAACACGGCCCCGTCCCGCATGGCAGCGAACTGGTCCTTGCCGATCATGCCCGTCGTCTCGGCGGTGACCGGCGCGTGCATGGAGATGACATCGGCCCGGGCCAGCAGCTCTTCCAGCGGCACGGTGGCCTCCTCGGCGTAGGGGTCGTAGGCGATGACCTCCATCCCCAGGCCGCGCAGCCGCCACCTCAGTGCCCGGCCGACGGCGCCGATCCCCACCAGGCCGGCCGTCCGCCCCGCCATCTGCCACGCACGGAAGCGCTGATAGGGAATGGTGCCGTCACGGTAGATGTCGCCCCGACGCACGTCGCGGTCGGCGGCCACCAACCCCCGGGTGGCGGCGAACAGCAGCCCCACGGCCAGTTCGGCCACCGCGTCGGCGTTCCGGCCCGGCGCCCGGAGCACAGGAATCCCGGCGGCAGTGGCCGCGGGGACATCGACGTTGGTGGGATCGCCGCGGCAGCTGCACACCGCGATCAGCGGCAACTCGAAGAGCGGCCCGGCGCAGCGGTCGCTCTCCACCACGACAATGGAGGCCCCGACGCCGGCCACCCGCTCGGCCAGATGCTCGGCGTCATAGATGCGCAGGCTGGGCTGTTCGAGCCAGGAGTCGACGGTGAGGTCGGCCAGCTCTCCGAGGAGCCCGAGCCCGGGGCCGCGCAGGGCGGCCGTCACCAGTGCCTTCGGTCGTGTCGACGACATCGCTATGAGTGCTCCTTGCTGGTGGTCATGGTCGGGTCCCACCGGTGGCCGGGTCGGTGGTGCGGGCGACGGCATCCTCGTCGAGCCGGCCCTCCTTCATGGCCAGCATGCCGGCCATGAAGCCGTCGAAGTCAGCTGTCTTCATCTCCACCACCGCCTTCATGTCCGGCAGGAAGTGCTCGAAGGACGGGCTGTCGATACAGGCCACGATGCCGGCGGCCACCTCGTCGGCGGGTACCAGGGGTCCGGTGTACAGGGGCGGGTCGTTATCCGGCTGGTCCCAGATCTCGGTGTCGATGGCACCGGGGAGCACCAGGCGGACCGAGACGCCGGTGCCGGCCAGGTCGGCGACGAGGGCCTCGCTCCAGCCGGCCAGGGCGAACTTTGATGCGCAGTAGGCCGCCTCGGTGGCAATCCCCAGCCTCCCACCCAGGCTGGACACGTTGACGATGACACCAGAGCGGCGCTCGAGCATGCCGGGCAGCAGGGCCAGGGTGATGGCCACCGGAGACAGGTAGTTGAGGGTCATCGCCCGGCGGACCTCGTCCATGGTCAGCCGCTGGACCGGGCGTCGCATAGGGCCCCCGGCATTGTTGACCACCACGTCGATGGCTCCGTACTCGTCCCGGATGGCCAGGGCCAGGGCGGCCGCCCGCTCGGGGTCGGCCAGGTCGGCAGGCCAGGCCCGGGAGGCGGGCGCGTGCTCCCGGCAGTCGGCCACCACCTCGTCGAGGCGGTCGGCCCGGCGCGCCACCAGGGCGACGGTGGCCCCCCGGGCCGCCAGGAGGCGGGCCGTGGCGGCTCCGATCCCCGAGGACGCCCCGGTCACCAGGGCCACCGTGCCGGCTCCCGTCGACTTTGCCTCCGCCATCTTCTCCTCCGTCACCGGGAGGCCCCGGGCACCGTGACCGTGTCGGTGTCGCGGCCCGAGCGCAGGAGAGCCCCGGGCCGGTTGCCGGTGAACGACCCGTGCTCGGCGATCTCGGTCCCGTTCACCAGCACATGGTCGATCCCCTCCGCCTCGGCGTACAGCCGGTCGGCGCCTCCGGGAAGGTCGTGGCGGGTCCGCTCGGGGCCGTGGCCCACCCGCTCCGGATCGATGACCACCACGTCGGCCCACCATCCTTCGGCCAGGCGGCCGCGGTGGCGGAGTCCGTAGAGGCGGGCCGGCACGTCGGTCAGCTGGTGTACCGCTTCTTCCCAGCTGAGCAGCCCGCGCTTGCGGACCCCCTCGCCCAGGAGGGCGGTCGAGTAGACCGCCCCGCACATCACATCGAGATGGGCCCCGGCATCGGAGCCCCCGACCACGGTCCGGGGGTCCTGCCACACCTCGGCCCGCAGCTCCCAGTCGGCCTCGCTCTCGGGGATCGGGGGCCGCAGGCCGGTCCGCAGGCCATCTGCCACCACGACGTCGAGCAGGGCGTCGAAGGGGTCCTGGCCCCGATCGGCTGCCACTTCGCCCACCGTGCGCCCCTCGCAGGCCGAGTTGGCAGGCTCGAAGACCTCGTCGAAGCGCAGGTTCTGCCAATGGGCCAGGGCCCCGAGGATGCCGGCCTCCTCGGAATGGGCCCCGTCGTCGAGTCGCTTGCGCACCGCCGGGTCGGCGAGGGCCGCGATCCGCTCGGGCACGGGCAGGGCCAGGGTTTCGCGCCACCCGGGAAGGCCGTCGAGGATGGCGCCGGTGAGGAAGGAGAGGCGGATCTTCATGGTGTGCGGCATGGTCAGGGCCACCACCTTCGCCCCGCGCTCGGCTGCCCGGGTGGACGCCGCCAGCTGGCGCTCCACGGCCCCGGGGTTCAGTGCGGACACCCCGAGCACGTTCCAGTTGACCGGCCGGTTGGCGAGGAGGGAGAGGGAGGCCATCAACTCCACCTCCTCGTCACTGAAGCCGTTCAGGCAACCGGGGACGATGAGCTCGAGCGTGGTCCCGGCGTGGGTGCCGATGGACTCGACCAGCGACTCGAGCTCCTGGCGGCCGGCGGCGCGGGAGGGCACGGGATTTCCCTCACCGTCGTGGTGGGTGTGCGCCTGCGAGGTGGAGACGCCGAGGGCGCCGTCGTCCATCGCCTGGTGGGCCAGCGCCACCATGGCCCCGATCTGCTGGTCCGAGGCGGCCTTGCCGACCGCATCATCGCCCATGGCGGCGCGTCGGATGGTGGAGTGGCCTACGAGGAACCCGGCGTTCACCCCGAGGTTACCCTCGAGGCGGCCGATCCAGTCTCCGAACGACGTCCACGACCAGTCGAGCCCCTGTTCCAGTGCGGCCAGGGGCATGCCCTCGACCCGAGCCATCATGCGCGACAAGTAGCCGGAATGCTCCGGGCCGGCGGGAGCCAGGGAGAAGCCGCAGTTGCCGCCGATCACCGTGGTGACCCCGTGCAGCGGCGACGGGCTGGCCGCCGGGTCCCACGAGAGCTGGGCGTCGTAGTGGGTGTGGAGGTCGACGAAGCCCGGAGCCACCAAGCGGCCGCCGGCATCGATCTCGCGGGCGGCGGGCTCCCCGATGTCACCGACGGACACGATCCTGCCGTCCCGTACGCCCACATCGGCCCGGCGGGACGGGCCGCCGGTGCCGTCGACCACCGTGCCCGATCGGATCACCAGGTCCAGCACGTCAGCGTCTCCTCATGTCCGAGGACCATTGCCGACGCGGGGGGCGGAGGGTCCCGGCGGCTGAGAACCTCATTTTCCGAAATGATAGCTTCGTTGTCCGATGGCGACCACGGTCGGGAAGCGCACGGGCTCGGCGAAGGCGGCGGTGCCGGCCGGAACGGATGCGCCACCGGACGGGTCGGGCGGGCCCACCCTGCTGCCGGACCCTGCGCCGCGGCCCATCCTGGTCCCGATCATCTCGGTCGATGACCACCTGATCGAGCCGCCGGACCTCTTCGAGGGCCGGATGCCGGCCATTCTCGCCGACCGGGCACCACGGCTGGTGGACACGGCGGAAGGCGGGCAGGTCTGGGTCTACGAGGACCGGACCTACCCGAACATCGGCTTGAACGCGGTAGTCGGCCGTCCCCGGGAGACCTGGAGCATGGATCCGGCCCGCTTCGACGAGATGCGCCCCGGCTGCTACGACATCGAGGCCCGGGTGGCCGACATGGACATCAACGGTGTGTGGGCCTCCCTGTGTTTCCCGTCGCTGGTGGCCGGGTTCTGCGGGGCGGTGTTCTCCGGGTCGGCTGACCCCGACCTCGGGCTCTCGTGCGTCCGGGCCTGGAATGACTGGCACGCGGAGGTCTGGGCCGGAACCCACCCCGAACGGATCATCCCGCTCCAGCTCCCATGGCTGCCCGACGCCCAGATCGCGGCCGACGAGGTCCGACGGAACGCAGCGCGCGGGTTCAAAGCGGTCAGCTTTCCCGAGTTCCCCGCCCAGCTCCACTACCCCTCGATCTTCACCGCCGACTGGGACCCATTCTTCGCTGCCTGTGAGGAGACCGGGACGGTGGTCTGCCTGCACACTGGTGCATCGTCTTGGGCCCCGCTGCCCTCGCCCGGGCCGCCCTTCGAGTTGCTGCCGACCCTGTTCCCGGTCAACGCGCTGGTGGCAGCGGCCGAGTGGCTGTGGTCAGGGGTCCCCCTCCGGTTTCCGCGGCTGGCGGTGGCCCTCTCGGAGGGAGGGATCGGGTGGGTGCCGATGCTCCTCGACCGGGTCGACTACGTGGTGCACCATTCGGCCTCGGGGTCGTCGCCGACCGGGTGGTCCTCGGACCTGATGCCGAGCGAAGTGCTGCAGCGGAACTTCTGGTTCTGCACGATCGACGATCCCTCGGTGCTCGAGTTGCGTGACCGCATCGGCGTGGACCACATCATGGTGGAGAGTGACTACCCCCATGCCGACTCGACGTGGCCCGACACCCAGGGGGTCCTGGCCGCGTCCATGGGTCATGTGCCCGAGTCCGAACTGCGGTCCATGGCCGCCGGCAACGCCGCCCGCCTCTTCCGGCACCCACTGCCCGAGGTCGACGACTGGCGGCCACCCGGCCGCCGTCCTCCGGCAACCGGGACGTGACAACCACCCCCGCAGCCGCCGAGTTCGACCCGTTCTCGGACGAGTACTTCGACGACCCCTATGACCTCTACCGCCGGATGCGGGACGAGGCCCCGGTGTCGTTCAACGAGCGGTATGGGTTCTGGGCCCTGTTCCGGTACGAGGACGTGTGCGCTGCGCACAAGGAGTGGCAGACCTTCTCGTCCAGCCACGGCGTCGATCTGTCCTCCCTGCGCACGCCGCCCGAGCTGATCCGCCAATTGCAGAGCATGATCATGCTGGACCCGCCGGAGCACGACCGTTTGCGGGCGCTGGTCAGCCGGGCGTTCACCCCCCGAGCGGTTTCGGCCCTCGAGCCGGTGATCCGGGAGGTCATCAGCGGCACCCTCGACGCGTGCGACGAGGACGGGTTCGACGCGGTGTCGGAGTTCTCGGGTCCGTTCCCGGTCGAGATCATCTCGCGGATGCTCGGTGTCCCCGAGCCCGACCGACAGCGCATCCGCCACTGGCTCGACGACATGCTCCACCGCGAACCGGGCCAGGTCGACCCCACTCCCCAAGGCGCTCGGGCGGGGCTGGAGACGGTCATCTACTTCCTCGACCTCGTCGCCGACAAGCGCCGGCACCCGGGTGACGACATGATCACCCGGTTGATCGAGGTCGAGGTCGATCGCGGCGACGGCGACGCCACCCGGCTGGACGACGGCGAGATCGCCGGGTTCGCGACGCTGCTGGGCGGGGCCGGCGCCGAGACGGTGACCAAGCTGGTGGCGAACGCGGTGGTGCTCTTCGCCCGGAATCCCGGGCAGTGGCAGAAGGTGCTGGACGACCGGGCACGGATCCCCGGCGCAGTGGAGGAGGTCCTGCGCTTCTGGCCCCCGTCCCAGTATCAGGGCCGCTACTCGGCGCGCGATTCGCGCTACTCGGGGGTGACCGTCCCCGCTGGGCACCCCACCATCCTGGTCACCGGGTCGGCCACCCGGGACGAGCGCTTCTACGACCGGGCCGACACCTTCGACATCGACCGCCCACCCAGCCTGGCCCTCGGCTTCGGCTACGGGATCCACAGCTGCCTCGGGGCCGCCCTCGCCCGTATGGAGAGCCGGATCGCCATCGAGGAGCTGGCCCGGCGGTGGCCGAGGTACGAGGTCGACGAGGACGGGTGCCGGAGGGTCCACATGTCCAATGTGGCCGGCTACGCCCGGGTGCCGCTACTACGGACGCGCTGACCGCCCGGACCGCGCGGAGCTGAAAGGGGACCTGAAGGCGGTCAGCCGGTGAACCCCGGGTCCTGCTGGAGCTCGATGGTGTTGCCGGCCGGGTCGCTCACCCACACCTGCACCACGTCGCCCTGGGCGCCCCGGACGTAGGGGACCGCGTCGCGCTCTAGCTCGGCGATGGCGGCGTCGAGGTCCTCGACGCCGAAGCAGACGTGGGGCCCGGTGGGGCGGATGGCCGCCTCCCCGGCGGGTGCGTCCACCAGGTGCACCTGGGCCTCCCCGGCTCCGAACCAGTGCCCCTCGACGCCCGGGATGTGCGGACGGGGGAGGTCCGGGAGGGTGAAGCGCCGGTAGAAGGCGATGCAGTCGTCGAGCCCGCCCTCGACGTTGACGCTGTGGTGGAGGATGCGGGTCACCCTCATGACGGACCCGGGCCGCGCCGGCCGGTGCCGGTGGGGGCGGACGGGTCGCCGACCTGCTCCATGAACTCGAGGCGCGTCGCGCCGGGCGCTTCGACGAAGGCGATTCGCCGCCGCCCGAAGACCCCCTCCACTTCGGCCGGACCCCAGATGACCCGGTGCCCGGCCACCTCGGCGTCGACGTCGTCGGTGAACAGGGCCACATGCAGGAAGCAGTCATCGGGAAGGGACACCGTATCCTCGTACAGCGCCCGGGTGAACAGGGTGATCAGGACCGGCCCGAGGCGCGCGTCCGCCCGCTCGCCCCCGTCCCACGGGCCCCGGTCCGAGACGATGGCCCCGGCCTCCTCGTAGAAGCGCACGGCCGCGTCGAGGTCGCGAACCTTCACGGCCAGGTTGCCGAAACCGGTCACGGTCATCGTGGGGCCCCGTCGGGGCCGGTCATGGCGGCCACCCGTCGGGCACCACCTGGTCGGCGATGGTCCGGGGATCGACCGGGCCGCCGGTGTTGCCCGCCTGGTAGACGGCGAAGCAGAGCTGCATGGCCTTGATCGCCTCCTCCGCGCTCATCTCGGCGGGGACGCCGTCGACGAGGGCGTCGATGAAGTGTGCCGCCGACCGGTCGAAGCCGAGGTCCCAGGCGGACGGCACCTCGCTGAACGTGGTGGTGGTCTGGTCATGCTCGCGGCCCTGGTAGAGGACGACGGGGGACAGGTCGAGCATCTCACCCGTGCACCGGGTCACCCACACGAACCCCTCGTCGCCCTGGATCTCGAAGAATTCGTCGGCGCCGTAGAACGAGCTCCGCAGCCACATGGCCGGGGCATAGGAGACCTCCATCGTCCCGAGGAGGCCCGGGTCCTCGTACTCGAAGATGGCAGCGCACGGCTCGAAGAAGTGGTCTCGGCGGCGTACGACCGCCTGCACCGAGACGATGTCCGGTTCGACCAGCCACAGCGCCACAGCGTACTTGTGGATCATGTCGTCGAAGAGGTGGCCGCCGGGGCTGTTGGCATCCAGGCGCCATGTGTACCCGTCGGCCTGGAGGCCGGCCTGGAAGGCGGAGTTGGTCTGGCCCACCACGGTGCGGAGCCGGATATGGGTGGGCCTCCCGATTGCCCCGTCCCGGATCAGCTGCCTCGCCCGTTCGAGCGGTGGGTAGTGCCGGTAGCACTCGCTGACCCTGAGGATGACGCCGGCGGATTCGGCCGCGGCGGCCATCTCCCGAGCATCTACGACGGAGTTGGCCAGCGGCTTCTGGCACGAGACGTGCTTCCCGGCGGCCACGGCGGCCAGCACGTGGCGGCCATGCAGGTGGGTGGGTGTGAGGACCTCGACCGCGTCGATACCGGGATCGGCCAGCATGGCGTCGAGGTCGGTGAAGGCGCGGGGCGCCCCCCAGGCGGCGGCGGCCGCCGCCGCCCGGCCTTCGACCGGATCGCAGACGGCCACCAGGTCGCAGCGCGGGTCGGCCACGTAGCCCTTGGCGTTGAGGGAGGCGATGTTGCCGGCACCCACGATGCCGATGCGCGGACGACCGGTTATCCCTGACACGGACGTCAGTGTATCCAGGGGCCGACGGCGCCGATGGTGGAGCCGCCGAAGGGTGCCCCCTCTCTGCCCGTCGGCGACGAGGAGGAAGGCCCGATGTCCGGACCGGGGGCGATGGTAGTTTCGCGGCGTTCGGCCGATGGTGAACGGAGACGCGGTGAGCGGACATGACCAGACAGCGCACGGGCCGGACGGGGGCCAGCGACCCGGCTCCGGTGTCGGCCACGCGGTGGGCGAGGCCATGGGCAAGGTGTCCCCGCACCTGAAGCGGGTCGAGCGGAAGGTGCGGCGAGAGGTCACCCGTCTGGCCGCGGTCCCGTTCGAGCAGTTCCCCCCCCGGGATGCAGTCCGGCTGGCGTACAACGTCCTGTTGCGGCGCGACCCGGACGAGCCGGCGTGGAGCGAACAGGCCGGCGCCATTGCCTCGGGGGGGCTGACCCGCGGGGACGTGGTCGACCGGGTCCGCTGCTCCAACGAGTACCGCACCCAGGTGCCGGTCGGGCCGGTCGGCTTGCACAGCGCGTTGCACATCAGTCGGTGCGAATTCATCATCGGGCTGCCGCCGGCGCGGCGGATCGTCGACCTCGGAGGAGGGCACACCACCGACGCGCGGGGAGCCCTGGTGGTGCTCGGCTACCCGTATGACTTCGACGAGCTGGTCGTCGTCGATCTCCCTCCCGACGACCGCCATCCGCTCTACCAATCCGACCGGTTCGGGCCCAGCACCACCGATCGGGGCCAGGTCCGCTATGAGTACCGCTCGATGTCCGACCTGTCGTTCGCCGTCGACGAGTCGGTGGACCTCATCTACAGCGGCCAGTCCATCGAGCACGTGACCGAGGCGGACGGTGACCTGGTCCTGAAGGAGGCCCTGCGTATCCTCAGACCGGGGGGACACATGGCCATCGACACCCCCAACGGGCGGGTGTGCCGCCTGCAGCAGGCCTCGTTCATCGACCCCGACCACGAGATCGAGTACACCCTCGACCAGCTGCGGGACAAGGTGAAGCGTGCAGGCTTCGAGGTGCTCACCGAGCGGGGGCTGAACTGGGGGGGGCCGGGTGTCGCCCGTGGCGAGTTCGACCCGGCTGCCTTCGCCGGCCACTACGGCATCCACTACGACGCCGAGTCGTGCTACTTGCTGGCGCTGGTCCTCCGGAAGCCCGGCTGATCCGGTCGGTAGGACTCAGCCGACCAGAGGTTCGAGAACGAACACCGGGATCTGCCGGTCGGTCTTCTTCTGGTAGTCGGCATAGTCAGGGTAGGCGGCCACCGCCCGGTCCCACCACAGCGCCTTCTCCTCGCCGCTCAACTCGCGGGCCGTCCTGTCGGACTTCGCCGGCCCGTCCTGGAGTTCGACATGAGGATCGGCGACGAGGTTGAAGTACCACACCGGATGGGTGGGGGCGCCGCCCTGGGAGGCGACCACCGCGTACCGGCCGTCGTACTCCACTCTCATCAGCGGGGTCTTGCGCAGCTTCCCGGACCTGGCGCCGCGGCTGGTCAGCACGATCACCGGCATCCCCCGCAGGGTCGTCCCCTCGGTCCCGCCCGAGCCCTCGTACAGTTCGACCTGCTTTCGGACCCATTCAGCCGTACTGGGCTCGTATTCTCCTTCGAGGGGCACGGTGCCAGCTAACACCAGGTCGGGGATCGGACGCCAGCCGGCGGTGGGTCTCCGTGGTCAGTGAGCGACCGTCTTACCGTCATGATCCCACGACGCGGCCCGACCCCGATGGCCTGCAATCATTGACGGGAGTGCCATGTCCGAAAACCTCGACGACCTGATCCTCGATCTGCTCGAGTGGATGGGTCCCAGCCCGCGTCCCTACTACGAGGTGCTCGATGCATGGCGGACTTCGTGTCCGCGCCTTCCCGTGTGGGAGGACGCCAACGACTTGGGCTTCATCGAGCGTCACCACGCGCCGGGACGCGGCCCGTTGGTTTCGCTATCCGCCGTCGGGGCCGCGCACCTGCGGAGGCACCGCGACGCGGCGCAGACGGTGACGGACGCCGGTGTTCCTGGCGTTGTCGCGCTCCCGCTCGCCGACCATTGACCAGACCATCGGGAGTGGCCGTTCACGAAGTCGGCAGGAGCCCGGCTCCTCCAGGAGGCGTCGGGTTCGCGAGGGATTGAAAGTCCATGGATAGCCAGGGGCGTTCATGGGGGACGTCGTCGTGCCGCCATGAACCCGCCGTCCGGCTGGTCGGAATCCCTCAAGGTCCGGTGGATCGGGGTCGATAACAGGCTTGAGGGAAGGAGGACTCCCCTTGAGGCGATGGTTCGGCCCGGCGCTGGCAATGATCCTGCTGCTGCTGACCCTCCCCACTTCGGCGGGTGCCGCAGGGACCCAATTCGTCCACGTCAACTTCTTGGACCAGGCGCGCATGGTCACCCTGACCATTCCGACTCCGGCATGCCGGCCTGGCGACCAAGCCACTTCGTGTGTCTGGGAGTTGTTCGTAGACGAGCCGGATGTGCCCGGCCAGCCGGTGGTCGGCACCGTGTTCGGCACCTCGGGCGTCCTGTCGGTGCCGTATCCGACAACCTGCGGGGTCCTGCAGGCGGATGCGCTGGTCGGATCGCCGCCCCGCAAGGCAGTGGGATATCAGCATGTGATCAACACCTGTCACTGTGCGCCGTTGCACTCTGCCGGACCCACCCGGTCGACAGGCAACTTCCCGGTCCGTCCTCATGCTCCCCAGGGATACACGAGGGCGGCGGAGACGCAGTTCGTGCACGTCAAATTCGTCGACCAGGCCCGCACGGTCACTCTGACCATTCCGACTCCGGCCTGCAAGCACAGCTCCCGCGCCACTACGTGTGTCTGGAAATTGTTCGTCAACGAACCGGATGTGCCCGGCCAGCCGGTGGTCGGCGCCGTGTCCGGCACCTCGGGCGTCCTGTCGGTGCCGTACCCGACAACCTGCGGAGTCCTGCAGGCGGATGCGCTGGTCGGCGTGCCGCCCCGCAAGGCGGTGGGATACCGGCACGTGATCAATACTTGCGGCTGCGGCGACTGAATGAGCGCGCTCGGAAGGGCCTGATGCCGAGGCGTCTCTGATGACCCCGGGTGCCGCCCCCGGGTTCAGACCAGGACCGACGGGAGCGACCCCCATCAGTGCGGGCGAGGGCGCCTGAGTGAGTGCGGGCGAGAGGACTCGAACCTCCATCCCCGAAGGGACCGGGACCTAAACCCGGCGCGTCTGCCAGTTCCGCCACGCCCGCGGCCTGGTCAGCCTAGCGAGGACGGGTGGCGAGCCTGGGGCCGGCCCTGCCAGGCCTGACGTCGGGCGAACGGCCGGGCGACGCCCGGGGTCACAGGAGGCCGACAGGGCCCTGGCTATAGTCACCGTGTGCCGCCCGCGCAGCCTTCCACGCCCTCGGTGGCCCCCATCGAGCCCGCCCCCGACGCCGGGGACGCGTTCGACGCGGCCGGCCAGGCGGAGTACCTGAACGAGGTCATGGCCGAGATCGATGCGGAGGTCAGGCGGAGGCGGGCCTCGGGCGACCTGCCGGCCGGGCTGGAACAGGAGCTGGACGAGCTGTTCTTGGAGTTCTCGCCGGTGGGGCTCCACGGGAAGGCCCGCCTCCGAGAGACGCTGGCCCTGGTGGACGGGTCGGCCTACGTCGACATGGCGGTCCCCGTCGAGTCACAGAAGGCGGTCGGGAGCCACGTCAAACGGCTGATCCGCAAGTCGATGGACTGGTACATCGGCTTCATCGTCCACCAGATCGTCAAGTTCGCCTGGTCGGTGTCGCGGATGTTCCATGTGGTCGTCGACCACGTCGAGGACCTCGAGGCGGCGGTGGAGGCCCAGCGGACCCCGGAGCTCCCCCCGAGCGCAGTGCCGGCGGCGGACCCGGGTTCGGCATGGTGGTCCTCGGAGGCGGTGGCCGCCCTGTCCGGGGTCGGGGGCCGGGTGCTCCACGCCGAGTGCGGAACGGGCGCCCTGCTCGATGCGTTGGTCGCCAGCGGCATCGACGCCTACGGCGTGGATCCGTCCGAGTCGGTCATCGAGCCGGCCATCGAACGCGGCTTGGACGTTCGGGCCGAGTCGATCCTCGAGCACCTGGAGGTGGTCGCCGACGAGGCGCTGTCCGGAATCGTGCTGACCGGTTCGGTCCAATGGCTCCATCCCAACCAGCGGGCCCGGCTGGTCAGGCTGGCCACGTCCCGCCTGGCCATCGACGGTGTGCTGGT
>DATBOO010000034.1:0-11609 GCA_036553725.1 Acidimicrobiales bacterium | reverse complement strand
GTCACGCCGGCCGGTGGTTCGCCCTTCCAACCCAGGTGGTTGAGGGGACCATGCCCCCGGCCGAGGCGCCACCCGGCTCCCCCGAGCAGCGCACCGTGCACGAACTCCTTGGCGGCGGCGACCGCGGTGGGGACGGAGGCGCCGTGAGCCAGGTAGGCGGCGATGGCGGACGACAGGGAGCAGCCGGTCCCGTGGGTGTTGGGCGTGTCCACGCGGGATCCCCTCAGCACGGTCACGTCCTCCCCGTCGAACAGGACATCCGCCACCTGGCGGGGAGCCGCGCCCTGGTCCAGGAAGTCGACCCCGGGGAGATGGCCCCCCTTGACCAGGACCCAGGACGGACCGAGCCCGTGGATCAGGCGGGCCATGCCGATCATGGAATCGACATCGTGGAGCTCGGAGCGTGCCACTCCGGCCAGGAGGGCGGCCTCCCACAGATTGGGCGTGGCGATCAACGCCCGGGCCAGCAGATGGGACCGGTAGGCGTCGATCCCCTCCTCGGACAGGAGGACCCTGCCGCTCGAGGCGACCATGACCGGGTCGACCACCAATTGGGGCAGGTCGCCGGCGGCGGCCCGGCGCGTCACGGCTTCGACGACGGCCGCGGTTCCCAGCATGCCGGTCTTCACCGCCACCACCGGGAGGTCGTCGAGCACGGCGTCGATCTGGGCGTCGACAACCTCCGCCGGCACGTAGTGGACCTCGCGCACCGCCGCCGTGTTCTGGGCGGTGACCGCGGTGACGGCGGTGGTGGCGAACACCCCGAGCGCACCCATGGTCTTGATGTCCGCCTGTATGCCGGCCCCGGCCCCGGAGTCCGAGCCGGCGATGCTGAGCGCCACCGGGGGATTGTCACCGTCGCGCACGGTACCCCCGCCGTCCGCGCCTTCGGTCAAAGGTCCGCCATCCCGTCGAAGGAGCTCGAGGCGTGGGCGTGGAAGCGACGGGTGATGCGGCCGGCATTCCGAGCGGCCCGGCCGGCGCTGACCGCCTCACGCATGGCCCGTGCCATCAGAGGGGGCTGGTGGGCCCGAGTGATCGCCGAGGCCACCAGGACCGCGTCGCAGCCGAGCTCCATCGCCACGCAGACGTCGGAGGCGGTGCCGACGCCGGCGTCGAGCACCACCGGCACCGTCGCCTGCTCGACGATGAGTGCGATGTTGTGGGGATTGCGGATTCCGAGGCCGCTCCCGATCGGTGAGCCCAGAGGCATGACCGCGGCACAACCGGCCTGTTCGAGGCGCCGGGCGGCGACGGGGTCGTCGCCGCAGTAGGGAAGCACGACGAAGCCGTCGTCCACCAGCTCCTCGGCGGCCGCCACCAGCTCGACGGTGTCGGGGAGGAGCGTGGCCTCGTCCCCGATGACCTCGAGCTTCACCCAATCGGTCGAGAAGGCCTCCCGGGCCAGCTTGGCGGTCAAGATGGCGTCCGAGGCGGTGAAGCACCCGGCGGTGTTGGGCAGTACCTGGATCCTCAACTCCCCGAGCAGGTCGACCAGGGAGTGGGGGGTGGTTGGGTCGACCCGGCGCATGGCCACGGTGGCCATGGCCGCGCCCGACTCGATCAGGGCGTCCCGGAGGGACTGGGGACTGGTCATCCCTCCGGTACCCAGGATGAGCCTGGACCCCACCACCTGTCCGGCGATGACCAGATCGGTGTCTGCTGCCGTCGAGGGCGGGGGCGGGGCGGGGACCGAAGCATCCATCGTCTCCACGGTACCGCTGCGGCCGGCCACCGCCGAGCTAGCCGCCGGCGGCGGCGGTGACGATCTCGATCCGGTCACCGCCGATGATCCGGGTGGCGTCCCAGCTGCTCTTCGGGACGACGTCGCCGTTGCGGGCCACGGCGATGCCCCGGGGTGACGCGCACCACTCCGCCACCAGGTCGCCCAGGGTCGTCCCCGGCGGCCCGGTCCACGGGGTTCCGTTGACGGTCACCTCGGTCATCCCGGTCATCGCCGTCACCCCCCGAAGGAGGATCCCTGGACGGCCGGGAGCCCGCTACCGGCCCCCCGCTCCCCGGGCCGGCCGGCGGCCGCGGCGAACCGATCCGGCCGGAACGGGGCGAAAGCGGCGGTGAGCCCGGTGGCATTCGTGTCCGCCGGACGCCCGGCCCCGGCCGCGGTGCCGCCCAACAGGATCCGGGCGACCTCGTCCGCGGTCACCGGGGCGAGGAGGATACCGTTGCGGTAGTGCCCGGTGGCCACGATCAGTCCGGGCAGGTCGGTGGTGCCCACGATGGGCGCGTTGTCGGGCGACCCGGGCCTCAGCCCGGCGGTGGTGTCGTACAACTCGTACTCATCGAGGGCGGGGACGAGCCGGCGGGCATCGTCGAGCAGGTCGCCCACGGCCCCGACCTGGACGGTGAGGTCGAAGCCCTTCTCCTCGACGGTGGCCCCGACCACCACCGTCCCGTTCCGCCGGGGGACGAGGTAGCAGCTCCGCCCGTGGACCAGGCCCCGCACCGTCCGGCGCAGGGAGGGCCGATCGGGCGCGCTCCTCAACCGGAGGGTGAGCCCTTTGACCGGCCGGACAGGAGGACGCGTCGACTCGGGGAGGCCGCCCAGCTGGCCGGATCGGCAGCCGGCGGCCACCACCACGGTGCCGGTGGCGCAGCGGCCGCCGCCGCGGAGGAGCACCCCGGTCAGCCGGTCACCGGCGGTGTCCAGGGCAGCCACCTCGTCGTCGACGAAGGAGACCCGGGAGGCCCGGCACGCGGCGATGAGGGCGTCCACCACGAGGCGATTGTCCACCTGGTGGTCGCCGGCCAGTTCGGCGCCTCCTCTGACCCCAGGGGCCAACAGGGGCTCCTGTGCCCGGCACTCCCGGGTCGTGAGACGCCGGGCGCTGCGGCCGTGGTCGAGATGGAAGCGGAGGACGTCGTCGGTGGAGGCCAGGTCCGAGGGATCGAGGGCCACCAGCAGGGTGCCGGTGGCCTGGTAGCCCACCTCCTGACCCGATGCCGCCTCCAGGGCCCGGGCGAACCCGGGCCAGGCCCGCGCCGCCTCCACATTGAGCGCGGTCAGGGCCTCCTCACCGAAATGGGCCTCGCCGACCGGGGCGAGCATGCCGGCCGCAGCCCAGCTGGCGCCGTGGCCCGGATCGGGGTCGACGACGGTGACCGCCATTCCGGCGGCGGCCGCCCTCCAAGCGATGGAGAGGCCGATGACACCGCCGCCGACCACGACGGTGTCAGCCGGTGCCCTGGTGGCCATGTCTCCATGCTAAGGCCAGTTGAAGCCACCATCCGGCACGGGCGAAGCCACCCTCCGGCAGGGGCGAAGCCACCATCCGGCAGAGTCGGACCAGGCATCGGCCAGGTCCGGACAAGGCCCGCCGCAGGCCTGATGAAGGGCCCTCGGAGGGCCGTTCGAGAGCCCCGACAGGGTGGAACGGCGCAGCGGTCGTGTACAATCTTCGGACCACGCATTGGGCCAACGTCGTCCCGAGCGGGTGGATCCACTTCCCTCGTTGGAGCGACCCGATGACGACTTTCGCTGGAACAGATCGAGGTGCCCGACGTGTTCCGACCGCGGTTCCGGTGGCACCGTCCGGCCCCCGGTCCGGCCTGTACGACCCGCGCTTCGAGCACGACGCCTGCGGCGTCGCCCTGGTCGCCGACCTGGAGGGCCGGGCCACCCACACCCTGGTCCGCCAAGCCCTCTCCGCCCTCGAGCACCTGGCCCATCGGGGGGCCACCGGCAGCGAGGAGGACAGCGGAGACGGAGCCGGGATCCTCATCCAGGTCCCACACGACTTCTACGCCGCCGTGGTCGACTTCGACCTACCGCCCCGAGGCCACTACGCCACCGGGGTGGCCTTCCTGTCGAGGGACGCCGACGAGGCCGGTCTCGCCCGCTCCGCCCTGGGCAAGTTGGCCGGCGAGGAGGGCCTCGTGGTCCTCGGCTGGCGGGACATGCCGATCGGCGACGCCTCGCTCGGCTCGATCTCTGAGGCCGCCATGCCGTCGATGCACCAGCTCTTCGTGGCCCCCGCCCCGGGCACCCCGCTGGCCGGGGACGATCCGGCGTTGGCCATCGACCGGTTGGCCTTCGTCCTCCGCAAACGGGCGGAGCACGAGATCGACGAGTGCTACTTCCCCTCGCTGTCCGCCCGGACCATCACCTACAAGGGGATGCTGACCTCCCATCAGTTGGCCGAGTTCTTCCCCGACCTGACCGACGACCGGGTGATCAGCGGCCTGGCCCTCGTCCACTCGCGTTTCTCCACCAACACCTTCCCGTCGTGGCCGCTGGCCCACCCCTACCGGTACCTGGCCCACAACGGGGAGATCAACACCCTGGCCGGCAACCGCAACTGGATGCGGGCCCGGGAGGCGCTGTGTGAATCAGAGCTGATCCCCGGCCTCGACCGGGCCTTTCCCATCGTCACCCCCGGGGGCAGCGACTCGGCGTCCTTCGACGAGGTGCTCGAGCTGCTCCACCTGGGCGGCCGGCCGCTGCACCATGCCGTCTTGATGATGATCCCCGAGGCGTGGGAGAACCACCGGACCATGGACCCGGCCCGCCGGGCCTTCTACCGCTTCCACGCATCGTTGATGGAGCCGTGGGACGGTCCCGCGGCGGTGGCGTTCACCGACGGAACGGTCATCGGGGCCGTGCTCGACCGCAACGGGCTCCGGCCGGCGCGGTACTGGGTCACCGACGACGGCCTGGTGGTGCTGGCCAGCGAGGTCGGTGTCATCGACGTGCCACCCGACAAGGTGGTGCGCAAGGGCCGGCTCCAGCCCGGCCGGATGTTCCTGGTGGACACCGCCGCCGGGCGGATCGTGGACGACGACGAGATCAAGGAGGCGTTGGCGGCCGAGCATCCGTACGCCGAGTGGCTGGACGCCGGCCAGACCGACCTCGAGGACCTGCCCCCCCGGTACATGCTCACCCCGCAGCACGCCTCGGTGGTGAGCCACCAGCGCCTCTTCGGGTACACCAATGAGGAATTGCGGTTGCTCATCGGCCCCATGGCCCAGTCGGGGACCGAGCCGATCGGGTCAATGGGCACGGACACCGCCATCGCCGTGCTCTCCGAACGGCCCCGACTGCTGTACGACTACTTCACCCAGCTGTTCGCCCAGGTCACCAATCCGCCGCTGGATGCCATCCGCGAGGAGCTGGTCACCTCCCTCTTGTCGACGCTCGGTCCCGAGGCCAACCTGCTCGACCCGACGGCGGACTCGTGCCGCCAGATCGTGCTCCCCATGCCGGTCATCGACAACGACGACCTGGCCAAGCTGCTCTATGTCAACGAGGACGGCAGCACGCCGGGCTTCCGGGCCTTCGCCATCGACGGCCTGTTCGAGGTGGAGGGCGGGGGAGCGGCCCTGCGGGCGGCCATCGAGGACGTGCGCGCCCGGGTCGGCTCGGCCATCGCCGACGGGGCTGACGTCATCGTCCTCTCCGACCGCAACTCGACGGAGGAGTGGGCCCCCATCCCGTCGCTTTTGCTGGTCTCGGCCGTCCATCACCATCTGGTGCGGGAGAAGACCCGGACCCGGGTGGGGCTGGTCGTCGAGTCGGGCGACGCCCGCGAGGTCCACCACATGGCCCTGCTCAAGGGGTTCGGCGCCGCCGCCATCAACCCGTACCTGGCCTTCGAGACCATCGACGACATGATCGCTTCGGGAACTCTCACCGGGGTGACACCCCGCCAGGCCCAGAGGAACTACATCAAGGCGGCCTCCAAGGGGATCATCAAGGTGATGTCGAAGATGGGCATCTCGACCGTGGCCTCGTACACGGGCGCCCAGGCCTTCGAGGCGGTCGGCCTGGCCCCGGAGGTCATCGACGAGTACTTCGCCGGAACGGTCTCCCGCATCGCCGGGGTCGGCCTCGACGTCCTGGCCGGGGAGGTTGCGGCCCGGCACCGGAGGGCCTACCTGGACCGGCCGGCCGAGCTGGCCCACCGCGAGCGCGAGATCGGTGGGGAGTACCAGTGGCGGCGCGAGGGCGAGATCCACCTGTTCAATCCCAAGACGGTGTTCAAGCTGCAGCACGCCACCCGATCCAAGCGCTACGACATCTTCAAGGAGTACACCACCGCGGTCGACGACCAGTCGGCCCAGCTGGCCACTCTGCGGGGCCTGATGCAGCTCCGGGTGGGGGCACTCCCCGCCGTCCCGATCGAGGAGGTGGAGCCGGCGTCGGCCATCCTGGCCCGGTTCTCGACGGGTGCCATGTCCTTCGGGTCGATCTCGGCCGAAGCCCACGAGACGCTGGCCATCGCCATGAACCGGTTGGGGGGCCGCTCCAACACCGGCGAGGGAGGCGAGGACCCCGACCGCTTCACGCCGGACGCCAACGGCGATCTGCGGCGCAGCGCCATCAAGCAGGTGGCGTCGGGCCGGTTCGGCGTGACGTCGGAGTACCTGGTCAATGCCGACGACCTGCAGATCAAGATCGCCCAGGGGGCCAAGCCGGGGGAGGGGGGCCAACTCCCCGGCTTCAAGGTCACCGCCGGGATCGCCAAGACCAGGTATTCGACCCCGGGCGTCGGCCTCATCTCCCCACCGCCCCACCACGACATCTACTCGATCGAGGACATCGCCCAGCTCATCCACGACCTGAAGTCGGCCAACCCGGCCGCCCGGGTGCACGTGAAGTTGGTGGCCGAGGTCGGGGTGGGCACGGTGGCGGCCGGGGTGGCCAAGGCCCACTCCGACGTGGTGCTGATCTCGGGCCACGACGGAGGGACCGGGGCGACGCCGCTGACCTCCCAGAAGCACGCTGGCATCCCCTGGGAGCTGGGTCTGGCCGAGACCCAGCAGACGCTCCTGGCCAATGACCTCCGCGACCGCATCGTGGTCCAGGTCGACGGCCAGATGAAGACCGGCAGGGACGTGGTCGTCGGCGCGCTGCTGGGTGCAGAGGAATTCGGCTTCGCCACTGCGCCGTTGGTGGTCTCCGGTTGCATCATGATGCGGGTCTGCCATCTCGACACCTGCCCGGTGGGCATCGCCACCCAGGACGAGACCCTCCGGGCCCGCTTCTCCGGCAAGCCGGAATTCGTGGAGACGTTCTTCGAGTACATCGCCGAGGAGGTACGTGAGATCCTGGCGGCCCTGGGGCTCCGCTCGCTGGAGGAGGCGATCGGCCGCGCCGACCTGATCGACTCGGCGGACGCCGTCGACCACTGGAAGGCCAAGGGCCTCGACCTGGCGCCGATCCTGGTCCAGCCCGAGCTGCCCGAAGGAGCGGCCCGCTATTGCATCAACGCCCAGGACCACGGCCTCGACCGGGCCCTCGACCACGCCTTCCTCGAGCGGTGCCGGCCGGCCATCGAGTACGGCACCCCGGTCGAGGTGGAACTCGCGATCACCAATGTCGACCGCACGGTGGGTACCCTGCTCGGCTACGAGATCACCCGTCGGCACGGCGGGGTGGGACTGCCCGACGGGACCATCGACCTCACCTTCCACGGGTCGGCCGGGCAGAGCTTCGGCGCCTTCGTGCCGAAGGGGGTGACCATGCGCCTCCTGGGCGATACCAACGACTACCTGGGCAAGGGCCTGTCCGGCGGCCGGATCATCGTGCGGCCTCCCCTCGACTCCACCTTCGCCGCCGAGGAGAACATCGTGGCCGGAAACGTGATCCTTTACGGCGCCACCGCCGGGGAGGTCTTCCTGCGCGGGCAGGTGGGAGAGCGCTTCTGCGTCCGCAATTCCGGGGCCGTCGCCGTGGTCGAGGGCGTCGGCGACCACGGTTGCGAGTACATGACCGGCGGCCGGGTGGTCGTTCTCGGCCCTACCGGGCGCAACTTCGCCGCGGGCATGTCGGGCGGGATGGCCTTCGTCTACGACCCGTACGGCCGACTGGCCGGTGTCTACAACCGCGAATACGTGGATCTCGAGCCGCTGTCGTCCGAGAACCGGGTGTGGCTGAAGGACCGGATCGCCATGCATCTCGAGGCGACCGGCTCGGCGGTGGCCGCACGTCTCCTGGCCGACTGGATCAGTGCATCCGAGCAATTCGTCACGGTGATGCCGCAGGACTACCGGCGGGTGCTCGAGGCCACCGAGTTGGCCGTGGCCGAGGGTCGCTCGGTGGAGGAGGCGGTCATGGAGGCATCCCATGGGTGACATCAAGGGATTCTTGAAGTACGGGCGCGACCTCCCGCCCCGGCGGCCAGTCCCGGTTCGACTGCGCGACTGGAAGGAGGTCTACGAGCCCTTTCCGGTCGAGGCGGCACGCCAGCAGGGGGCCCGCTGCATGGACTGCGGGATCCCCTTCTGTCACGAGGGCTGCCCGCTGGGCAACCTGATCCCCGAATGGAACGACCTGGTCTACCGGGACGACTGGTCCGAGGCCGTCGAGCGGCTGCACGCCACCAACAACTTCCCCGAGTTCACCGGCCGGCTGTGCCCGGCACCGTGCGAGGGGTCCTGCGTGCTGGGGATCAACGACGATCCGGTCACCATCGAGCGCATCGAGTACGAGATCATCGAGCGGGCCTGGGCCGAAGGCTGGGTCGAACCGGTGCCGGCCTCGGTGCCCACCGGCAAGCGGGTGGCCGTGGTCGGGTCGGGACCGGCCGGACTGGCCGCCGCCCAGCAGCTGGCCCGGGCCGGCCACCAGGTGGTCGTCCTCGAGCGGGCGGAGAAGCCCGGGGGGCTGCTGCGCTACGGGATCCCCGAGTTCAAGATGGAGAAGGCGGTCATCGACCGCCGTCTCGACCAGTTGACGGCCGAGGGTGTCGAGTTCCGGTGCGGGGTCTCGGTGGGGGAGCCGGACGTTCTGGTGCGGGGGGCGCCGGCTCCCGGGGCCACCGTGGTCAACGCCCGGGCCCTGGCCGGGGAGTTCGACAGCGTGCTACTGGCCGGAGGGGCCACCCTGCCCCGCGACCTGGCGGTCCCGGGACGGGAGCTGGCGGGGATCCACCTGGCCATGGACTACCTGAAGCCTTCCAACCTGGTGCGAGAGGGCCTGTTGGACCGGTCCCCGGTCTCGGCCGAGGGGAAGCACGTGGTCATCATCGGCGGGGGGGACACCGGGGCCGACTGCCTCGGGACCGTGCACCGCCAGCGGGCCCTCAGCGTCCGCCAACTCGAGATCATGCCCGAGCCCCCAACCGATCGGGCCGGCGACAATCCATGGCCGACGTGGCCGCTGATCCTCCGCACCTCGGCCGCCCTCGAGGAGGGTGGCGAGCGCATATTCTCGGTCACCACCGCCGAATTCCTGGGTGACGGGGAGGGGCGGGTCCGGGCGCTCCGGGGTGAGGAGGTGGAGGTCGTCCACGGCGACGGCGGTCGGCCCGAGTTCCGCCCGGTGGCCGGATCCGAGTTCGAGTTGCCCTGCGAACTGGTGCTCCTGGCCATGGGGTTCCTCGGGACGGAGCGCGGCGGCGCGGTCGCCGAACTGGGCCTCGAGGTGGACGACCGGGGCAACGTGGCCGCCGACCAGTCGTGGTCGACCAATGTGGACGGCGTCTTCGTCTGCGGCGACATGACCCGGGGTCAGAGCCTCATCGTGTGGGCCATTGCCGAGGGTCGCTCGGCGGCCGCCTCGGTCGACCGGTACCTGATGGGCCGGACCGCCCTGGCCGCCCCGATCACCCCGGGCCAGCTGGCGCTCCGCTAGAGCCCGGCGTCAGGCGGGCCGGGTGGCACCGGCGAGGCCGGGCCAGTGGGCACTGTCGAATCGCACCAGGGCGCCGGAATGGGGCGCGTCGATCATCTCCCCGGCTCCCACATAGAGCCCGACGTGGTCCACGCCGCCCGGGCCCGCTCCGAAGAAGATGAGGTCGCCCGGCCGTGCCGGCGAGCCGGAGGCGACCGGCGGTCCGGCGTCGAACTGGTCCTGGGCCACGCGGGGCAAGGTGATGCCGGCGCTCCGGTAGGCGACCTGGGCCAGCCCGGAGCAGTCGAACCCGCCGTTGCCGGTGCCGCCCCAGACATAGGGCGTGCCCAGCTGGCGGGCCGCGTAGGAAAGGGCTGCGACAACCGTGCCCGAAGCGCCCGGATCCTCGCCGAAGGCGATCGTGAGGGTGAGCACCGTGTTCACATAGGCGTCGGAATGGTTGTAGTCGCTGATCGCGGCCCGCAGGCCCGAGGGCGCGCCGGCCCCGTTGGCGCACAGCAGCGCGGCAGCCGTGTACACGGCGTCCGTCGGATCGTAGGGCGACGCGGGCTGGGCGCCACCGGGCCCGACGGTGGCGTAGGCCGCAAAGGTAGCCGGCTCGAACTGCATCGGGCCCTCGGCGCCGGCGGCGTTGGCACCGGACCAGACCCCCGGGGCGTTCGATTGCCCGCTGCCGGTCTCGACGATGCCGATGGCCGCCAGTAACGGCCAGGGCAGCCCGGCACAGGAGGAGGCGGCGGCCTGCTGATAGAGCGCCAGCCATCCGGTCGGGATCGCCGCGCCGGGCTGCACGCCGGCCGAGCCCGGTGCCCCTCCGGCGCCGGCGCCACCCGGACCCGGTGGTGGGGGACCGGTGGAGCCGACCCCCGCCCCGGCGGCGATGGCCACCACCAGTGACAGCCCCACCGCCAGCGTGATGACGGCGACGACCACCATCGAGACGAACTTGCCCATTGCCGCGTACCTCCGCACCGGTGGGGCGGACTGGTGAGCAGCCTCGCTCAGAGGGCCGGGACGCCGACGGGAGGCTGCTTTCGGGCAGACCGTCCCAGCCGCCGGAGCGTTGTGGCTCCGGGCTTCCGTGGCGTTCCCAGTCCAGCACCGGGCCGGCGGCGGCGCAACCCCCCGCTCGAGGGCGACACCGCCCGCGCCCCCGTGTCCGAACCGACCCGGATCGGTATGCTCGGTCATCCGGCATTCCGGAGTGGGACAGGGGAGGACCGATCGTGCTCAGCACCATGCAGGACGCTCCGCTGTTGGTGAGTGGCATCTTGCGCCACGGCCAACTGGTCTATGGCGACAGCCGGGTGATCACCATCACCGGGCCGGCCGGCGAGTCCCTCGAAGCGTCGTTCACCGAGGTGGCCGAGCGGGCCGAGCGACTGGCCGCGGCGCTCGAGCGACTGGGCGTCGGCGACAGCGACCGGGTGGGGACCTTCCTGTGGAACAACCAGACCCACCTCGAGGCCTACCTGGGCATTCCTGCCATGGGTGCGGTGCTGCACACCCTGAACCTCCGCCTCTTCCCCGAGCAGCTGGCGTATGTCGTGAACCACGCCGAGGACAAGGTGATCATCGTCGACGGGTCGCTGATCCCGCTGCTGGCCCGGGTCCGTGACCAGCTGACCACGGTGAAGCACATCGTGGTGGCCGGTGAGGGCGATGCCGCTGCGCTCGGTGAGACCCTGTCCTACGAGGACCTGGTCTCCGCCGAGGAGCCGGGCTACCCGTGGCCGAGCTTCGACGAGCGCCAGGCGGCGGCCATGTGCTACACGTCGGGGACGACCGGCAACCCGAAGGGCGTGGTCTACAGCCACCGTTCGACCTACCTGCACACCATGGCCATCACCTCGGGATCCTCGCTCGGCATCAACGAGCGGGACCGGGTGCTGTCCATCGTCCCCATGTTCCATGCCAACGCCTGGGGGACCCCCTACGGGGGATTCCTGACCGGGGCCGACCTGGTCATGCCCCAGATGTACCTGCAGGCAGAGCCGTTGGTGGCGACCATCGCCCG
>DATBOO010000023.1:0-1768 GCA_036553725.1 Acidimicrobiales bacterium | reverse complement strand
GCCGAAGGAGAAGACGCCCCCGTCGGAGGCCACCAGCCAGTAGCCCTGCCCGTCGGGGGTGGCGGCCATACCCACCACCGGCCGGTTGAGCCGGATCGCCCCGGTCGAGCCGTGGAACCGGGCGTCGCCGAAGGAGAAGACGCCCCCGTCGGAGGCCACCAGCCAGTAGCCCTGCCCGTCGGGGGTGGCGGCCATACCCACCACCGGCCGGTTGAGCCGGATGGCCCCGGTCGAGCCCTGGAACCGGGCGCTGGCGCCCGAGAAGATCCCGCCGTCGGAGCCGACCAGCCAATAGCTGGAGGCCGAGCTGCCGGAGCCGGTATGCGCCCCGGTCGCCAGGGGTCGGGCTTCGCCACCAGGAGCAAGGACGGCACTCACCGCCGCGATCCCACCCAGGACGGCGACCAGAGCCAACACCAGACGCTTCCAGGCCATCGGCCGGATCGGGTTCCGCGCATCACAGTTCAACGTCTTCGGACCACCTTCCCCCTCTGGGATCCGAAACGGTAACCCAACTGAGGGCCGCATCCCGATCGGCACCCCACCGCACCCCAACGCACCTCTCCCGCCCCTGCCTCGGGACGGCTTCCGCCATGCACCCCTGGCCATCAGCCGGAGCCGTCCCGGTGCGGCCCGGGTATGGAGCAGGTTTCAGCCCGGAGGGCGCACCACCAACCGGAAGCCCCCGTCGACGACATCGAGCCGGGTGAGCTCCGCGTGACGGGCGTACCAGGTCCCGTCGGCCAGGTCGGCGGCCAACCGCTCCATCCGCTCTGCCACCAGCCGGCCGGGCAGCTGGGCCAACCCGGAGATGCAGGCCCGCACGTCCGGGTCCAGGTAGGCCTCGGGTCGGCGCCAGTAGGCCCAGTTGAAGCCGTCGACACAGTCGGCCGGAATCGGGACGACCTCGACGCGGTCGGCGTCGACCGCCTCGGCCACCGCCCCGACCGGCGGAGTGCGCCAGGTGTCGAGGGTGGTGGTCTCGGGCAGGTACTCCCGGATCAACCAGTGCTCGGCGTGCACCGCCGGGTCGAAGGCGAGGACCACGACCCCGCCGGCCACCCGCCGGAGCTCGGCCAGGCCGGCGAGGGCGTCGGGCCAGTGGTGCACGGTCAGAATGGCCATGGCCGCATCGAAGGCTCCGTCGGCGAATGGCAGCGCGCCGGCCAGCGCCCGCAGTGCAGGAGCGGCGCCGACCGGACGCTGGGCCACCATGACGGCCGACGGCTCGACCGCCACCACCCGGCGGTGGCCGGCCTCGTAGGAGCCGGTCCCGGCCCCCACGTTCACCACGGATTCGGCGTTGCCGAGGGCGGCGTCGATCTGAGCGGCGATGCGCGGATCGGGCCGGCGGTGTCGGGCGTAGTCCCGTCCGATGGTGTCGTAGGTCGCCTTCTGGGCCATGGCTCCCACCTCCCGGCCCTATCCTAGAACGTGTTCTAGTTCTGGGAAAGCGACCCCTTCGTGCGTGCGGAATCCTTGCCACAATGGCGGTTCCGGCGGAACCGGCGGGGGGGAGCAGACGGAGCGTGTCCATGGATCGAGGAACGTCGACCGAGCACGTGGAGGCCGTCCTGGCCGTCGAGGACCGTCGAGCTCTACGGACGGGACGGGGAGCGGCCCGCATTCCGGGTCACCGACGAGCTCAAGGAGGCCTGGGGAATGAGGACCTAGCCGGGCCCGGGTCCTGCCGCAGGAGCGCGGCCTCGGCCACCTGTCCGCCCTACAGCTAGAGTTCGGGCGGCTGGCTCGGAGATTTCAGGCGGAA
>DATBOO010000008.1:0-12281 GCA_036553725.1 Acidimicrobiales bacterium | reverse complement strand
TCCTGATCTCCGGCCTGCTCGTCCATCCGACCCGGGTCATCGACCAGCTCTATGAGCGCCTGACCAGCATGTATGTCCTGGTAAAACAGGTCGGTGTGGTCGGGCTGGCCTCCGCCTGGGGATTCGGAGTCCCCGTAGTGGTGATGGTCACCAACGCCTTGAGCGCCAACACCGCGCTGATCAATCAGGGGTTCCAGAACGCCGCGGTCTACCCGTTCGTGCTGGTCGGATCGGTCATGGTGCTCGTATGGACGGCCCAGCGGTTCCACCACGGCTGGATCCCCGCGATTGCTGTGGCGCTCGTGGTGACGGTACAGGCCCTCACTTACGGCGTGGGGCTGGCGCCCGCCAACCTCCGCTCCGGGATCTCCCCGATCGGCGAGGCCCAGGCGACCCAGATCAGGAGGGTCCTGGCCCTGGCATCGGCTGATGCTGAGGTGATCAGCACCATCAGCATCATGGGCAGGTTCTGCTCGCGCCCGTACTGCTACTGGTTCTATCCCAATGGGTCATTTCCGGTGCAGAACCGGGAGGTGGTGTTCGTGTTCGATCCCGCGGCCGAGAACCAGATCCCCGAGGCCAAGGCGGCCGACGACATCGGGGCGATCGCCTTCGTGCGTGATCGCCTCCACGCCCACATCTTGGTCAATGCCAACGGCATCACCGCCCTGGTGTGGCGGCCACCTGCCGGGACGACCAGCATCAATGTAGCCACCCGTGAGATGCATTCAGCCCTCGGGGCCGAAGGTCGGTAGTCGGCGGTCCCCGTCACTTGGGGCGATGATGATGGACGAACCAAACACACCCGACCCGGGTGTCGGTTTAGCCGGATCGCGTATCCCGATCTCTCGAGCAATTGTCGCCATCGCTCTGTTATCTTGCCGTCATGGCTGAGCACGTTGTCGTTCTAGGAGCGGGATTCGGTGGCCTTGAGCTCGTTACCGGGCTTTCCGAGGCGATCCCCGACAAGGTGCACATAACGCTCATCGACAAGAGCGATGCTTTCATGTTTGGCTTTTCGAAGCTCGATGTGATGTTCGGGCGCCGTCAGGTATCCGAAGTGTGGAACCCGTATCGAGGCATCGACAAGCCAGGAGTTGAGTTCCGCCAAGAGACAGTGACGGCGATCGATCCCGATCATCGCCGAGTTGTCACCGACGTCGCCACCTACGATGCCGATATCCTCGTAGTGGCACTCGGAGCTGACTATGACGTGGCGGCGACGCCGGGACTCGCGGAAGATGGATTCGAGTTCTACTCCTTCGCTGGCGCTGAACGAGCCCGAGACGCGCTTGTTGCGTTCAACAGCGGTGGCGCCGTCGTCGTGGGTGTGCTCGGTCCATTCTTCAAGTGCCCCGGAGCGCCGATCGAGACCGCCTTACTCGTTGACAACTACCTCGCTCAGCGCGGACTGCGTGAGTCGTCCACCATTCATCTCGTCAGTCCGATGCCCGCGCCCATTCCCATCTCGCAGAAAACGTCGTCGGCGCTGACGGCCATCCTCGAGGAGCACGGTATCGAGTACTGGCCCGGGTCGAAGGTGAAGCGTCTCGATCCTGAGCACCACGTCGCCCACCTCGAGGATGGGCGTGAGCTGCCCTACAACCTCTTCCTGGGTATCCCGGTGCATTGCGCCCCCGAGGTAGTCGTCGCGTCCGAGCTCGTCGAGGACGGGTGGATCCCGGTCGATCCGGCCACCTTCGCTACGAAGTTCCCCAACGTCTATGCAATCGGCGACGTGACGAGCGCACCGGTGCCACGCGCCGGGGGGATCGCCGAGGGTGAGGCGGCGACTGTCGCCAAAGTCCTCATTGCCAAGCTCACGGACGACGGCGACCCCTTGCCATACGACGGCTCGGCGGGGTGCTATGTGGAGCTGGGCGACGACCTCGTGGGGCGGATCGACGTCAACTTCTTGTCGTACGACACCCCGGTGGCAAAGTTCACCGCTCCAAGCGCTGCGCTGTCGGAGGAGAAACAAGCGTGGGAGTCCACGCGAGTCCGTCGTTGGTTCGGACCGAACATCTCCTGACCAGTTGGAGTCTTCGAGGGCCCCGGCACTGGTGGCTCCCACCCGGTCAGCGAGGAGGGGACCCGGCCCTCCGGCGAGGCGTCGTCGGGAGCACGACCGCGGGACGATGCTCGTCCAGTACCCCCGGTGCCCGCTGCGGTGGCCGTCGTGGTGCGACCGGCCCTGACCGGAGATGGCGGCGCCTCCCCGACCACGGGGCGGGTGGAGCGGTCAACCGGTCGGCCAGGCGGTAGGCGGCAGCCTCGTAGTTGACCCGCCAGCCCCGGAACTCGGGCCACGCCTCCTCCGCGCTGCGCTCCATGGGGAATCCGACGTGCCGCAGCATCTCCACCGCCTGGTCGAACTCCTCGAAGGTCAGGTCGATCGGGCCCTCCGGACTGGGATCCGGATCCACCTCCCACCCCAGGACCTTGGCCATCCGGTTGATGGCGGTGAATCCCATGCGCAGGCACAGGCGCGCCTGTGATGACGCCGTGCTCGGCGCCAGTGCCAGGTGCATGGCGGCCCCGTCCAGCACCGCCAGCAGCCCGATGAGCCACGAGAACCACGGCTGGGGCGACCGGAAGAGCAGCATCACCGGGTAGGTCGTGTGACTCTCGGCCAGGTCGGCGGACCACTCCTCCCACGCCGAATAGAAGTCCGGCAGCGTGTCGGTGATCCCCACCAGCTGGTGGCGGGCGAGGACCTCGGGCCCCCAGGCGGGGATCCCGGCCCGGCTCTCGAGCATGGCTACCAGGCTCTCGCGGCGGTTGAACGCCCCGTAGAGGGCGGGAAGGTAGGCGATCTGCAGGGCCACGATCACTACCCAGGTCCCGCCGGCGGCGATGTCCACCGCCGAGTTGGGGGCCCCGCTGAGATTGATGGTGCCCACGGTGAACAGAGCCCCGGCGGACTGGGCCAGGGCGGAGGGCCAGGTGTGGGTCGTCCCTTCCAGCATGAAGGCGTAACCGATGATGAAGAAGGCCGCCCAGAACATCAGCTGGGCCACCAGGGCGACCGGTGCGGTCGGGGCCAGCAGGGCGTCCTTCCCCTCGTAGCTCTTGGCCAGACGGGCCAGGGCGTGGAACAAGACCTGCACGCCCCGGTTGACCACCGACGACAGGCGCTCGAATCCCCGGGGCTCCCGTGGGAGGACGATGGTGAACAACACGCTGGCCGAGGTCATGAGGACGATCACCAGGCCGACGCCGAACAGGAAATTGCTCATCGATCGGTGTGACCCGTCACTTCGGGCCGGGCCATGTCCGACATCCCCGCATGGTACGGCGGCCGAACCGCCGGCGCCTCATGGGCCCCCCGCTCCGGGGGGCCACTGCGGGCCGGGGCGACCGGAGGTGGAGCGCTGGCCGGAGCACCTAGAACGAGTTCTATACTGGTCCGACCAGGCATCCGGTCACCCGAGCGGTTCGATCCCGGGTGCACCGGGCCGAGCGCCGGCACCGAACACGAGCCGCCAACCCAGAGGGGGACCACCATGGCCCGACCAGTGATCGTCGAAGCAGTGCGCACGCCCATCGGGAAGCGCAACGGATGGATGGCTGGGTTCCACGCCGCCGAGCTCCTCGGCAACGCCCAGGTGGAGCTGGTCAAGCGGGCCGGCGTCGACCCGGGGGACGTCGAGCAGATCGTCGGCGGCTGCGTGACCCAGGCCGGGGAGCAGGCGTCCAATGTGACCCGCACCGCCTGGCTCAGCCAGGGCCTGCCCTACGAGGTGGCCGCCACCACGGTCGACTGCCAGTGCGGGTCCGCGCAACAGGCCAACAACTTCGTGGCCAACCTGATCAGCGCCGACGCCATCCACACCGGCATCGCCTGTGGGGTCGAGGCGATGAGCCGGGTCGGGCTCGGCGCCAATGCCTTCAACGGCCCCGGGCGGTCGCGGCCAGAGGCCTTCCCTTGGGACATGCCCGACCAGTTCGGGGCGGCCGAGCGGATTGCCCAGAAGTACGGGGTCACCCGCGACGATGTCGACTGGCTCGGCTTCGAGTCCCAGCGCAAGGCCGCGGTGGCGGTGGCCGAGGGACGGTTCGATCGTGAGATCGTGCCGCTCGAGGCTCCGGTGGTCGGCCCGGAAGGACCCACCGGAGAGAAGACCCTCGTCACCAAGGACCAGGGCCCGCGTGACACCACCCGGGAAGGCTTGGCCAATCTCAAGCCGGTGCTGCCCGACGGCATGCACACCGCCGGGAACAGCTCGCAAATCTCCGACGGTGCCGCCGCCGTCCTCTGGATGTCGGAGGACCGGGCCGTCGAGGCCGGCCTGCGTCCCCGGGCCCGGATCGTGGCCCAGACGCTGGTCGGATCGGACCCCTATTACCACCTCGACGGGCCGATCGCCGCCACCACCGACGTCCTGCGCAAGGCGGGGATGACCATGGCCGACATCGACATCTTCGAGGTCAACGAAGCCTTCGCCTCGGTGGTGTTCTCGTGGGGCAAGGTCCACGAGGTGGACTGGGACAAGGTGAACGTCAACGGCGGGGCCATCGCCCTCGGCCATCCGGTCGGCTCGACCGGCGCCCGTTTGATCACCACTGCGCTGCACGAGCTCGAACGCTCCGACAGCAGCCTCGCCCTCGTCACCATGTGCTGCGGCGGGGCGTTGGCCACGGGGACGATCATCGAACGGATCTGACCCGGCTCCGAGGCTGACCCGGCATCGAACGGGTCCGACTGGGTTCGCCGGCAATTGAGTGGCGGTCGCCGTTGCGGGCGGCGGCTACGTGCCAGAGTGAAGGGTGCCCCGTTCTCCCGTGCCCCGTTCTGAGCGCCGCACGCGACGCTCTGTGCGCCGCACCCGCCTGGCTGTGGCCATCGCCGCAGCCGGCCTTGTGGTCATGGCCACCGCGCCCACTCCGCCGGCAGCAGCCGGGGCCGCCGGGCCATCGGCTCACCTCCGTCCCGCCGCGGTGGTCGCCTCCGACTGGCCGACCTTCGGCCACGACGGCCGGCGCACGGCGGTCGATGCCTCCGGTAACTCCTTCTCTCCGGCCGCTCCGGCGTGGACGTCGCCCGTCCTCGACGGACAGCTCTACGGCCAACCGCTGGTGGCCACCGGCCGGGTGTACGCGGCGACCGAGAACGACACGGTGTACGCCCTGGCCGCCGACACCGGCGGCGTACTGTGGGCGGACCACGTCGGCGCGCCGTTCAACCCGTCCTCGGTGCCGGGGCTGTGCGGGAACATCAACCCCACGGTGGGGATCACCTCCACCCCGGTCATCGACGCCGCCCGATCGGAGATCTTCGTGGTAGCTGCGGTCGCCGCCCCCGGAGGTGCGGCGCACCGGTTGTTCGGCCTGGACATCTACTCCGGCGCGGTACTCCTGGACGAGGTCATCGACCCGGTGGGCGCCAATCAGGCCTTCTTGTTGCAGCGGGCGTCGCTAGCCCTCACCGATGGCCGGGTGGTCGTCGGCTTCGGAGGCAACGCCGGGGACTGTGAGCCCTACAACGGGTGGGTGGTCTCGGCGCCCGAGGACGGCTCCCCACCGGCCGCTTTCGAAGTGGCCGATCAACCCGGCGACAGCCAGGGGGCGGTGTGGATGGGGGGAGCCGCCCCCTCGGTCGATGCCCAGGGCAACGTGTGGGTGGCGACCGGCAACAGCGCCTTCAGCAGCTCGTCCGACACCTACGACCACAGCGACAGCGTGCTGAAGCTCAGCCCCACCATGCAGCTACTCGACGCCTTCGCGCCGACGACCTGGTACGCCGACAACGGGGTGGATGCCGACCTCGGCTCGACGGCGCCGGCCCTCCTCCCGAACGGTCTGGTGTTGGCGGTGGGCAAGTCGACCACCGCCTACGTATTGCACCAGTCGTCCCTGGGCGGTGTGGGCGGACAGCTGGCGTCCACCCCCGGCTTCTGCGGGGGCGACCCCGACGGAGGTGCCGCCGATCTCGGCGGCACCCTGTTCGTCCCGTGCAGCAACGGCATCCACGCGGTGACGGTGACGGCAGGCCCGCCCCTGGCCCAGTGGACGACCCCCAGTGGCGCCCACGGCTCACCGGTGGTGGCCGGCGGCCTGGTGTGGTCCATCGGCGGTGGGACCCTGTACGCCTTGAGCGCCGCCAACGGTGCGGTCGTCCAGCAGTTCGCCATCGGATCGTCGTCCTCGTCGTTCCCCTCACCGGCGGCCGCTGACGGACTGGTCCTGGCGCCGTCCTCCGACCGGGTCCACGCCTTCACCGGACCGGCGGGCCTGCCCGGGCCACCGGTGCCTCCACCGCCCCGCCCCGGCTACTGGATGGTGGCCTCGGACGGCGGTGTCTTCTCCTTCGGCGGTTCCAACTTCTTCGGGTCGACCGGCGCCATCTCCCTCAACCAGCCGGTGGTGGGCATGGCCGCCACCCCGGACCACAACGGCTACTGGCTGGTGGCCGCCGACGGCGGCATCTTCACCTTCGGCGACGGAACCTTCGACGGCTCCACCGGCTCGCTGCGGCTCAACCGGCCGATCGTGGGCATGGCCCCGACCCCTGACGGGCGTGGCTACTGGCTGGTGGCGGCCGACGGCGGCATCTTCACCTTCGGCGACGCCGGCTTCTTCGGCTCCACCGGCTCGCTGTCGCTCAACCGGCCGATCGTGGGCATGGCCCCCACCCCTGACGGGCGTGGCTACTGGCTGGTGGCGGCCGACGGCGGCATCTTCACCTTCGGCGACGCAACCTTCTACGGCTCCACCGGGTCGCTGTTGCTCAATCGTCCCATCGTGGGCATGGCCGCCGACCCCTTCGGGCGCGGCTACTGGCTGGTGGCCGCCGACGGCGGCATCTTCACCTTCGGCTCGGCCCCCTTCTACGGCTCCACCGGCGCCATCCGCCTGGTCCAGCCGGTGGTGGGGATGGCCGGCGCCCCGACCGGGCGGGGCTACTGGCTGGTGGCCGCCGACGGCGGCGTGTTCGCCTTCGGCGACGCCGCCTTCGAGGGATCGACGGGCGGTCTGGCCCTGAACCGCCCGGTGGTGGGCATGGCGGCCGGCCCGCCCGCCCCGTAGGGACGGCTTACCCGGCTCCATTCCTCCAGCCCACGCCGGCCCGGGAGGGCCGGGTTGAAACTAGAATGCGTTCTAGTGGGTGCCGGGTTCGGGCGCCGTCTCGGCGCCTCGGAGGATCGGAGTCTCGGAACGCGGCGCACGGGCGGCGGGTCGCATCCGTCCCCGGACAGCTGCGAACCGCAACGACAAACAACGACAGACAGATACAAACAGAGACAGACAAAGGAGGATCGTGATCGGAACCGAGCACCTGAGCTACGAGCGGGTCGGATCCACCGCAGTGGTGACCATGAACCGTCCCGAGGCCAAGAACGCGCTGTCCGGCCCGATGCTGGTGGGCATGGCCGACGCCTGGGTGGAGATCGACGCCAACGACGACATCCGCTGCGCCGTCCTGACCGGGGCCGGCGGCACCTTCTGTGCCGGGATGGACCTCAAATCGATGTCGGGTCCCGGCAACGAGTCGGTCAAGGAGCGGATGGCGGCGGACCCCGACCTCCACTGGAAGGCCCTGCTCCGCCACTACTCGCTGAAGAAGCCGCTCATCGCCGCCGTCGAGGGGTGGGCGGTGGCCGGGGGCACGGAGATCCTCCAGGCCACCGACATCCGGGTGGCCGGCGAGGGGGCCAAGTTCGGCATCTTCGAGGCCCGCCGCGGCCTCTTCCCCTTGGGGGGCTCTACCGTGCGCCTGCGGCGGCAGATCCCCTTCACGGTGGCCATGGACCTCCTGCTCACCGCCCGGGAGGTGTCCGCCGCCGAGGCCAAGGAGATCGGACTGATCGGCCGGGTGGTCCCCGACGGGACTGCACTCGAGGCGGCGCTGGGGATCGCCGAGGTGATCGGGGCCAACGGCCCGCTGGCGGTGGAGGCCATCAAGGCCTCGGTCAGGGCCACCGAGGGGGTGCCCGAAGAGGAGGCCCTCAAGATGGAGCTCGAGTTCGGCTGGCCCATCTTCGCCACCGAGGACGCCAAGGAGGGACAGAAGGCCTTCGCCGAGAAGCGGCCCGCCAACTTCCAGCGCCGGTGAGCGGTCCCGACGGCGACACCGAGGGCGACCCGCGGCGGCGGCTGGCGGCGGCCCTGCGCCCGATCATCGCCATGACCGTGGCCGGGTCCCTCGACGATGACGCGATGGCCGACGCCGCTCAGGCCATCGAATCGGTCTCCGACCGCCTGGTGGCAAAGGCGGGCCCGGGACGATCGCCCCGCCAGCAACCGGACGTCTCCCGCCCGCCCCAGGAGTTCTTCCCCACCAGCCCGATCACCGGGATGATCAACCCGCTCTCCCCGCCGGTGCGGGTGGAGGTGGTCGACGGGGTGGACGGCGGGTATCCGGAGATCGTGGCCGCGGCCAACTTCGACTATCCGTACGAGGGCCCACCCACCTGCGTGCACGGCGGGGTGATCGCCGAGACCTTCGACGAGGTGCTGGGGGCGGCCAACATGGTGGCCGGCAACCCGGCCATGACCGGCACCCTCACCATCCGCTATCGCAAGCCCACCCCGCTGCGGACCGATCTGCGAATCGTGGCCCGTTGCACCGGCCGCGACGGCCGCAAGATCCACACCTGGGCCGCCATGTTCCACGGCGACCTGATGACGGCCGAGGCCGAGGGGATCTTCATCGAGGTCGCCCCGGCCCGTTTCGTGGCCATCGCCGAGGGCAACGCCGACGGCACCGACCCGGCGACACTCGAGATCATGCGGGCAGAGGCGGCCAGGGACGGCGCCGCCTCGGACGTGCCCGGCTCCATCGACACCGGGCGGGGCCACAGCTCCTGACCGTCGGCCGGGCCACGGGCGCCCCGCCGGCGGTGGCCGCGGAGGCCGGGGTGGCCGGGGTGGCGCGATAACCGCGAATTCGGCCCGGGGTGCAAGTAGCGTTCCCTCCTGTCCGCAATAGACCACGGATGGAAGGGCTCTCCGACCCAGGGGCGGGGGGAAGCCGGGGGTTGTGTGCGGCACCCCTCAGGCGGGCCCGAACCGAATCAGGAGCTGGTGGATGTCGAACTGGGCGCGCGCACTCGGGGAGTGGTGGAAGTGGTCGATGGGGGAGTCGACCCTGCCCGGGCCACGCTCACGGCTCTACCTGGCCGGCACGGCTGCGGCCCTGACCGTGGTGGCGGTCGTGGCGGTGGTGGCGGCCGGGGGAGGCCCGGCCAAGGGGGGCGACTCCGCGTCGCTGGCGTCGACCCATGTCACCTCGGCCGCACCGCTCTCCGATCCGGCACCGACTTCGTCGACCCCGTCCGCAGCCACGACCACCTCCACGGCCCCCGGCGCCAGAGGCAGGGCCGGGCACCCGTCATCGCCGGCGTCGTCGTCCGCAGCTTCTTCGTCAACCCCTTCCGTGTCGACGGCTGCCTCGGGCCTGCTCGTCGGCCCCGACTCCACCCCGGGCGCGGTCTCTTCGTCGCCCACCGCCCTGGCCGTCACCATGGGCACGGGATGGGCGAGGGTCAGTTGGAGCCCGCCGGCCTCGAGCGGCGGGCTCCCGGTCGCCGGCTACGACGTCTATGTGGGGACCAGCTCCGGAGGGGAGAGCCCGACCCCCGACAACGGAGCCACCCTCATACCCACGACCGCGTACACCGTCAACCATCTCGTGCTGGGGACCACCTACTACTTCACCGTCCGGGCCTCCGGCACCGGCGGGCTCTCCGAGCCCTCCGCCGAGGTCTCGTCCGCAACCGACCAGAGCGGTTCACCGGGTGGCGCGCCGGCCACTCCGGTGATCGGGATGGCCGCACTCCCGAACGGTTCCGGCTACTGGCTCGTGGATGCCCGGGGCACGGTCTCGGCCCGCGGCGCGGCTGTCGACTACGGGTCGGCCGCCAACCTCCAGCCCGGAGCCTTCGTCGTGCAGATCGCGGCCACGCCTGACGGCCTGGGCTACTGGGAGGCCGCCTCCGACGGCGAGGTGTCCGGGTTCGGGGACGCCCGCGTCTTCGGGTCGGCCAGTGGCGTGGCCAGCGACGTTCCCGTCGTCGGCCTGGCACCCACCCGGGACGGGCAGGGCTACTGGGAGGTGACCTCGGCCGGGGGTGTCTTCTCGTTCGGCGATGCGGCCTTCCTCGGGCCGATCGGCGGGCTGTCGTCGGCTCCGCCCATCGTCGGCATCGCCGCCGACACCGCCACCGGCGGCTATTGGCTGGTGGCCAGCGACGGAGAGATCTTCGGCTACGGGGCACCCTCGTTCGGGTCGACCGCCGGGAAAGTCCTCAACCAGCCGGTCATCGGGATGGCCGGCACCGCGGACGGGGGCGGCTACTGGCTGGTGGCCAGCGACGGCGGTGTCTTCACCTTCGGCGACGCCCCCTACCTGGGCTCGCCGTCGACCGGCTCCGTGAACGCCCCGGTCGTCGGTCTGGCCCCGGACCTTCCCTCCGGTGGCTACTGGCTGGTGGCCGCCGACGGCAGCGTCTTCGGCGACGGGTCGTCCCTGCTGGGCACCGGCTCGTAGCAGCGGGCCCTCAGATCTTCTCGCGGCCCTCCCAGTAGGGGTCGCGGAGCTTGCGCTTGTACAGCTTGCCGTTGGGGTCCCGGGGCATGGCGTCGGTGAAGTCGATCGACTTGGGCGTCTTGAACTTGGCCAGGCGGGTCGAGCAGAACTCGACGATCTCGGCGGCCAGCGCGGGGGTGGCCTCCACGCCTTCGGCCGGCTCGATCACCGCCTTGATCTCCTCGCCCCAGTCGTCGTGGGGGATGCCGAAGACGGCGGCGTCGCCCACCAGCGGGCAGGAGAGCAGGACGTTCTCGATCTCCGCCGGGTAGATGTTGGCCCCGCCCGAGATGATCATGTCGATCTTCCGGTCCCGGAGGAACAGATAGCCGTCCTCGTCGATCAGGCCCACGTCGCCCACGGTGAAGAACTTCCCGATCCGGTTGCTGTCGGTTTTCTTCTTGTCCTTGTGGTACGCGAAGTCCCCGGTCTGCATGGACATGTAGACGGTGCCGATGACGTTGGGCTCCTCGACCCGGGCGCCGTCGTCGTCGAAGATGGCGATCTCCGAGATCGGCCACGCCTTGCCGACGGTGCCCGGCTTCTCCAGCCACTCCGCCGCGGTGACCAGCGTGCCGCCCCCCTCCGAGGCGGCGTAGTACTCGTCGATGGCGTTGCCCCACCACTCGATCATCTTGTACTTGACGTCGACCGGGCAGGGCGCGGCGGCGTGGATCATGTGCCGGAGGGAGGACATGTCGTACCTGCCGCGGGTCTCCTCCGGGAGGGCCAGGAGCCGGTGGAACTGGGTAGGCACCATGTGGGAGCTGGTCACCTTGTACTTCTCGATCAGCCCGAGCATCTCCTCGGGGATCCACTTGTCCATCAGCACCACGGTGTGGCCCAGATGGATGGAGGCCCCCGAGAACCGCATGACCGCGGTGTGGTAGAGCGGCGATCCCACGATGTGGACGTTGTCGTCCTGGGGCTGGATCCCGAACAGGAAGAGGATGCCCGACTGGCCGAGGGCGGCCTCCTCGGGCGACTGGCCGCTCAGCGGCCGGAACACGCCTTTGGGGTTGCCGGTCGTGCCCGACGTGTAGTTCATGACATCGCCGATGGTGCGGTCGGCCGGGTCGTCGGTGGGCTGCGGGTCGCGCAGGCCGGCGTAGGAGGCGAAGCCGCCGATGCTGCCGACCCCGAGCCGGGCCGGGGCGGGGACCTTCGCCTCGTCGGCCGCCTCCCTCGCCACCGCCGCGAACCGCTCGTGGGCGACGAAGGCGTTGGCCTCGGAGTCCTTCAGGATGTAGGCGACCTCGGGCCCGATCAGATGGTGGTTGACCGGCACCAGCCGCCACCCGGCCTGCAGCGCGGCCAGGTAGAGCTCGAACATCTCGGCGCCGTTGGGCAGGAGGGTGGCGACCACGTCCCCCGGTTCGAGGCCCAGCGTCCGGAGGCCGTGGACCACCTGGTTGGCGCGACCCAGGAGCTCCGCCGAGGAGTACTCGGTGCCGTCGGGAGTCACCAGGGCGAGGTGCCCGGGGTCCTCGTGGGCCAGGGCCCAGAATCCAAGATCGCCCATGGTGGTCGTTACCCCCTCCGCCGGTCGACGGCGGAAACTTTGTCGGATGGTGCGGACCCGGCGCCTGCCCGACGCGGCCTCGGCCGCGAATGTGCCCGGACTCCGGTCGGGGGCATGAGCCTCCAGGTGGCGCCGGCCCGGTGGGGACGCTAGAACAGGTTCTCGCATACGGTCAACCTGTCGGTGGCGCCCGACCGGCGCGTCCCGGGTCGGATCGACGGAGACGGT
>DATBOO010000142.1:0-2444 GCA_036553725.1 Acidimicrobiales bacterium | reverse complement strand
TGAGCAGGGCACCGAGTCGGTCGGCCAGGAGGCGTGCCTGGGTGGACTTGCCGCAACCGTCGATTCCCTCCAGCGCGATCAAGCGACCCCGTCCGCCATCGGTCACCCGGGGCTACTGGTCCTCTCCATACGCCGTCTCGGTGGTCGCCATCCCGGTGGTCGCCGCCGCCTTCTTCGGGGCCGCCCGCGTGGCCGGAGCCTTCTTGGCCGGAGCCTTCTTGGCCGCGGCCTTCTTGGCCGGTGCCTTCTTCTTGCCGGCCGCCTTCTTGACGGCCTTCTTGCGCGTCGAGGGACCTGCGGCCCGGCGCTCGGCCAGCAGCTCGGAGGCACGGGCGACGGTAAGGCTCTCCACGTCGTCTCCCCGCCGCAGCGAGGCGTTGGTGGTGCCGTCCGTCACGTAGGGCCCGAAGCGTCCGTCCTTGACCACCATGGGCGAGCCGGTGTCAGGGTCCTCCCCCATCTCGCGCAGGGGTCCCTTGGCGTTGCGGCCACGCGTCTTGGGCTGGGCGAACAGCGCCAGGGCCTCGTCCACGGTCACGGTGAGGATCTGGTCCTCCGTGAGCAGGCTCCTGGTGTCGGTACCCTTCTTCAGATAGGGCCCGAATTTGCCGTTGTGGGCAACGATCTCCTCGTTGCTCTCGGGGTCGGAGCCGACCACCCGGGGCACGCGCAGGAGTTCGAGTGCCTGCTCGAAGGTGATCGTCTCCGGTGACATGGATGCGAACAGCGAGGACGTCCGAGGCTTCGGTCCCCCGTCCACCAGCTCGCCCAGCTGCACGTAGGGCCCGAACCGCCCGGCCCGAACCTGGACCGGCAGCCCGGTCTCGGGATCCTCCCCGAGCACTCGGTCCGACGACGGGGCCTCGAGCAGCGACTCGGCTCGCTCGACGGTGAGCTCGTCCGGCGCGAGGTCGTCGGGGATCGACACCCGGTCCTCGCCGTGTTGCAGGTAGGGGCCGTAGCGGCCCACCCGGGCCACGATCTCCTCGCCGTCGGTGCCGGTGCCGATGGGGATCGAATTGATCTCACGGGCGTCGATCTCTCCCAGGTAGGTGCTCACCTCGCGCTTGAGACCGAGCCGTTCCACTGGGTCGACGGTCGTACCGGTGGCGGTCCCGACCGCGGTTCGGCCCGTGGTGGGGCTCGCCGTTCCCGACGCCGCCCCGTCAATCCCGGGATCTCCGAAGTAGAACCGGGTCAGCCAGGGGAGGGACTCCTCGTCGCCCGAGGCGATGGCATCGAGGTCGTCCTCCATCGAGGCGGTGAACCCGTAGTCCACCAGATCGGCGAAGTACCGCTCGAGGAGCCCGACCACCGCGAAGGCGGTGAACGAGGGAACCAGGGCGGTGCCCTTCTTCCACACGTAGCCCCGGTCGAGGATGGTGGCGATCACGCTGGCGTAGGTGGAGGGCCGCCCGACACCGAGCTCCTCCATGGCCTTGACCAGCGATGCCTCGGTGTAGCGGGCGGGCGGCTGCGTGGCGTGGGACCCGGGCTCGAGATCCTCCACCGACACCGGGTCCCCCTCGGCCATGGGGGGCAGGTGCACCTCCCGGTCGGCCAGCTCGGCCTCCGGATCGTCCTCGCCCTCCACATAGGCCCGGAGGTAGCCGGGGAACTGGATGACCTTGCCGGAGGCGGAGAACTCCGCCTCGCGCCCCGCCGTCCCCTCGCCGCCCGCCGACGTGCCGACCAGCCGCACCTGGGCGCTGGTGCCGGTGGCATCGGCCATCTGGGACGCCACCGTGCGCTTCCAGATGAGGTCGTAGAGGCGGAACTCGTCGCCCGACAGCGAGCGGGCGGCCTCGTCGGGCGTGCGGAACGACTCGCCGGCCGGCCGGATGGCCTCGTGGGCCTCCTGGGCGTTCTTGACCTTGCGCTCATAGCGCCGCGGCTGGGCGGGGACGAAGGCGGGGCCGTAGAGGGCGGATGCCTGCGCCCGGGCCGCATCGAGGGCCTGGCTCGACAGGGTGGTCGAGTCCGTCCGCATGTAGGTGATCCAGCCGTCCTCGTACAGGCGCTGGGCGATCTGCATGGTCCGCTTGGAGCCGAAGCGCAGCTTGCGGCCGGCCTCCTGCTGCAGGGTCGAGGTCATGAACGGGGCGGACGGCGAGCGGCGGAAGGGCTTGTGGGTCATCGACTTGACCTCGAAGGGCACGCCGGCCAGCCCCTCGGCCAGCACACGGGCCTCGCCCTCGGCCAGCACCACCACCGAACCGGGTGACGTGAGCTCGCCGGTGTCGCCGAAGTCGCGCCCCGAGGCCAGCGCCACCCCGTCCACGGACACCAGCGAGGCGGTGAACGATCGCGGTGTGCCCTCGGTGACCGGCGCAGCCTCGGCCGTGAAGGTGGCGTCGATGCCCCACCAACCGGCCGAACGGAACCCCATGCGGGCCCGCTCCCGCTCGACCACCATGCGGGTGGCCACACTCTGGACCCGCCCG
>DATBOO010000208.1:0-49314 GCA_036553725.1 Acidimicrobiales bacterium | reverse complement strand
GTCCAGAGTTCCGGGGCTTCAGGATCTGGAAGACACAATCGTCTCGGCGACCCTCAGGGATCGGGCTGCAGGCGAGGACGAACAACACCAGGGCTTTGCCGAATACAGACACGCTCTCCGTGTGCTCCCTACCATGGTCGGCCCCGAATCGGGAAGCTCTGATGTCATCGTCGCGTCCACCGTGGCCAAAGGCCTGGCGACCTGGCAGCTTTCTGCGCAAACGCCAGAAGTGTCGTCATAGCCGTCTCGCTGCAGTTAGGCCGCAATAGACGGGCTTATCCACATGCCTACTGTCCCGATTGAGACGCAACAACATTCGCGAGCACTGCAGTGCTGAGGCGATCGGCACTGCGAAAGAGTTGGTCCTGGCGACCCTTGGAGATGGGCCAGCCGTGGGCCATCCACCGCCGCCATCGCTCGACCCCGGGGTTCCTCAGGCTTCAGCTGACCCCTGTCTCACGAGGGATGCCCGAGACTGGGCTGAGTGTCATACACGCCCAGTTCGGACAACCCCATATCCCGATTTGACTACGTGTGCTTGGGGTTTCGGTAGAGGTGGATCGCCCAGAAGTAGGCGACGAGGGCGAGGCCGACGCTCCAGGCAACCGCGCCGATGGCGTTGGCGCCGATCGGCGTTCGGGTGAGCAGGCCGCGCAGCGTCTCGGTCACTGGAGTGAAGGGCTGGTACTGGGCGAACTGGTGAAGCCCTGTCGGCATGGTGGCAGCGGGGACGAACCCGCTGCCGAGGAATACGAGAAGGGTGAGGAACATCGGAGTATTGCTGGCCGTCTCGACGCTCTTGGCCGCCAGGCCCAGCGCGGTGGCGAGCCAGGCCAGTGCGAAGGAGAACAGTCCGAGCACCCCGATGGCGGCCAGCCATGCGACAGGACCGGCGGTGGGTCGGAAGCCGAGACCGATGGCCACACCGATGACGATGACCAGGCTGGACAGGGTCTGAATGAGGCTGGCCAGGACATGGCCCGTAAGAACGGCGGAGCGGGCAATGGCCATGGTGCGGAACCGGTCGATGATGCCGCCGGTCATGTCCATCGCCACCACGATGGCGGTGCCCTGGACCGCTGCGGCCACGGCCAGGAGCAAAATCCCGGGTGTCACGTAGTTCAGGTAGCCGGCGCGCCCGGCGCGCCCGCCGGCGAGCCTGCCGCCGAGACCATGGCTGAGCTGACCTCCGAAGATGTAGACGAACAGAATCAGGAAGACGATCGGCATGCCGACGAGCAGGACGGTCATCGAGGGATAGCGCAGTAGCCGCCGCAGGTTCCGGCGTGTCATCGTGGCCGAGTCGCTGACGGTGTGGGACATCGTCGTCATGGCTGGGCCAGCGCTTCCTCGCTGGGTTGGCCGGTGACGGCAAAGAACACATCATCGAGGTTGGGCCTGTGGATCGACAGGTCGTCGACCTCGATGCCGGCGTCGTCGAGCATTCCGAGCAGACGCCGCAGCGAGGCGACCGTGCCATCGGTCGGCACCTGGACCTGGAGCTCATCCTCATCGCAGGAGGCGCCATCGAGGAGCATGGCCGCCGCCTGCAAGGCGCTCGACGTGGACAGCGCCAGGCGGACATGGCCTCCAGGGATGCGCCGCTTGAGCTGATCCGAGGTGCCTTCGGCGACGATCCGTCCGCGATCCAGAACCGCGATCCGATCGGCGAGTTCGTCGGCCTCGTCGAGGTACTGAGTGGTGAGGAGGATGGTGACCCCGCCTGCGACGAGCTCACGGATGCTGTCCCACATATGCCGGCGGCTCCCCGGGTCCAGTCCGGTGGTCGGCTCGTCGAGGAAGATCACCCTCGGGGAGCCGACGAGCGTCATGGCCAGGTCGAGCCGGCGGCGCATTCCACCCGAATACGTCGAAACCGGCTTGTGGGCTGCATCGGCCAGGCCGAACCGGTCGAGCAACTCGCCCACCCGCTGCTGCCCGGCGGTGCCCAGATGGTTGAGGTCGGCCATCAACCGCATGTTCTCCATGCCCGTGAGCAACTCGTCCAAGGCGGAGAACTGCCCCGTGACCCCGATGGCGGCCCGCACCTCATCCGGATCCTCCACCACGTCGTGGCCGGCTACCCGCAGCCGCCCCGCGTCTGGAGCGATCAGGGTGGAGAGGATCCGGATCATGGTGGTCTTGCCGGCCCCGTTCGGGCCGAGGAGGGCAAAGACCGTTCCCTCGGCGACCGTCAGGTTCACTCCGTCGAGCACGGCTGTCTCGTCGAAGGACTTGCGCACCCCGGAGGCAATGATCGCCGGTTGACGGGCACCGCTCACTGGGACCGTCCCGCGGGTGGCTGTTCGGGCAGATCCCCGGCGGCCACGAGGGCGGCGCGACGAGCCTTCCACTCCGCTTCGAATCTCACGATCTGCTCGACCAGGAAATCGGCAAAGGCCGACATCTCCAAGAGCACCGACCGCCGTTCGACGGGCGCATCCCGCAGTACGTTCAGGCCTTCGCGCGCCAGTTCACCCAACTCCGCGTACTCGGTGCCGTCCATCCCCATCGACTCCGGTGAGCTCAGGTCGATGCACACCCGGTCCATCCTCTCCCCCGCCGATCGTGACCTACTGATCAGGTGCATTGTCTCGAGGGACCTCACCGCCCCGGTGATCGCGCTGCGGCTGGCGAGAAGAGCCTCCGCCAGCTCGCCGATGGTCTGCTCCGGCGGATCGCAGACGGCGAGGTAGCCGAGCAGGCGGCCGACCATGGGTGGAAATGAATACCGACGCGCGTAGAACCTGCCCATGTGGTCGGCGAAGGTGATCTCTGCATCGGTCGGCACGCCTTCAGAATACTCTGATATCTGACATCACACAAATCTTAGTGATCTCACGGACGACCGTCGGAGAATGCGGATTCCGTCGACCCCGCCGCCCACCAGCGCCCGATCCCAGGAACGGAAGATCGCCTACCTGGCCCACGGCGACGAGGCAGTGACCGGCGCCGTGGCCGAGTTCTTCCAGGACGGGAGCGGTGCCGGGGTTCGACCACTCGATCTGGTGGCCGGCGAACCGCTGATGACACTCTTCGAGCTCGCCCAACCGATCACCTGCTCGCCCTCGACACCGGGTGGATCACTCGAGCGCGATGGAACCAGGCCCGTCGGACGGGTCGGCGCTCTCGGTCACGGGAGTGGGCGCGATCGATCTACGACCACCATGGCGGCAAGGTGTCGGGGCTTGTCTACCGATCGTCGGTTTGGGGACCGGGCCGCAACCTTGCCTTGTGGGAGACGGGATCCCATACCCTTCCAGACCACCCGCTGGCGAGCCGCCCGCTTCGCCACCCCGGATTGAGGATTCCGCTCAGCCATATTGCGAGGGTCCTGGGCACGACAATTGTCGACTCGCCCGGGCTGCTTCCGTAGCGGGCCAATAGAATTGCCGAATGTCGAGCGCCGAGGCGGCACCCCCGACCGGCCGGGAGTTGGGTCGCCTCGGGTTCGAGACCGGCTCCGACATCTACGAGCGGGCCCGGCCGGACTATCCCGACCCGGCCGTGGCCCACCTGCGGGATGTCGCCGGCATCACCTCCGGGACCCGGGTGCTCGATCTGGCCGCGGGCACCGGGAAGCTGACCCGCCAGCTGCACCGGGGCGGGGCGGTCTGCCTGGCCGTGGAGCCGTCTGCGTCCATGCGGCGGGTGTTCCAGCGGGCGGTTCCCGGGGTGGCCGTGGCCGGCGGGACGGCCGAGACGATCCCGGTGGCCGGCGGCGTCGTCGACACGGTGGCGGTGGGACAGGCCTTCCACTGGTTCGATCCATCGCGGGCCCTGCCCGAGATCGTCCGGGTGCTGCGACCCCGAGGTTGGCTGGTGCTCATCTGGAACGAGCGGGACGAGTCCGATCCGGCCATGGCCGAGTTGGTCCGGATCAGCCAGTGGGACCGCTGCCAGCCCTACCCGATGGGGAAGGACTTCGGGGCCGTCATCGACGAGTCCGGCCTCTTCGGACCGGTGCAGCGCACCCGGTACTCGTTCAGCCAGTCGCTCGACCGGACCGCCTTCGTCGAACAGGTCGCCTCCCGCAGCTACGTCCAGGTCCTGCCCGACCCGGAGCGCCGGGACCTCCTGGACGGGGTGGCCGCCTTCGGGGCCACGCTGGGCGACCCGATCGCCATGCCCTATGTCACCGACCTCTTCTGCGCTCAGGTGTCCGGTTGACCATGGTCGGCGACGCGGCGCCTCCGGTTTGCGATCGGGCCCCTCCGGTCAGCCCACCGGGCGTCTCCGGTTTGCAATAGGAATCCGGAGGGTGGATCCTCTGTGGCCGGCCCGACCGTCCGCCACCGGCGGTCCGACGAGCGCCGACGCCACCAGGGAGTCCTCGATGATCAAGCTGACCTGCCTGCTCAAGCGCAAGGAGGGGATGACGCCGGCCGAGTTCCAGGCGTACTGGAGGGACCGCCACGCTCCCCTGATCGCCAACGGCCGCTGCGGGACCCACGTCCTCCGCTACGAGCAGAATCCCCGGCCGCTCGACGACTACCGCGGCGACGACGACCGGTCGGGGTATGACGGCGTGACCGTCCAGTGGTTCGCGTCCATGGACGAGTACCACGCCCACATGACCGAGGACGACTCCCCCCAGATGTTCGAGGACATCGCTAAATTCCTGGACCTCGACCATCTCGACTTCGTGCTCACCGAGGAGCCGCGGGTCATCATCGACGGACGGGTGGAATGGGGCGCCTGACGGGCGGTCATTGACACGGCCGCGGGCCGGACGTATTATCCGTTGTATCGGACACTCCGTCCGATCGAATGGATGGAGCATCCGATATGTCATCGACGGCTGTCAGCCCCGACCAGGTGGACTTCAAGGACATCGACCTGACCGACTCCCGGCCGTTCGCCGACCGGGTCCCCCACGAGTGGTTCGCGTTCCTACGGAAGAACGCGCCGGTGTGGTGGCAGGAGGAGGCCGACGGGCCGGGCTTCTGGGCGGTGACCTCGCACGCCGGCTGCACGACGGTCAACCGCGATTACGAGCACTTCTCCTCCTACCGGCAGGCCACCTACCTCTGGGACCTGCCCGAGGAGGAGCTCGTCCAACAGCAGCTGGTCATGTTGAACATGGACCCCCCGTTGCACACCCGGTACCGCCGGCTGGTCAACAAGGGCTTCACCCCCCGGATGGTGGCCCAGATCCACGACCGGATCCACGCCGCCACCGACGACATCATCGACTCGGTCATCGAGGAGGGCCGGGCGGACTTCGTCACCGACATCGCCGCCGAGCTCCCGCTCATCGTCATCGCCGACCTCCTGGGCGTGCCCGACGAGGACCGGCACCGCATGTTCGACTGGTCCAACCGGATGATCGGCAACGAGGACCCCGAGTACCAGAGCCAGACGGCGGGCGAGGTGGCCCAGCAGGCCTCGATGGAGCTCTATGCCTATGCCTCCGAGCTGTTCGGGGCGAAGCGGGCCGACCCCCGGGACGACCTGATGAGCGTGCTGACCGGCGTGGAGATCGAAGGGGAGAAGCTCTCCTCCTTCGAGCTCGAGATGTTCTTCCTGCTGCTGACCGTGGCCGGAAACGAGACCACCCGCAACCTGATCTCGGGGGCCATGGCCACCTTCTTCGACCACCCGGACCAGTGGGAGCTGCTCCGCAACGACCGCTCGCTGATGCCCACGGCCGTCGAGGAGATGCTGCGGTACGTCACGCCGGTGATGAACTTCCGGCGTCAGACCACCGGCCCGGTGGAGCTGGAGGGCCAGCACATCGACGGGGACTCGAAGGTCGTGTTCTTCCACATCTCGGGCAACCGGGACGAGGCGGTGTTCGACGACCCCCAGACGTTCGACATCACCCGCAATCCCAATCCCCACCTGGCCTTCGGCGCCGGTGGACCGCACTTCTGCCTCGGGGCCAACCTGGCCCGCATGGAGATCCGGGTCATGTTCGAGCACCTGCTCGACCGGATGCCCGAGATCCGGCTCGCCGGCGAGGTCCAGCGGTTGCAGTCGCCGTTCATCAGCGGCGTGAAGCACATCCCGGTGACCTTCCCCCCGGCCGCCCGGGTCTCCGCCTAGCTCCGGCTGGGGACCGAGATGGCGACGCGCAAGGCGGGCGACAACCTCAGAGAGGTCATCCGGGACTTCCGCCGGGAACAGGTCATCGACGTGGCCCGGCGGCTCTTCGGCGAGCGGGGGACGACCGATGTCTCGATGGACGAGATCGCCGTCGAGGCCGGCGTGGCCCGGTCCACCGTCTACGTGTACTTCGCCAACCGCGACGAGCTGCTGCGCGCCTGTCTGAAAGGCATGCACAATCAGCTGCTCGACGACATCGCCCTGAGCTGGGAGCAGGACGCCGACCCGGCTCGTCGGCTCGAGCGGCTGATCGAGGGGATGCTCGAGCGCATCGACGCCGACCCGGCCTTCTTCCGCCTGGCCCTGGTGGCCCAGGCCTCGGTGAGCCAGGGGGGTGAGGCGGTCGGCACCGAGCTCGCCCAGATCGGCCTCAACATCGCCCGCCTGATCAGCGACCTGTATGTCGAGGGGGTGGCGGCGGGCACCTTCCGGGACATCGACCCCGACCAGGCCACCGCCCTGATCGGCCAGCAGATCTACGGCGCCATGTCGGTCCGTGCCGGTGAGCCACTGCCCGAGCCGGCGGCGGCGGTGGCCGCGACCACCTGCGCGTTCATCCTCCGCGGGCTGGGGGCCTGAGCGCACCCGCCATCCGCGTCGTTCAGACGGGCTCCATCTGCCGGTCCATGCCCTCCGCCGGTTCGGCGTCACCCGGCTCGGCCCCACCCGACACCAGCGCCCGCTCGACGGCGTGGCGCCTCCGCGAGCGCTCGGCGGCGGCCTCCCAACGCCGCTCGACGTGGCCGAAGCGCCAGACCACGAGAGCGACCGCCCATACCGCCACGAAGACGCCGACGATCACGAAGCCGGCCTGGTTGATGTTGAAATGGCTGAGCCAACGCCAGACCGGCCCCTGGAGGTCCAGCTCCTGGCCGACCAGTCCGAACAGCTCCACCGTCCCGATGAACACGGCGATGGCCACGGACAGCGCGGTGATGACGATGTTGTAGTACACCTTCCGGATCGGGCGGGAGAACGCCCACCCGTAGGCGAAGTTCATGAAGCACCCATCGAGCGTGTCGAACAGGCTCATGCCGGCGGCGAACAGGATGGGCAGCGACAGGATGGCCCAGAACGGCAGCCCGCTGGCCACTGCGGTCCCGGACAAGACCAACAGCGCCACCTCGGTGGCCGTGTCGAAGCCCAGTCCGAACAGCAGTCCCAGTGGATACATCTTCCACGGCCGGTCGATCCGGCGGGCGAGGGGGCCGAGCAGCCGGTTCATCAGCCCGCGCTGGTCGAGGTGCGCCTCCAGGGCCTCGTCGTCGTAGTGCCCGTGGCGGATGCTGACGAAGACCCTGGTGATGGACACCAGGATCACGATGTTCAGGATGGCGATGATGTAGAGGAAGGTTCCCGAGACCGACGTCCCGATGATCGCCGTCCAGTGGTGCAGCCCGGAGCTCGATGTCTTGACCTGTTCGTCGAGGAACCGGATGCCGAGATTCAAGAGCAGCGCCAGTGCGAACACCACGCTCGAGTGCCCGAGGGAGAACCAGAAGCCCACGCTCAGCGGGCGCTCGCCGTCGGCCATCAGCTTGCGGGTGGTGTTGTCGATGGCGGTGATGTGATCGGCGTCGAAGGCGTGCCGCATCCCCAAGGTGTAGGCCAAGATGCCGGTCCCGAACCCGAAGAGCGCCGTCCCGCTCAGGTGGTAGTGGTGCGGGACCGCCGCCACCAGCATGGCGGACCCGAGGGCGGTGAGGCCGATGACGGTGGCGGCCATGCCGCCCACCCGCCGCCACTCGGACGGGCTGAGCGAGTCTCGGATCTTGCGGGTCCGCCCCGGCACCGCCGTCACCGGGTCACACGTCACTGGGGCTGTCCGGCATTCTCCTGCGAGCGTAGATTACCTGCGAACCGCTCGCAACAGCCTCAGCGGTCGGCCTCGGCCGCGCACGCCGCGCACGTCCCGCTCAGAGAGAAGTGGTGGGGGTCGATGACGAACCCCGTGTCGTCGAGGAGGCGCTTCCGCAGCGGGTCGAACGTCGAGTCGGGTATCTCCACCACCCGGTTGCAGGTCTCACAGACCAGGTGGTGATGGACGTCGCCGGCCAGATGCCATCTCGACGGTCCGTGGCCGAGGTGGACGTGGAAGGCGATCTCGAGCCGCTCGAGCAGTTCGAGGGTCCGGTAGACGGTGGCCAGGTTGATGTCCGGATGCCGGACCCACACCGCCTCCGCCAACTGCTCGGCGGTCAGGTGGTCGCCGCTCCCGTCCAGTGCCTCCACGACTGCCCGGCGGTCGACCGTCACCCGGCTTCCCGAGGCCCGGATGGCCTCGATGGCCTGGTCCACACGTTCAGCGGGCATCGCCCAGCAGCGTAGTGGTGGTCCTCCGGCGACCATCGGGTCAGCCTCCGGCGGCGGCCGGGTCAGCCTCCGGCGACGGCGGGGACGATCGACAGGGTCTGCCCGTCGGCCACCGGGGTGGCCAGGCCCTCGAGGAACCGGACATCCTCGTCGGCCACGAACACGTTCACGAACCGGCGGAGCTCCCCGGACTCGTCGAACAACCGATCGGCGAAGCCCGCATGGGCAGCGTCGAGAGCCTTCAGGACCTCCCCCACCGTCGACCCCGCCACGCCCACCTCGCCGGAGCCCCCGGTGAGGGTCCGGAGCTGGGTGGGAATTCGGACCGTGATGCTCATCGTGTCCTCCTCGGCGCCGAGTCGTCGGTCAGCTCGTGCTCGTCGCCCATGGCTGCGGCAAAGGCGGCCAGGGTGGGAGCGATGGTCGTGGTGGGGCCGACCTCGCCGGCCAGGGCCTCCACCGTCTTCAGCCCGTGGCCGGTCACCATGGCGACGACCCGCTCGTCCGACCGCACGATGCCCGCGGCCGCCAGCTTGGCCAGGGTGGCGATGGTCACCCCCCCGGCGGTCTCGGCGAAGATCCCCTCCGTCCGGGCCAGGAGACGTATCCCCTCGATGATCTCGACATCGGTGACCGATTCGCAGGCGCCACCCGACCTGCGGATGGCATCGAGCGCATACCAGCCGTCGGCCGGGTTGCCGATGGCCAGGGACTTGGCGATGGTGTCCGGCTTGACCGGGCGGATGGCATCCGCCTGCTCGGCGAAGGCGGTGGCGACCGGGGAGCAGCCTGCCGCCTGGGCCCCGGAGATGCGGACCGATGGCTCCTCGTCGAGCACCCCCACCTTCCACAACTCCTCGAACCCCTTGGCCACCTTGGTCAGCTGGCTCCCCGACCCGATCGGCACCACCACGTGATCCGGTGCCTGCCACCCGAGCTGCTCGACCGTCTCGAACGCCAGGGTCTTCGAACCTTCGGCGTAGTAGGTGCGCACGTTGACATTGACGAAGGCCCATGATGGCTGCTCGCTGGTCAGCTCGGCACAGAGCCGGTTGACGTCGTCGTAGCTGCCCTCGACGGCGATGACCCGCCCGCCGTAGACGGAGGTCATGGTCACCTTGGCCTTCTCCAGGTCGTGGGGGATCAGCACCACGGACTCCATGCCGGCCCGCGCCGCATGGGCGGCGACCGAGTTGGCCAGGTTCCCCGTCGACGCGCAGGCGGCGATCTTGAAGCCGAGCTGGCGGGCCTTGGTGAGGGCCACGGACACCACCCGGTCCTTGAAGGAGCCGGTGGGATTGGCCGTGTCGTCCTTGATCCACAGTTCGCCCAGGCCCAGCTCGGCGGCCAGCCGGTCAGCCCGGATCAACGGGGTGAACCCGGCACCGAGGTCGACCGGGTTCGGGTCGTCCACCGGGAGGAGGTCGGCGTACCGCCAGATGGACCGGGGCCCTCCGGCGATGCGCTCCCGGGTCAGGGTGGCCGCTACCCGCTCGTAGTCGTAGGCCACCTCGAGGGGGCCGAAGCAGTAGTCGCACACGTGCAGCGCCTCGGCCGGATAGGCGCGTCCACATTCACGGCAGCGAAGCCCAGAAACGAAGTCCACGGCGGTCTCCTCATCGCTCGGGCATTGGCACCCGCTACGGACTCCGATCTGGTCTACAGATCCGAATCACGCTCTGGTTGCCGCGGCGTCGCTGGGCCCGGTCCCTCAGCCGCTCTGGATGATGGCCTATATCTTTGTCGATGAAGCGGGTCGGCGTCAATGCCGGCCGCCGGTTGGGCCCGTCCCGGCCGCCGGTGGGGCTGACTCCCGATCCGTCCGGGGTGAGCGATGATGTCCACATGCCGATCGCGCTCACACCGGGCCAGGGCCGGGGCCAGGACCGGGGCCGGTACCCCGACGGCCACTTCGACCCCGCCTCGCTGGCCGAGTCGAAGGGGGACCGGCGCGTCTCCGTGTGCATCCCGGCCCGCAACGAAGCCGCCACCGTGGGCCCGATCGTGCACTCGATCGTCTCTACCCTCACCGCCTCCTCGGGCGGGGCACCCCTGGTCGACGAGGTCGTGGTCGTCGACGACGGGTCGAGCGACCGGACCGCCGAACTGGCGCTGGCGGCCGGGGCCCGGGTCATCGCCAGCGGGGTACCCGGAGGGGGCAAGGGCCAGGCCATGCGCTCGGCCATGAAGGCCACGGACGGCGACCTCGTCGCCTTCGTGGATGCGGACGTCACCAACTTCGGGCCCCGGTTCGTCACCGGGCTGGTCGGTCCCCTGCTGATCGACGAGACGGTCACCCTGGTCAAGGGCTTCTATCGACGCCCCCTCCTCGGGGCACCCGACGGGGGGGGCCGGGTCACCGAGCTGACGGCCCGGCCGGTCATCGACCTGCTCTTCCCGCACCTGGATCGCATCCAGCAGCCGCTGGCCGGCGAGACCGCCGCCCCCCGCTGGGTCCTCGAGAGCTGCGGGCTGGCTGACGGCTATGCGGTAGAGCTGGCCCTCCTCATCGACGTGGCCGAGCGCTTCGGCGTCGAGACGATCGCCCAGGTCGACCTCGGGGTCCGGTCCCATCGCAACCGTCCCCTCAGCGAGCTCCGTCCCCAGGCCACCGACGTCCTGCGGGCCGCCCTGGACCGGGCCGGACTGGTCACCCCGGACTGAGGCTTCCGGGCCCGAGGCCACCGGGCCTGGCGGCCGACCCGTTCACACCGGCACGCAGGCCGGCTCGGTCTCCGGTACGGCCCAGTCGCCCGTTTTCGCGCCTGCCGCCACCGGCACGGGCTCGCCCGCCAGGACCGGGACCGGGACCTGCTCGGCGGCCATCGACGGCCGGGCCCGGAGCCAACGTCGGCCCGGGACGAAGAGGGCCGCCACCGCGCCGATGGCCACCACCGCGGCCCCGGCGTAGACGGCCGGCACCATCCCGTTGACGTAGTTCTGGCCCGAGGCGTAGCCGCCGTTGGTGGCGAAGATCGATCCGAGGACGGCGATGCCCAGCACCCCGCCCAGCTCCCGGAAGGCGCTGTTCGCCCCCGAGGCCACCCCCTCGAGGGCCTTGGGCACAGCGCCGAGCACCAGCGAGGCCAGAGGGACGAAGAACAGGGTCATCCCGATGCCGCAGACCACGAAGGGGACGACCAGGGCCGAATACGGGACGGTCGGTGTGGTGACGGCCGCCAGCCAGGTCAGGCCCACGGCCTGGAACACCAGCCCGGCGACCACCAGCGGCTTCGCCCCCCACCGTTCGGCGAGGGTGCCGACCACCGGGGCCAGCAGCATGGCCATGGCCGTCCACGGGAGGACCCGGATCCCGGCGGCCAGCGGGCTGAGCCCCTGGACGGTCTGGAGGAATTGGGTCAGGAAGAAGATCGATCCGAACATCCCGAAGCTGAAGAACATGGCTGTGACGTTCACCGCCGAGAACCCCCGGTGTCGGAACAGCCGGATGTCCAGCATCGGGTGCGAGGACCTGAGCTCCCAGGCCACGAACCCGACCAGGGCCAACGCGCCGACCACGAAGGAGCCGAGCACCGAGGTGCTGGTCCAGCCGTGGGCGTTGCCTCGGACCAGGCCGAGGACGAGGCCGAACAGGCCGACACTGACCAGGCCCACCCCGACCAGGTCGAGCCGGGCGGCGGCGCCTCGGCTCTCCGAGAGCTTCCACCAGGCCAGGGGGATCAGCACGATCCCCAGGGGCACGTTCAGCCAGAAGATGTACTGCCATGACCATCCACTGGTCACCGCGCCGCCGACCAGCGGACCGAGGGCCACCGCCGCTCCTCCGATCCCGCCCCAGATCCCGAGGGCGACGTTCCTGCGTTCGGGCGGCACCGCCGCGCTGAGCAGGGTGAGCGACAACGGCATGATCATCGCCCCGCCCGCACCCTGCACGGCGCGGGCCAGCACCAGCACCGAGATGCTCGGAGCCAGGGCGGCCATCGCCGACGCGGCGGTGAACACGGCGATGCCCAGGGTGAAGATGCGCCGGCGGCCGAACCGCTCGCCGAGGGCCGCGGCCGACAGCAAGAGGACGGCGAAGGTGAGGGTGTAGGCGTTGACCGTCCACTCGAGCCCGGACAGGCCGGCGTGGAGGTGGACCCGGATCACCGGCAGGGCGGTCGAGACCACCAGGTTGTCGAGAGAGGCCATGAAGAGGGCCAGGCCGGTGACCACGATGGCCCAGCGGGCCCGCGACCGGGCCTCGGGGGTGATGGTGGCCGAGGATGCGCCCGAGCCGGCTCCACCGGGACCTCCGGCGCCAATGGGCGCCGGACCGGCCGCGGTGACGGCGGCGTCCGGGGTGAGGGCCGGGTCCGGGGCGGTGGCCCGCGCCCGGTGTCGGCGGTCCGCCACGACACGGGCCAGGCCGCGGCGCTCCTTGACCGTGACCGGTCCGACCACCATTAGTTGTGAGTGATCACTAGTTAGGCGGGGCAAAAAAAGCGGGACGGTGAGTGGCTGGTTCATGCGGGTACCTCTGCGTTCACGGCCTGGTCGGCACTGCGGTGTGCCTCGATGGCCTGGGATGCGGCCCTTATGGCCTGGGCTTTTTCTGGTGCGGGACACAGATTCTGCGCCCACTGGTCTGAGATGGACAGGAGGTCGATGGCGGACATCACGTTGATCAGCATCCCCATGGCGAAGAACTCCCGCAGTTCGTCGTCGGAGAGCTGCGTGCGCTGCAACACCACGTCCTGGAGGACCTCGAAGGTCCGCCGGCAGCTGCGGGCGATGTCCGGATCGCCGGGGGCGGCTGCGAAACCGTGCAGTTGCACCTGGAGGAGCTCGGGATCCTGCATGAGCTCCACGTAGGCGGTGCCCATGGCCGCCATGGCGTCCTGCCCTTCGAGGCCCTCGCCGGCCCGGCTCAGCTCGCGGATGATCCGGTCCCCCACCAGGTTGTAGGTGGCGACGAACAGGTCCTTCTTGGTTCCGAACAGCCGGAACAGGTAGGGCTGGGAGATGCCGGCCCGGGCGGCGATGGCCTCGGTGGACGTGCCCGCATAGCCGGACCGTGCGAATTCGGAGATGGCCGCGGCCAGCACGGCCGTGCGACGCTCGTCTGCAGTCTGCCGGGCGGGAACCATCATCGCTCCATTGTGAGTGGTTACTCACTAACTGTCAAGAGGGAAACCCGTTTCGCTTCGGATCCGGGCCCAGCGGGTAGCGTTCCCCCCAATGGAAGCCGATCGCTCCGCGCCAGATGGAGATGGCTCCCTGGCCGACACCGTGCTGGTTTCGAACCGGGGTCCCCTGGCCTTCCGTTTCGAGAACGAACGGCCGGTGGCGGGGATGACCGCCGGCGGCCTGTCCGGATCCCTCCGTCCGATGGTGCTCGGAACGGGCGCCACCTGGGTGGCCAGCGCCCTCGGCGATGCGGACCGGGCGGCGACCGACGCCGGGCTCATGTACGACGAAGGCCTGCGGATCGAGCTGGTCGACCCCGACCCGGACACCTACAACCTGGCCTACAACGTGGTGTCCAACGCCATGCTCTGGTTCTGCCACCACCACCTCTTCGATGCCGCCCGACGACCTCGACCCGACCACCGGTGGGACGAGGCGTGGCAGGCCTACCGCGAGTTGAACCAGCTGTTCGCGGCGCGGGTGGCCAAGGTGGCGCCCGAGGGCGGGCGGGTCCTCGTCCAGGACTACCACCTGGCCCTCATGGGCTCAGAGCTGGCGCGGCTTCGACCCGACCTGCGCACCGCGCACTTCACCCACACCCCGTTCGCCGACCCGTCGGTGCTGCGGATGCTCCCCACCGCCACCGGCACGGAGCTGCTCTCGGCCATGGCCGGGTTCGGCGCCTGCGGATTCCACACCGAACGGTGGGCCTCCGCCTTCCGGGCGGGCTGCGCCATGCTCGACCGGCAGGCCGGGGGAACGGCCCCGACGGCGCCGACCTACGTCTCGCCCCTCTCCGTCGACGCCGACCTCCTGCTCACGTCGGCCGCCGAGCCGGCCACCGTGGAGGCGCTGGCCCGCATCGAGGAGCAGATCGGCGGACCCGGCCGCCAGGTCATCGTCCGGGTGGACCGGATGGAGTTGTCGAAGAACCTGCTGCGCGGGTTCTGGGCCTTCGAGGAGCTCCTCGACCTGCAGCCGGAGCGGCGGGAGCGGGTGGTGTTCGTCGCCCTCGCCTATCCCACCCGCCAGGGCCTCCCCGAGTACCTCGCCTACCAGAACGAGGTCGAGTCGACCGTTGACCGCATCAACCAGCGATGGGGCACTCCCGGCTGGACGCCGATCGTCCTCGAGGTGGAGGACGATTACCCCCGCTCGCTGGCCGCCCTGTCCCGCTACGACGTCCTGCTGGTCAACCCGGTCCGGGACGGGCTCAACCTCGTGGCCAAGGAAGGGCCGTTGGTCAACACCCGCGACGGGGTCCTGGCCCTGTCCCGGGAGGCCGGCGCGTTCGACGAGCTGGGCGGGGCGGCCCTGGAGGTCAACCCGTTCGACGTCTCCGGTACCGCCGACGTGCTGGCCCGAGCGCTCGACATGGACGCAGCAGAGAAGGCGTCGCGGATCGCCGAGCTCCGCAAGGTGATCAGCGGCCGGCCGCCGGCCGAGTGGCTGCACGACCAGCTCGACGCGGCCCGCTGACCGCGGCGCCGACTGACCGCGGCGCCGACTGACCGCGGCGGGGCCGGATCAGCCGCCTCCGCCCGCCGCCGACCCCCCTCGGGCGAGCCAACGCAGGGCTCCGAGGGCTTCGGCAGGTCCCCGTACGGAGACATCGGCCGCTTCGGCCACCTCCACGGCGCTCTCCTCGTCGACCACGGCGACCGACACCGTGGACAGGCCGTCAACCGAGGCCAGCTCGGCCAGGGCGGCGAATGCCGCCAGGTCGCCGAGATCGTCGCCGAAGTAACAGGCCGCCGTGCACCCGGCGACCAGTCGCCGCAGGGCGATGCCCTTGTCGACGTCCAACGGCGGCCGCAGCTCGATGGACATCCGGGCGGCATGGGCCGTCAGCCCGCTCCGCCGTGCCTCGGCCTCCACCGCGGCGATGGCCCGCCGGGTCTCCCCCGGCGCCCGCCGCCAGTGGACGGTGACAGTCAGGCCCTTCGGCTCCACCTCCACCCCCGCCGGGGCCAGCGACTCCAGGCGGTCCACCGCCTCTGCGACCACCGGTCGCCACTGTTCGGCCCCCGGCTCGGAGGCGATCACCCCGTGTCCCCCCGAGGACTCGAGCCCGTAGAGGCCGACGAAGCGGGGGGCGGCGGCCCCGGGCGGGTCCGTGGGTCCGGGCGACCCCTGGTGGCGGGCAGGAACCAGGTGTTCCACCAAGAAGGACACCGGCCGTCCGGACACCACGGCCACCACGCCGAACCGGTGCGCCAGCCGCTCCAGCACGTCGGCGCTGCCCTCGAGCGGGCGGGCGTCGGCGGGCTCCTCCACGATCGGTGACAGGGTGCCGTCGAAGTCGGTGGCGATGGCGGTGGTGCCCGGGTGTTCCAGCAGCGGGGCCAGGGCGCGGCGGACTTGGGGTGACGGTCCCGGCGCCGCGCCCCTGTCCGACGACGCCACCCGCCCGGCGATCAGTTGACGGTGGATGACGTGGCGGCCCGGGCGGTCGTGGTCGTCGACGATCCGGAGGAGCCGGCCAGGTCGGGACCGACCACCACCACCACCTCGGCGGTACCGATGGTGGCGATCGGGGCGGCTGTCGTATACGGGGCGACCGCGCTCGGCGGCAGGTGGAGCGACGAGGCGATGGCCTCGGCCGCCTGCTGTTGCCCGGCCACGTAGTAGACGTGGGAGGTCGGCACCGTCGTCGAGGCGTTGACCGGCGGGAGCAGGTTCCAGCTGCCCACCTGTTGGAGTTTGGCGCTGACCGTCGCCGCCGCGCCGGAGACCCCGGAGGCGTTGGCCACCAGCACCGGCACCCGGGTGGCCGGGGCCGTGGTCGTCGAAGTGCCGGGGTGAGCGGCCGACCCGGCCGTGGTCGAGGTGACCGGGACCGATCCCGAAGCGGACTTCGTGGTCGGGGGATGGATCACCCCGAGGGTGAGGACGACGGTGACCACGAAGGCCACGAGGACGATGAAGGCGCGGACTGCGGGGATGGCACCGGTCCGGCGGCCCGATCCGTCCGACGGGGCTCGGTCGCTGTCGGGAGGGTCGGACACTGGGTGCCAGCCTGCCAACCGGCGGGTGGAGAAGCAAGCGTTTCACGATCGCCCGGTCCCCGGGTGCGGGTGCCGGGTACCGGGCGGGCCTCGGTGCTGCGCCGATCGGCCGTAGAATGCGGGTGGCACCGGGCTGGCTCCCGGCACCGGGCCGGTGTGGCGCAGTTGGTAGCGCAGACGACTTGTAATCGTCAGGTCGTGGGTTCGATTCCCACCGCCGGCTCTCCGTCGCCGTCGATAAGCCCAGTTCAGCGGCGTTCGCTTCTCCGGAGTGGTCGGTGCGGGCCGAAGCCTGCGAATCCCGCGGGTTCGGTCAGCGGGACTTCCGGGTAAGTTCTTCGCCGAGGGCGCACCAACACCGACGGGGACGTCCCATTGATCCCGTTCGGTCGGGAGGAGCGGGTATGACGGATCTGCTGACGACCGTGGGGGGCCTGACGATCACCGACCGGTTCTTTGCCACCCGGTCGATGACCGAATCGCTGGCCTCCCCACTGACGGCCGAGGACCAGACCGTCCAGTCCATGCCCGATGTGAGCCCGACCAAATGGCACCGGGCCCACACCACGTGGTTCTTCGAGACGTTCCTGCTGATCCCCGGCCTCGCCGACTACCGCCCCTTCCACCCGGAGTACGGCTATCTCTTCAACTCCTACTACGAGGGAGTGGGCGCCCGGTACCCGCGCCACGACCGGGGACAGCTGTCCCGCCCGGGCATCGCCGAGATCGCCGACTACCGCGGGCACGTGGACGAGGGGATGGCCAGGCTCCTCGAGGACCCGGGCCGCGGGCCGCGCATGGACCTGGTCGAGCTCGGCATCCAACACGAGCAGCAGCACCAGGAGCTCCTGTTGATGGACATCAAGCACGTCCTGTCACGGAACCCGTTGCTGCCGGCCTACGACGCGGTGCGACTGCCCCGGCCCGGCGCGCCCGGCGAGACCACCTGGACCCAGCATCCCGAGGGCACCTACCAGGTCGGGCATTCGGGACCCGGCTTCTGCTTCGACAACGAGCTGCCGTGCCACCGGGAGTACCTCGCCCCCTTCGCCATCGCCGACCAGCCGGTGACCTGCGGGGCATGGCTGGAGTTCATGGCGGACGGGGGCTATCACCGCCCCGAGCTGTGGCTGTCGGACGGGTGGGCGACGGTGCAGGCCGAGGGGTGGGAGCACCCGCTCTACTGGGTGGGGTCGGAGACCGACGGGTCCTTCTCGGAGTTCACCCTCGGCGGCCCGACCCCGGTCAATCCGGCCCAGCCGGTGTGCCACGTCAGCTACTACGAGGCGGACGCCTTCGCCCGCTGGGCCGGACTGCGGCTCCCCACCGAGGTCGAGTGGGAGGTCGCTGCCGCCGGGCGTCCCCTGGTGGGACAGTTCCTCGACCACACCAAGCTCCACCCCACCCCGGTGGACGCCCCCCCCGCCGGGTGGTCCCCGTTCGGCAACATCTGGCAGTGGACCTCCTCGGCGTACAGCCCCTACCCGGGCTTCGCCCCGGCGCCCGGGGCGGTGGGCGAGTACAACGGGAAGTTCATGGTCAACCAGTACGTCCTGCGGGGCGGATCGTGCGTGACGCCCCCGGACCACGTCCGGGCCTCCTACCGGAACTTCTTCCCCCCGTCCGCCCGGTGGGCGTTCACCGGCCTGCGGATGGCCCGGAACGGCTGACCGAGGGCCGCCACGTCGACCCCGACGCCTCGAAGGGAACCAGAGCTCATGACCGCCGTCATCCCCCCCACCATCGAGATCCATCTGTCCGCCCGCGACCTGCGCGACGCCATGGAGCGCGATGTCCGGTCCGGGTTGACGGCGGAGCCCAAGACCCTCCCGCCCATCTACTTCTACGACGACCGGGGGAGCCGGCTGTTCGACGAGATCACCAGGCTTCCCGAGTACTACCCCACCCGGTGCGAGCGGTCGATCCTCGACGCCCACGCCGCGGACATCGCCGAGGGCTCGGGAGCGGACACCCTGGTGGAGCTGGGCGCCGGCACCTGCGAGAAGTCGAGGGTGCTCCTCGACGCCATGCGATCGGCCGGGCGCCTGCAGCGCTTCGTTCCCCTGGACGTCAGCGAGACCACGCTGTGGGAGGCGGCCGGCGCCCTCTCCGTCGAGTATCCCGGCGTGGCGATCAGCGTGGTGGTCGGCGACTTCCACCTGCACCTCGACCTCCTGCCCGCGGACGGTCGACGCCTGTTCGCATTCCTGGGCGGGACCATCGGCAACCTCGACCCCGGGGCGCGCCGGGCCTTCTTCATCGAGCTCGGGAAGACCATGTCCATGGACGACCGGCTCCTGCTCGGAACCGACCTGGTGAAGAGCCGGGCGGAGCTGGTCGCCGCCTACGACGACCGGGCCGGGGTCACCGCCGAGTTCAACCGCAACGTGCTCCATGTGCTCAACCGCGAGCTTCGGGCCGACTTCGATCCCCAGCGGTTCGAGCACGTGGCCCGCTGGAACGAGGGGGACCAGCGCATCGAGATGTGGCTCCGCTCGTCCCGCGACCAGCGCATCCGCGTCGCCGACCTCGGGCTCACCCTGGCCTTCCGATCCGGCGAGGGGATGCTGACCGAGATCAGCACCAAATTCTCACCCCCGGCGCTCGAGGCCGAGCTGAACGAGTGCGGGTTCGTGGTCGAGTCGACCTGGGCCTCCGACGGCGACGAATTCCTGTTGACCCTGGCCCGGCCGTCGTCGTGACCGTCCCGCGCCGCCGGCCGGTCCGACCCGCGCCCTGACCGGCCCCGGACCCCGGCTCACTCCCCCTCCAGGTCCTTGACCGCGGCCTCGATGGCCCGGTGGAAGGTCGGATAGGCGTAGATCATGTGCCGGAGCTGGGTCGTCGGCACCTCGGCGTGCACGGCCAGGGTGAGCAGGCCGAGCACCTCGCCACCCCAGGGGCCGGCCGACGTGGCGCCGACGAGCACGCCCCGGTCGGCGTCCTCCACCAGCTTGATGAAGCCCCGGTTGCCCGCCTTGTGGATCCATCCCCTGGTCGACACGGGGACCTCGGCCGTCCCCACCCGCACCTCGAGCCCACGGTGGCGGGCGTCCTGTTCGCTCAGGCCCACCGACCCGATCTCCGGATCGGTGAAGGTGACCCGCGGGACGGCCCGGTAGTCGGCCGCCACCACCGGGTTCCCCATGATGTCGTTGACGACGATGTCGGCCTGGTACATGGAGACATGGGTGAAGGCGCCCTTGCCGGTCACATCGCCGATGGCCCACACCCGCTCCACCCCCGGGACCCGCATCCGGTCGTCGACCGGGAGGGCCCGGGCCGACTCGTCGACCCCGATGGAGGCCGCGTTGAGCCCGGCCAGATCGGCGCGCCGCCCGGTGGCCACCAGCAGGCGGTCCACCTCCAGCGGATGGCCGCCGGCCAACGCCACCGAGAACCGCCCGCCGTCGTGGGCCACCGACTCGACCGTCACGCCGGTTCGGACATCGATGCCCTCGGCGGCAAAGACCTCGGCCAGCAGCGCCCCCGACTCGGGCTCCTCCGGTCCGACCAGACAGGGACCACCTTCGAGGACGGTGACCCTCGACCCGAACCGGCTGAACACCTGGGCCAACTCGACTCCGATGGCCCCACCTCCGAGCACGCCCAGCGATGGCGGGACCTCCTCGGCCTCGATGGCCCCCCGGTTGGTCCAGTACGGGGTGTCGGACAGCCCCGGCACCGGGGGGACCCAGGCCCGGGTCCCGGTGTTGATCACCAGGGCCCGGGTGGCCTCGACCGTCCGGTCGCCGACCACCACCCGACCGGGCCCGTCGAGCCGGCCCCATCCCCGGAGGAACCGGCCCCCCTTGTCCTCGAAGCGCGCCACGGCCACGGCGTCGTCCCAGGTATCGGTGGCCTCCTCCCGGATGCGCCTCGCCACCGGCGCCCAGTCCGGTTCGACAGTGGCGCCTCCGGCCATGCCCGGCACCCGCCGCGCCTCGGCCAGCAGATCGGCGGCCCGGATCATCATCTTGGAGGGCACGCAGCCCCAGTAGGGGCACTCTCCCCCCACCAGCTCGCCGTCGATCCCCACCACGTCGAGCCCGGCGACAGCCAGGCGCTCGGCGGCGTCCTCACCGCCCGGCCCCATTCCCACCACGACCACTTCGGCGCGCTCGGTCATCCCAGCTCCTCTCGATCGGACGGGCCCTCGATCGGCTCGGACCGGCGCCGGCCGCCTCTCCGATCATGGCTGCCGGTCGTCGCCGGTGGCGGCCACATCGGTGTCCGGCGGTGCGGCGGGGGCCTCATTTCGTCCGCTGCCGGGCGACGTCGAAGCAGGCGATGGCCCCGGCCGTGGACACGTTCAGGGAGGACAGCGATCCGTGCTGGGGGATGGAGGCCAGTGCGTCGCAGCGCTTCCGGGTCAGGGCGGCCAGCCCGGCGCCCTCGGATCCGAGCACCAGGGCCACCGGCTGATTGCCCAGAGCGAGGTCGTAGAGGGCCTGGTCGGCCCCTCCCACCAGGCCCACGGTCCACACTCCCGCCTCGGAGAGCTGTCGGAGGGCGGCGGGCACCCCGGCCACCAGGGCCATGGGCAGGTACTCGATGGCCCCGGCGGCCGCCTTGGCGGTGGTGGGCGACAGATGGGCCGACCGGTGCCGGGGGAGGACGATCCCGGTGGCGCCCGCGCACTCGGCACTCCTCAACAGCGCCCCCAGGTTGTGGGGATCGGTGATGCCGTCGAGGACCAAAAGGAACGGCACCCGGCCCCGGCGGGACGACTCGCACAGCGACTCGAGCGGCGTCTCCTCCACGGGTCGGGCCAGGGCCACCACGCCCTGGGGCGCGTCGGTCCGGGCCACCGAGTCGAGTCGGCGGCGGGAGACGTGCTCGACCCGTACCCGCCGCTTGGCCGCCAGCCTCTCGATCTCATCGAGGATGGCCGCCGCGTCCATCCCCTCGGCCATCAGCAGCGATCGGACCGGCCGGCGATCGGCCCGGAGCAGCTCGCGGACCGATTGGCGCCCTTCGACCTGGTCGCCCCCCAGCCCCCCCGCCGACGGCGCCCGGCGCGCCCGGGGTCCGCGCTCTTGGCCGGGCCGGCCGCCGGAGCCGGTGGCGGACCGGGACCGGTTGGCGCCCCTCCCGGTGGCCACGCCCTTCGCCGGACCGCGGCGCCCGGTGGTACCGCCCCGGGGGGCGCGGCGTCGGCCGGCGGCACCGCCCCCGCCCTGGCCGCCACCCCGCGCCGGGGTCATCGTCCTCCACCCGCCCGCCCGGCATCGGGGGAGGACGCCATGAGCACCACTGCGCTGCAGGCGATCCCCTCGCCCCGACCGAGGGCACCGAGCCCTTCGGCCCGGGTGGCCTTGACGTTGACCGGGGCGCCGAGCGCGGCGGCCAGCCGCTCCGACATCTGGTCGACGAATGGGGCCAGCCGGGGGCGTTCGGCCACCACCGTGCAGTCGGCATTGAGCGGAACCCAACCGGACCACTGGGCCAGTTCCACCATCCGGGCCAGGATCTCCAGGCTGTCGGCGTCGCGCCAACGGGGATCGGTGTCCGGGGCGTGCCGGCCGAGGTCGCCGAGCCCCGCCGCCCCGAGCACCGCATCGGCGATGGCGTGGGCCACGGCGTCGGCGTCGCTGTGCCCCTCGAGGCCCTGGGCCCCCTCCCCGGTGATGGCCACCCCGCCGAGGATGAGCGGCCGGTCCGGTCGCGGCGAGAACCGGTGCACGTCGTGGCCCTGCCCGATCCGCAGGGCCGGCGGTGCCCCGCTCACCGGGCCGCCGCGCCGATCAGGGCTTCGGCCACCTCCAGGTCTTCGGGTCGGGTCAGCTTCACGTTGCGAGGATCACCGTCCACCGTGCACACCGTGGCCCCCAGGCGCTCCAGCAGGGCGGCGTCGTCGGTGGCTTGGCCGGCGCTGCGGTGGGCGGCGCGCAGGGTGGAGGCCACGAAGGCCTGGGGGGTCTGGACGGCCACCAGGCCGTCCCGGTCGACGGTGGAGCGGATGGTCCCGTCCGACGCCCGCTTCAACGTGTCGACCACCGGCAGGACCGGGATGGCCCCGTCGGCCCCGCCGGCCCGCACCGCTTCGACCACCGCCGCGAACAGCGGGGGCCCGGCCAGGGGCCGGGCGGCGTCGTGGACCACGATGATGGCCGCCTCGTCGGGCACCACGCCCAGGCCGGCCCGCACCGACTCCGCCCTCGACGGGCCCCCGGCCACCACCACGTCGGCTCCCATCGATCGGGCTCCCGGATGGCAGTCGGTCCCACCGGAGGCCGGATCACCGAGGTCGGTGTCACCGGAGGCCGGATCACCGGGCACCACCAGGACGACCCCGTCCGAGACCGATCGGGCCGCGTCCACCGACCATGCGGCCACCGGCCGACCGGCGAGCTGGAGGAACTGCTTGGGCCCACCGAACCGGCGACCGGACCCGCCCGCCACCACGATGGCCCAGACAGGCCCCGCTCGGCTCAGGGCAGCGCCTCGTTGAGCCGAACCTCGGCGGTCTCCTCGTCCACGCCCAGGGCGAAGGTCAACTCGGACACCAGGATCTGGCGGGCCCGCTGCAGCATTCGCTTCTCGCCCGCCGAAAGTCCCTTGTCCTTGTCCCGGATGGAGAGGTTCCGCACCACTTCCGCCACCTGGTAGATGTCCCCGGAGCGCAGCTTTTCGGAGTGGTTCTTGTACCGGCGCGACCAGTTGGTCGGCATGCGGGCTTCCTTCTTCCGGAGGACGGCGAAGACCTCCTCCACCTCCTCGTCGTTGATCACCTCCCGCAGGCCGACGCCGTCGGTGTTGTCGGCGGGGACCATCAAGGTGAGGTCCCCGTAGGCCAGCCGGAGCACCAGGTACTCCTGCTTCTTGCCGAATGCCTCTTTGGTCTCGCGTCGTTCGACTACTGCCGCGCCGTGGTGCGGATAGACGACCTTGTCACCGATGTCGAACACCGTTCCTCCTGGCGTTGCGTGCTGGTCCCGGGCTGGCTGGGCTACATCGGGACCGCGTGGGGAAGCATGCAATGGTACACGGTGGCGGCACCGTCCTGACCGGCGGCCGGGGTCCCCGGCTACTGGTAGCGCTCGAAGATGCTGGCCTCGGCCAGGCGGGCCAGCCCGTTCTTGACCGAGTGGGCCCGGGTCTGCCCGACCCCCTCGACCTGCTCCAGCTCGCCCAGACTGGCCCGCATGATCTGTTGGAGATTGACGAAGCGGTCCACGATCCGCTCGATGATCACGTCGGAGAACCGGGGCAGGCGGTACAGCAGCCGGTACCCCCGGGGCTCCACGCCGGACTCGGTGTGGTCGAACGAGCCCGGGAGCCCGAGCGTCTCCGCCACCCGGTTTTCATCCCGCAGCTCCTCCGGCACCAGGAGGGCGAGCTGGTCCACGACCTGGTTCGCCACGGACAGGCGGTGGGCGCCCTTGCTCGGGAGGCGCCCGCAGTAGTCGCGCACCACCAGGTGCAGGGCACGGGCCACCCCGTCGACCAGCTCGGCCGACTGCAGGCCCACCAGGCGGCCGTCCTCACCCAGCTCGACCAGATAGCCGTCGACCTCCTCAGCGATGCGCAGGACCATTTCGGCCGCCTGCACCACGCCGACCACGTCGCCCACCGACACGGTGTCCTCGACCTCCAGCACCGAGAGGCCGCTCAGGGCCACGTCGAACCGGTTCCGGAAGCGCTGCATGGTGGCCAGGGCCTGGTCGGTGCGGTCGTGCAGCCAGCCGATCGGCTGCACGGTGTGCTTGAGGTCGTTGCGGTAGACGGCGATCACCGACATCGCCGCCGAGACCGACAGCACCGGCACGTCGAGCGACCGGGCCACCCGCTCGGCCGTGCGATGCCGGGTCCCCGTCTCGGAGGTGGGGATGGACGCCTTGGGCATCAGATGGACGTTGGCCCGGGCGATACGCGAGGCGTCCGCCGCCAGGATGATGGCACCGTCCATCTTGGCCAGCTCGGAAAGGCGCTGGGGACTGAATTCGGCGTCCAGCAGGAACCCGCCCGAGCAGATGGACAGGACGCCCGGGCCGTCACCCACCACCACCAAACCGCCGCGTTTGGCCCGCAGGATGCGGTCCAGGCCGTCCCGCAGGGGCTGCCCGGGTGCCGCCATGGCCAGGGCCTCACTGAGCGGCGAGCTCTGGCGGTTGTTCACAGGGGAATGGTAGCTGGCAGCCGTTGCTCGACCCCGGCCGATCCCCCACCGCGGCCCGCCGGCGGCGCCGGCTCGTCACGGCGTCGCGTCCCACCGGCGCCGCCGCCGGCAGGCGGGGTCACCCCGGTGGCCCGCACCCGAACCGGGACACCGCCTCCGCCACCGTCTCCACCCGGATCAGCTCCATCCCGGTCGGGCCGTCGGGGGACGAGGCCGGCACCGCCACCCGGTCGAAGCCCAGCCGGGCCGACTCCTCGAGGCGCCGGGGCAGGTTGGTGACCTGGCGGATCTCGCCCGACAGCCCCACCTCCCCGACTGCGGCCAGGTCGGCGGGAAGGGCGACACCGGTGGCCGACGAGGCCACGGCCAGGGCCACGGCCAGGTCGGCGGCCGGCTCGGTGACCCGGATGCCGCCGGCGACCGAGGCGAACACATCCATGGAGAGCACCGGCAGCCCGGCGTGGCGGACCAGGACGGCCAGGGTCATCACCAGGCGCCCGGAGTCCAGTCCCACCACCGACCGCTTCGGCTGCGCCTGGCCCATAGGGGTCACCAGGGCCTGCAGCTCGACCACCAGGGTGCGCCGCCCCTGCACGGCGGGGAGGACCACACCGCCGGGCACCCCGGTCAGCCGGTCCCCCAACAGCAGGCGCCCGGGGTCTTCGACCCGGTTGAGGCCCTGGTCGCCCATCTCGAAGAGCCCCAGCTCCCCGGTGGGCCCGAACCGGTGCTTCACCGCCTGGAGGAGGCGCAGGGCGTGGTGGCGGTCGCCCTCGAAGCTCAAGACGGTGTCCACCATGTGCTCGAGGGCCCGGGGGCCGGCCAGCGACCCGTCCTTGGTCACGTGGCCGACCAGCACCATCGCCACCTGTTGGGTCTTGGCCAGTCCTACCAGCTGGTCCGCGCACTCGCGCACCTGGGTCACGCTGCCCGGCACACCGGTGGTGCGCCGCTCACCGGGGACGGAGGGCCCGATCGACACCGCCTGGATGGAGTCGATGACCACCAGGTCGGGCGCGGACGCGGCCACCGCCGCCATCACCGCCCCGACGTCGGTGGCCGGGAGGATCAGCAGCCCCGGTGGGATCGGGCCCAGGCGCTCGGCCCGCAGCCGCACCTGGTGGGCCGACTCCTCGGCCGACACCAGCAGCACCTGGTGTCCGCGGGCGGCCCGGGCGGCCAGCACCTGCAGGAGGAGGGTCGACTTGCCGATCCCCGGCTCGCCGCCGACCAGGGTGACCGAGCCGGGCACCAACCCCCCGGAGAGGACCCGGTCGAACTCGCCCACCCCGGTGGGGACGGCCACCGCCTCGGACACGTCCACCGAGGCGAGGGGCGCCGGTGCCATCGAGAGGTCGAGCGCGTCCACCGCCTGGACCAGCGGTCCGAGCTGGGACTCCTCCACCAGGGTGTTCCACTCCCCACAGGTCGGGCAGCGCCCGGCCCACCGGGCGGTGGTGGATCCGCAGTCGATGCATCGGTGGCGCTTCGCGGTCCTGGCCATTCCCCGATGGTAGGGAGCGGGTGTGCCAGGCGGGGTGACCTCCAGCCGGTGGGGGCCGGTCAGTCCGCGAATGGAACGCGGTCAGTCAGCCGACGAGTCGGCGCCGGCCAGTTCCACCGGGGGCGGTTCGATCCCCTCGATGGCGGTGAAGGTGAGCTGTTGCTCGCCGGCGACCAGCGGTGGGGCTCCCTTGACGTCGTAGGCCGCGGCCGCCTCGGGCGTGATGGTCTCGACGTCGACGATGATGGTCTCCCCGACCCGGAATTCCTTCCACAGGATCCGCTCCGACAACGGGTCCTCGATCATCTGCTGGATGGCCCGGCGCAGCGGCCGCGCCCCGAGCTGGGGGTCGTAGCCCTTGTCGGCCAGCAGCTGCTTGGCCGGAGGGGTGAGCACCAGGCTCAGGCCCTGCAGCTCGAGTTGGGTGGAGACCCGCTGGATCATGAGGTCCACGATCTCGACCACCTCGACCTTGGACAACTCGTGGAAGACGACGACCTCGTCGATGCGGTTGAGGAACTCGGGCCGGAAGTGGGCCTTCAGCGCCTCGTTGACCTTGGCCTTCATCCGCTCGTAGGTGATCGCCTCGGACGTCTTGGCGAATCCGACCGTCGACTTGCGGAGGTCGGCGGTGCCCAGGTTGGAGGTCATGATCAGCACGGTGTTCTTGAAGTCGACCGACCGGCCCTGGGCATCGGTGAGCCGACCGTCCTCCAGGATCTGGAGCAGCGTGTTGAACACGTCGGCGTGCGCCTTCTCGACCTCGTCGAACAGGACCACGGAGAACGGCTTGCGCCGCACCGCCTCGGTGAGCTGGCCGCCCTCCTCGTAGCCAACGTACCCGGGAGGCGATCCGACCAGGCGGCTGACCGTGTGCTTCTCCATGTACTCGGACATGTCCAGCTGGATCAGGGCGTCCTCGTCATCGAAGAGGAACTCGGCGAGCGTCTTGGCCAGTTCGGTCTTGCCGACCCCGGTCGGCCCCAAAAAGATGAACGAGCCACTCGGCCGCTTGGGATCCTTCAGACCGGCGCGGGTGCGGCGGATCGAACGGGCCAGGGCGGCGATGGCCGGCTCCTGTCCGATGACCCGCTTGTGCAGCTCGTCCTCCATGCGGAGCAGCTTGGCCGTCTCTTCCTCGGTGAGGCGGTAGACGGGGATCCCCGTCCAGTTGGCCAGCACCTCGGCGATCACCTCTTCGTCGACCACGTCGAACAGGTCCACCCCCTCGGCGCGCCACTCGGCCTCCATAGCCTCCTTGGAGTCGAGGCGGTCCTTCTCCTGCTCGGCGAGCTTCTTCGCCTGGTCGAAGGCCTGCTTCTCGATGGCTGCCTCCTTGTCGGCCCGGAGGCGGGTGATGTCCTCTTCGAGCTTCTTGTAGGCAGGGGGCGTGGTCATCCGCCGGATGCGCAGGCGGCTGCCGGCCTCGTCGATCAGGTCGATGGCCTTGTCCGGCAGGTAGCGGTCGGCCAGGTAGCGGTCGGCCAGGTTGGCCGCGGCCACCAGGGCCTGGTCGGTGATGGTGACCGCGTGGTGGGACTCGTAGCGGTCGCGGAGGCCCTTCAGGATCTCGATGGTGAGGGCCACGTTGGGCTGCTCCACCTTGATCGGCTGGAAGCGCCGCTCGAGGGCGGCGTCCTTCTCCAGGTGCTTGCGATACTCGTCGATGGTGGTGGCCCCGATGGTCTGCAGCTCGCCCCGGGCCAGCATCGGCTTCAGGATGGAGGCCGCGTCGATGGCGCCCTCGGCCGCCCCGGCCCCGACCAGGGTGTGGAGCTCGTCGATGAACAGGACGATGTCGCCCCGGGTCCGGATCTCCTTCAGCACCTTCTTCAGGCGCTCCTCGAAGTCGCCCCGGTAGCGGCTGCCCGCCACCAGCGCGCCGAGGTCGAGGGTGTAGAGCTGCTTGCCGGTCAGGGTCTCGGGGACGTCATCGGCCACGATCCTCTGGGCCAGGCCCTCGACGATGGCGGTCTTCCCCACACCGGGCTCCCCGATCAGCACCGGGTTGTTCTTGGTGCGGCGCGACAGCACCTGCATGACCCGCTCGATCTCTTTCTCCCGCCCGATGACCGGGTCCAGCTTGTGATCCCTGGCCAGGGCGGTGAGGTTCCGGCCGAACTGGTCGAGGACCGGCGAACCGGTCGGTGCGTCCGACGACTGCGAGCCCGGCGCTCCGGCGCCCACCGACTCCTTGCCCTGATAGCCCGAGAGCAGTTGGATGACCTGCTGGCGCACGCGGGGCAGGTCGGCACCCAGGCTCTGCAGCACCTGGGCCGCCACGCCCTCGCCTTCGCGGACCAGTCCGAGGAGCATGTGCTCGGTGCCGATGTAGCTGTGGCCGAGCTGGAGCGCCTCACGCAGCGAGAGCTCGAGGACCTTCTTCGCCCGCGGGGTGAAAGGGGGGGAACCGGTCGGTGCGGTCCCGGCCAGGCCGATCGTCTCCTCGACCTTCTCCCGGACCGCCTCGAGCGAGACGCCGAGGGACTCGAGGGCCTTGGCGGCCACGCCCTCGCCCTCGTGGATCAGGCCCAAGAGGATGTGCTCGGTGCCGATGAAGCTGTGGTTGAGGAGGCGCGCCTCCTCTTGAGCGAGCACGAGAACTCGACGAGCCCGGTCTGTGAATCTTTCGAACACTCCACCGCCTCCATCCGCGGTCAACAACTGAAGCGAAGTCTACAGGTGCCGGTGGGGCACGCACCCGCACTCCTGCCATTTGAATCGCTTTTCTCAGTCATCGGCATCCTGGCCTATCGTCTGTAGGAAGTGAATGTCGTAGAGCTCCTCGGGCTTCCCGCACTCGAAGATCAGCTGAAGCGCCTCGAGCCCCTGCTCGTGGAGTCCGTGGTCACCGGGGACGACTTCCTGGACGAGGTCACGACCCATCTGCTGGCCGCCGGCGGCAAGCGCCTCCGTCCGGTGCTGGCCCTGGCCACCGCCACATTCGGCCAGGGAGGGGCCTCCCGGGAGGACCTCCTGGGTGCGGTGGCGGTCGAGCTGGTCCACCTGGCCTCCCTCTACCACGACGACGTCATGGACGAGGCCACCGTGCGGCGCAACGTCGAGAGCGTCAATGCCCGGTTCGGGAACCTGGTGGCCATCGTCGCCGGCGACTTCCTGCTGGCCCGTTCCGCCGAGATCGCCGCCGGCCTGGGCACCGAGATCGCCGGGTTGCTGGCCGCCACTCTCGGTGAACTCTGCCAGGGACAGGTGGCCGAGGTGCACGCCGCCTACCAGCTGGGCCGCAGCCGGGACGACTATTCGAGGGCCATCGCCGGCAAGACGGCCTCGCTCATGTCCACGTCGTGCCGGATCGGCGCCCTCACCGGCGGCCTCCCCCGCCCTCAGGTGGACGCCTTCACGACCTTCGGCCGGTGCTTCGGGATGGTCTTCCAGGTGCGCGACGACATCCTGGACGTCGTCGCCACCGAGGCCGAGCTGGGGAAACCGGCCGGGCAGGACCTGGCCGAAGGCATCTACACCCTCCCCGTCCTTTTGGCCCTGGCCGACCCGGTGGTCGGCCCCGAGCTGAGGCCGCTGCTGGGCCAGCCCCTGGCCCAGCCCGAACGGGACAAGGCCCGCTCGATCGTGGCCGGGTCGGGGGCCATCGCCGGCTCGGCCGCCGTGGCCCGGCACTACGCCGGCCAGGCCGCCACCGCCGCCCTGGCCGGGCCCTCGCCCGAGCTGGCCGCCGGGCTGGTCAGCCTGGTCCACTCGCTCGTCGACGACCTGCCCGAATAGGGCTTCCGGACCGCAGGAGACCCCGGCCGACCGGGGACCCGGCCGTCAACGGTTCATTTGGCCGTCAACGGTTCATTTGGACCCGAAGCTCGGCGGGCCCGGGGCCTCGGGGAACGATCAGGACTGGGCGACGGAGCCGGTGCCGGTACCCAGGGCGGTGGTCGGGCCCGGCGCCGGGACGTGGCACTTGGCCTCGATGGCCGAGGCGGTCCGGGCCAGCCTCTTCTTGTATCTGGCCCCCTCGAAGCGGGCGATGCGCTTCTTCAGGCGGTCGGCCCGCTCGGTGTGCCCGTGCGCTTGGGCCTTGGCCGCCGCCGCGTTGAGCTTGGGCAGCCCGGCGGCGACGTCGGCCTGGAGCCTTTCGATGCGGGTCAGGGCCTTGGTGGCATTGGCGCACTCGAAGTGCCTGGCCGAGCGCGGGACCACCGGGGCGGCGGTCGGCGCCGACCAGGCCAGGCCGGCGGTGCCCAGCGAGAGGGCGCCGAGCGCGACCGCGCCCGCCACGATCTTCTTCGACGTCGGGATCGGGTGGTTCATGGGTGGGGCTCCCTGCCGGCTCGTGCCCGGCGCTCCGGAGGTCGTCCGAGTCGCCGCCGGACCCGGGCGACCCGTGGATGGGAATGTTAGGGGCTTGGGGCGTGGATGCGGGGTCGGAGGCCCGGGCCCGGAGGATCCCCGAGGATCCGGGCCTCAGCCCCCCGGCGCCGGCCGGGTGGGCGAGTTCCGCTCGAAGATGATCCGCAGGCCGTGGAGGGTGAGCCAGGGCTCGACATACTCGATCTCGTCGGAGTAGGGGGCGATGAGTTCCGACAGTCCCCCGGTCGCCACCACGGTGCACTCGCCGAGCACGGCGGCGAAGCGCCGGCACAGGCCGTCGACCTGCCCACCGAACCCGTAGAGGGCGCCCGACTGGATCGACTCGACCGTCGACTTGCCGATGACGCTCCTCGGCTCGACCAGCTCGACGCGACGGAGGGCGGCGGCGTGGGCGAACAGGGCGTCCAGGCTGATCGCCACCCCCGGGGTGATGGCCCCGCCGAGGTACTCGCCGGCGGCGGAGATGGCGTCGAAGGTGGTGGCGGTGCCCAGGTCCACCACCACGCACGGACCGCCGAAGAGATCGTGCGCCCCGACGGCGTTGGCGATACGGTCGGCGCCAACCTCCTTCGGATTGTCGTAGAGGATGGGCATCCCGCTCCGGACGCCGGGCTCGAGGACCACGGCGGGGACGTCGAACCAGCGGGCGACCATCTGGCGGAGGTTGGCGGTGACCAGGGGGACCGACGAGGTGACGGCGATGCCCGACACGGAGCGGTCGATGTCCAGGCCGTCCAGATCGAGCAACTGGGTGAGCAGGAGCGCGAGCTCGTCGGCCGTCCGCTCGGCCACCGTGGACAGCCGCCAGTGATGGGCGAGGCCGGTCGGCTCGCTGCCGTCGCGCGGCCCCGGGTCGACCAGCGGCCCGCTCAGGTCGTCGGCGAACAGGCCGACGACCGTCTCGGTGTTCCCGACGTCGATGGCGAGGAGCATGCTCAGTCCCGCCCGTCGGCATCCGCCGACAGGTCGAATCCCAGATCGAGGACGGGGGCGGAGTGGGTCAGCGCTCCCACCGAGATCAGGTCGGCACCGGCGGCGGCCAGCGCCGGGGCGCGTTCGAGGGTCACCCCGCCGGACACCTCGACGAGCACGCCGGAACCCGCCGCGTGCACCCGGGCCGCGCACTCCGCCACCTGGTCGGGGCCCATGTTGTCCAGCATCACCACGGTCGCCCCGGCCGTGACCGCCTCGGTGACCTGCTCCGCCCGGTCGCACTCCACCTCCACCATGCGGCCCGGCCACAGGCGCTTCGCCTGCGCCACGGCCTCGGCGATGGAGACCCCGCCGAGGTGGTTGTCCTTGACCAGCACCGCCTCGGACAGGCTGCCCCGGTGGTTGTGGCCGCCGCCGGCGCGGACCGCGGCCTTCTCGAGCGAGCGCAGGCCGGGGGTCGTCTTGCGGGTGTCCAGCACCAGGGTGGACGGGCTGGCGGCGGTGACCGCGTCCACGTAGCAGCGGGTCAGCGAGGCCACCCCCGAGAGGTGGCCGAGGAAGTTGAGGGCCGTCCGCTCCGCGGTGAGGATCGACCGCAGCGCTCCGGTGACCACCGCCACCGCCTCTCCGGGGAGGACGGCGGACCCGTCGTCCTTGAGCCACTGCGCCTCGAGCGCCGGGTCGATCTGCAGGAACGTCTCGAGCGCACAGGCCCGGCCGGCGACCACCCCGGCGGCGCGGCTCACGATGCCCACCTCGGCCACCGCATCGGCGGGGACCAGCGCGGCGGTGAGGTCGCCCAGCGGCAGGAGGTCCTCGGCGATGGCGCGGGCCACCGCCTCGACCACCGCGGCCCGGGGCGGGTCGACCCCGGCCGGGTGGTCGGAGATGACACGCGGGCCGATGGGGGCGGTCAACGCTCCGGCCGCCCGGTGGCCGGCCCCCGGCCGGGTGCCGGCTCCGAGGCGGGCGGGACGGGCAGCAAGGTGATGCCGTCGGCGGTGTGGACGATGCGCCGGCGCCACCGGTCCGACGCCGCCGGGTGGTCGCTGCGGGCATGGGCCCCCCGCGTCTCGCACCGCACGGTCGCCGACCGGAGGAGGCTGGTGGCCACCGTGACCAGGTTGGCCAGCTCCCCGTGGGCCCGATCGGCCGGCACTCCTGATCCGGCGGCGGCCCCGACCGCCTCGAGCGAGGCCCCGGCACCGGCCAGGGATCCGGCGCTCCGGACGACGCCGGCTCCCTCGGTCATGGACCGCTGCAGCTGGTCCCTGGCCTTGGCCACGTCCGTCCCGTCCCCCCCGGCGGCGGCCGGGTCGGCCCCCGCTCCCCGCCCCGGGGGGGTGGCCCGGGGCAGACCGGCCGGCTCAGCGTCGCCTCGGAGGAGCGCCGCCATCGCCCCGGTGGAGGACGGCCCCACGGCACCGTCCAGGATTGTCTCGGCCAGTCGGGCGCCGAACACCATGCCCTCCAACAGCGAGTTGGAGGCCAGCCGGTTGGCCCCGTGGACCCCGGTGCAGGCCACTTCGCCGGCGGCCCACAATCCGGGGAGGGCGGTCGCACCGCAGAGGTCGGTCAGCACGCCGCCCGACAAGTAGTGGGCGGCGGGAGCGATGGGCAACCAGTCGCGCGACGGATCGAGCCCGATGGCGTGGAGCGAGGCGGCGATGGTCGGGAACCGCGCCCCGAACGAGTCCAGGGCGGTGGCGTCCAGCCACAGGCTCTCCACCCCCTGGAGCTGCATCCGTTCCGCCATCGCCCGGCTGACCACGTCCCGGGAGGCCAGCTCGTCGACGAACCGATCGCCGTGGGCGTCGCGGAGCAGCGCTCCGTGCCCACGCAGGGCCTCGGACAGGAGCGGGCGGGGCATGGACCGATGGTGCAGGGCGGTCGGGTGGAATTGCATGAACTCCACGTCGGCCACCGGCACCCCGGCGCGCAGGGCCATGGCCAGGCCGTCGGCGGTGGCCTCGGCCGGGTTGGTCGTCACCGCGAAGAGCTGGCCGGCGCCCCCGGTGGCCAGCACCGTCGCTCCGGCCCGGACCTCGACGACCCGGCCCTCGGCGCTGAGGGCACGCACCCCGGCGCACCGCCCCCTCTCGACCAGGAAGTCGAGGGCGAACCACTGCTCGAGGACCGCCGCCGCGCTGGCCCGGGTGGCGCCGACCAGGGCGCGCTCGACCTCGGCCCCGGTGGCGGCGCCCCCGGCATGGACCACCCGCGCCGTGGAGTGGCCTCCCTCGCGGGCCAGCTCCAGCGCCCCCCCGGGCCGCCGGTCGAACACCGCGCCCATGGCGATCAGTTCCTCGACACGGGACGGGCCCTCGTCGACCAGGGTGCGTACCGCGTCGGTGTCGCACAGGCCGGCCCCGGCAGCCAGGGTGTCGGCCAGATGGAGGTCGGTCGAGTCCTCGTCTCCTCCGAGCACGGCGGCGACGCCGCCCTGTGCCCACCGGGTGGCCGACTGCGACAGCTCTGCCTTGGTCAGCACCCCCACCCGGAGGCCGGTGGGCCCGGCCCCGGACCCTCCGCCGGCCCCCGGCAGGGGTGCGGCCAGTCGGACGGCGGCCGAGAGGCCGGCCACCCCGCTGCCGAGGACCAGGACGTCGAGCACGCCGGGGGCCACGTCGGATCCGGTCACGCCGGGGTCAGTGGCCCCGGCGGGGATCGAGGTTGTCGATCAGTCTCACCGGGCCGACGGCCGCGGCGATCAACAGGCGCAGGGGGCGGTCGGAGGCACAGGAGACGGCCGGCTCGAGGTCGTCGGCCTGCACCACGGCGGCGTAGTCGAGCTCCACCGCCGGTTCGGCGGCCACCACCTGCTCCATCACCGACCGCACGGCCGTCGGGCTCTCCTCGCCCCGGACCACCAGGGAGGCCCCCGAGCGGAGGGCCCGGGACAGCACGGCGGCGGCCCGCCGTTCAGCCGGGGACAGCCGGGAGTTCCGGCTGGACCGGGCCAGCCCGTCCCCGTCCCGCACCGTGTCACAGCCGACCACCTCGGCGGGCAGCGAGAGGTCGCGGGCCACCCGGCGGACCAGGGCCAGCTGTTGGAAGTCCTTCTCCCCGAAGTAGGCCCGGCACCGCCCGGCGGCGGAGAGCAGCTTGGTCACCACGGTGGCCACCCCGTCGAAGTGCCCGGGCCGGGAGGCGCCCTCCCACCGGCCGGCCAGGGCCGGGTGCGACACCACGGTCATCACCGAACCGGGCCGGTCGGGGTACATCTCGGCCACCGACGGGGCGAAGACGAGGTGCCCGCCGGCCGACGCCACCGTCTCGAGGTCGCTCCCGAGGGCACGCGGGTAGGCGGCCAGGTCGGCCTCGTCACCGAATTGGGTGGGGTTGACGAAGATCGACACCGCCACCACGTCGCACTCGGTGGCGGCGCGCCGGATGAGCGACCGGTGGCCGTCGTGCAACGCCCCCATGGTGGGGACCACCCCCACCGTCCGGCCGGACCGACGGGCGGCATCGAGGCGGCGTGCGTACCCGTCGATCGTCTCCATCACCGGCACCGCCGACGGAGGCGCCGGCTGTAGGAGCGTCAGTCCGTCGACGGGCGCCACCGACAGGGTGGTGGTCATGCCACCTGCCCGACGTCGTCCCGACCGCCGGTCGCCGGGGCCGCCGGCTCCGACGGGTCCATCGAGAGCCTCCGGGCCAGGCCGACCATGGCGTCGTAGGCAGCGAGCTCGGTGCGGTGCCCGGCCATGGCCGACAGCGCCGCCCGGTGCCGCTCCACCGTGTCCCAGTCGCCGCGCCGGGCCGGGCCGGTGAGGGCGTGGCGGGGACCGAGCTCCAGGGCGTCGTCGGCGGCGGCGCGGACCAGGCCGGCGAAGGCGTCGAGCGGCAGCCCGACGGTGGCGGCCACCCGCTCCACCTGCCCGATGAGGGCCACCAGGTGGTTGGCTGCGATGGAGGCGGCGGCGTGGTACGCGGTCCGGGCGTCGTCGTCCACCTTCACGACCTGCCCGCCCAGCGCGGTCGCCAGCTGGCGGGTGACCGGGTCACCGGAGACGGCGAAGGTGATCCCCGAGCGCAGACGCTCGGCACCCACGGCCGGCGTCGGCAGGGGCATCAGGGGATGGAGCGAGCCGCGTCGGCGATGGCCGGCGAGCACCTCGAGACCGAGCGAGCCCGAGAGGTGGACGACCGCCGTGGTGTCGACCGGGCGCACCGCGGCCGCCACCCGGCGGACCTCGTCGTCCGGGGTGGCGATGAACAGCAGGTCGACGCCGGCCGCGGCATCGGCGACCGGGTCGTCGCGCCCGAGCGCGCCGGCCGACTCGTAGTCCCCCACCGCGGTGAGGGCGGCCATCAGCGATCGGCCGGCCCGGCCGGGCCCGATCGTACGGAATCTGGTCACGAGACCCCTTTCGACGTTCCAGCCCCAGCGGGTGCCGTTCGCGTCAGAGAATCCTGGTGGTGCGGGTCACAGTGTACCCACGACGGCGACCCGGCCACCAGCGGCATCGAGGTCGGCGTCGTCCACCAGGTCCGGGGCCAGCTCGCCCAGCGGGGCCAGGACGAACCGCCGCTGGCGCCACCTCGGGTGGGGCACGGTCAGCTCCGGGTCGTCCATGGCCACGCCGTCGACCCACAGCAGGTCCGCGTCGAGGGTCCGCGGCCCCCACCGGGCGGCGCGCACCCGGCCGGCGGCCGCCTCCAGGCGGCGGCACTCCTCCAGCAGGCGGTAGGGGTCGGCCCCCGGGGTCACGGCCAGCTCCACCACCAGATTGAGGTACGGGCCCTGCCCTTCGGGTCCGCCCACCGGCTCGGTCTCGTAGACCCGGGACACGGCGGTGACCGGGGCCCGGCTGCCCGCCCTCAGCTGGTCGACGGCCCGGCGCAGGTGGGCCCACCGGTCCCCCAGGTTGGAGCCCAGCCCCAGAAATGCCCTGACGGTGGGCGGCTCGGGCCCGGTCGGGGTCACCGGCGCCGGGTGATCCGGACCCCTACGGTGGCGATGTCCATGGCCAGGGGCGGCTGCAGCTTGCGCAGGCCCACGGTGACCGCGGTGATCCGGTGGTCGGCGGCCAGGGTGACCCGGGCGATGGCGCCGGCCAGCGCCTCGAGGAGTTCGTAGGAGGGCGGTCCGGACACCGTCGCGGCCGCGGCCTCCGCCACCCGGGCGTAGTCCACGGTGTCGGCCAACCGGTCGCTGCCGGCGGCGTCGGCCAGGTCGACCCACAGGTCGAGGTCGACCTCGAACGGCTGGGCCCGGCTCCGCTCCTCGGGCAGGACCCCGTGGGTCCCCACCACCCGGATCGACCGGAGCTGGATCCGGTCACCGACCTCCCCGCCGGGGATGCCCGCCGGCGCCGATGGCCCGGTGCGGCCCGTCACCCGCCGCCGGGGGCGGCCCCGCCCGCGCCGGGGTGGACCGGCGCTGGCGACAGCTCGCCGGCGAAGGCCACCAGCTGGCGGCCGCTCGGCCCCATGGCGTGGCCGGTCATGTGCTCGAGCACGGTGATGGCCTGGGGCCCGCTCGGCAGTCGGTCCGACCAGAGCAGGTACCCGGCCACCACCCCGGTGACCCGGTCGCCCAGCTCCTCTTGGTGCAGCAGCACCCGTTCGCCGCTGAGCAACCGCCCGTGCAACTCGCGGTAGAGATCGGCGAGCACGCCCCGGGCGTCGCCCGCCAGGGGCAGGGGGAAGTGCTCGCAGGCCATCGACTTCTCCTCGTAGGCCTGGAGGTTGTGCGAGGACGGCAGCAGGGAGATGACCCGGCTGAACCCCTGGACCTGCAGCCAGATGATCTCTTCCTGTCGGCGCACCTTGCGGTGGTTGGGGGCGAATCCACCGGGCCGCTCGCTCACCGCCAGGCGGTCCTTGATCACCCACGTGAAGTTGCGGGGAGGAATGCCGGCGGCCCATTTCCCCTTCACGCCCCGACCTCCGAGCGGCGGGAGGGCCCGTTCGACCGGGAGGCCGGAACGGTGCCGGGCCGGCCCACCAGGAGGGCGGCCTGCACGGTGGCGGACACGTCGTGGACCCGGACCATCTGCGCCCCCTGCTGCATGGCCCAGGTGGCCGTGGCCAGCGATGCCGGGAGGCGCTCGGTGACCGGGGCGACCGAGCCGTCGGGCGACCTCGCCACCTGGCCCAGGAAGCCCTTGCGACTGGTGCCGACCAGGACGGGAAAGCCGGTGGCCACCAGGTCGGACACCGAGCCGAGCAGCGCCAGGTTGTGCTCGACGGTCTTGCCGAAGCCGATGCCGGGATCGATCCAGACCTCTCCCACCCCGGCCCCCGCCGCCCGACCGGCCCGGTCGACCAGCATGGCGGTGACCTCGGCCACCACGTCGTCGTAGTGCGGGTCCCGCTGCATGGACTTCGCCGTTCCCTTTCGGTGCATGGCCACCCAGCCGGCACCGCAGCGGGCCGCCACCGGCCACAGGGCGGCGGAGACGTCATTGATCAGGGTGGCGCCCGCCTCGACGGCGGCCTCGGCCACCGCCGGCTTGGTGGTGTCGATGGACAGCCTCACCTGCCCGGCCAGCGCCTCGATCACCGGGATCACCCGCCGCAGCTCCTCGTCGGCCGGTACCGGGTCGGCCCCCGGCCGGGTGGACTCTCCGCCGACGTCGACGATGTCCGCACCCTCTGCGACCATCTCCTGTGCTCTCATGATTGCCCGTTCACTCTGGAACCATTCCCCACCATCCGAGAACGAGTCGGGGGTGACGTTGAGGACACCCATGACCAGTGGGCGGTCCTCGTTCATCGGACTGGGCATGGACCCACAGAGTAAACCAGCCCGCGCGGGCCCGCGGCCGGTTCCCGGGGCCGGTCAGCGGCCGTGGACGAACTGCATGGCCTCCATGCGGGTGGCCGCATCGCTCCTGAACAGGCCCCGGACCGCGGAGGTGATGGTCGAAGTGCCCGACTTCTTCACCCCGCGCATCGACATGCAGAGGTGCTCGGCGTCGACCACCACCAGCACCCCCTTCGGGTCCAGTGCCTTCTCGATGGCGTCAGCGATCTCCGTGGTCATCCGCTCCTGCACCTGGAGCCGCCGGGCGTAGCCGTCCACCATCCGGGCCAGCTTGGACAGGCCGGTGATCCGCCCGTCGTCCCCGGGGATGTAGGCCACGTGGGCCCGCCCGATGAACGGCACCAGGTGGTGCTCGCACAGCGAGGCGAAGGGGATGTCGCGCACCATCACCATCTCGTCGTGCTCGGCGGCGAAGGTCACCTCGAGATGGTCCTGGGGGTTCTCGCCGAACCCGGCGAAGAGCTCCTCGTACATCCGGGCCACCCGGACAGGCGTCTTGACCAGGCCGTCGCGACGGGGGTCCTCACCCACCGCCGTGAGCAGCTCCAGGACGGCCCGCTGGATCCGGGCGGTGTCGACGGTCATGGCGCCACCGACCTAGGTCGAGTCGCCGGCGTAGGCGTGGACGGCCCGGAGATTCCGCAGGCGCTCGTTGACGTCAAGGCCATATCCCACCACGAATTCCGCCGGGATGTGAAACCCGACGTAGCGCAGGTCGAGCTCGGTACGCTGTTGGCCGTCCTTGACCAGCAGGGCACACACCTCGAGACTGGCCGGGCCCCGGGCCAGCAGGTAGCGCTGCAGGTAGCTGAGGGTGAGCCCGCTGTCGACGATGTCCTCGACCACCAGCACGTGCCGGTCGGCCAGGTCGGCATCGAGGTCCTTCACGATGCGGACCACCCCCGAGCTGCGGGTGGCGCTGCCGTAGGACGACACCGCCATGAAGTCCACCTCGGCGGGGAGCGAGACGGCCCGCGACAGGTCGCTCATGAACATGAAGGCGCCCTTGAGCACTCCGACCAGCAGGGGAGGGCGCCCGAGGTAGTCGAGGGTGATCTGCGCCCCGAGCTCGGCGATCCGGTCCTGGAGGTCGCCTTCGGAGACGATCACCCGTCCGACGTCGGCGCCTGCTTCGAGGCTCGGCCGATCCCCGGGCGCCTCGTGCTCACCGGTGGCCACGGCGAGACTGTACCGGAGCGGCGCGCTCCCCCGGCAAGGCGGGGGCTTCACCCGGGAGACCGAGAGCCGGCCGTTGCTCCGGGCCACCCGGCGGAACCCGGGCACCTCCGCCGCCCGCCGCTCCTTCCGGGCCACCTCGAGCACGCGCTCCACCGCGTCGAGCGGGGGCGGATGGTCGCCGCCCCCGGTCAGCCACGTCCGCACGGCCCTCCGGGCCACCGCCGTCGGCGCCGTCGCCAGGGCGGCGGCATCCGCCGGGTCGACCAGCGAGGCCACCGCCTCGAGCACCTCGGCGTCGCCGGCCAGCACGCCCGCCTGGCGGGCGAGGATGGGCACCACGTCCCGCCCGGCCACCTCCGAACACAGCGGCAGCAGCTGGCCTCGGATCCGGTTGCGCAAGAAGCGGGGATCATCGTTGGAGGGGTCGCGGACCGGGGCCAGGCCCAGGTGCCGGCACAGCGCCGCCGTCTCCGCCCGCCGTAGATCGAGCAGGGGATGGACGGGGCCGGCCCGCATGGCGGCCAGCCCGCTCACCCCCGAGCCCCGCAGGAGGTTGGCCAGGACGGTCTCCGCCTGATCGTCGGCGGTGTGCCCGGTGGCCGCATCCGGGCCCAGCACCCGGCGCCGGGCGTCCCGGGCCCGGGCCTCGAGATTGGAGCCCTCCGTCAGCGCCACCCGCTCGGACCGGAACGAGGCGCCGAAGCGCCGGGCGGCCTCGGCCACCACCTCGGCCTCACCGGCGGAGCCGGGCCGGAGCCCGTGGTCCACGTGCACGGCGGTGACCCGGCAGCCCGCGGCCACCGCCAGCACTAGCAGGGCCAGCGAGTCCGCCCCCCCGGAGACGCCGCAGACCAGCTCCGACCCGGTCTCGGGGAACGTACAGCGCCCGACCAGCGCCGCGGTCTCCGGATCGACCCCGGCGGTGTCCGGGTGCGGAGCCCGGGTGGGTGGGCGCTCAGCCCGAGAGTGCAGGGGAGGCCTCGACACGCGAGATCCAATCCGAGGGGTTCCGGATCTCGACGAGGGACGGGAGCCACTCGGGCCCCCGCCAGACCCGGTCGAGGAGCTCCGGCCCGCCCGAGTCCTCGACGGCGGCGATGAACCGTTCGCCCTCCTCGTACTGGCGCAGCTTGGCCTCGATGCCGATCAGCTGCTGGAGCAGGCGCGCCGGTCCCCGGGTCTGCTTGCGGCGCTGCCGCAGGACCTCGCTGAACCGGGCCGCACTGGGGATGGCGGCGGCGCCCGCCCGGTCCATGGTCACGTCCCCGTGGCCCTCCAACAGGCTCATCAGAGCCTGGATCCGGTGGAGGCCCTCGAGCTGCTCGGGCGTGGCCACCAGTCCGAGCGCACCGTTGTCCCGCAGGGGATTCCGCCCGGCCCGGATCTCGTCGGCCATCCGTCGCAGTGCCTCGGCGAAGCGCGAGGGATCGGGCTCGAGCGAGCCGATGCCCTCCTCGACCAGGGTCACGAAGTAGTCCCGCATCCACGGGATGGCGGTGAACTGGCAGCGGTGGGTGACCTCGTGGAGGGCCAGCCACAGGCGGAACTCGTGGGGGTCGAAGCCGTGGAGCTGCTCGAGCGCCACCACGTTGGGGCCGACGAAGTACACCAGGTCCTGGTCCTCGACGGCGTCCTCGGTCAGGAGCAGGTCGTACTGGCCCAGCACCCGGGTCGACAGCCAGCCCAGCACCAGGCCCATCTGGGCGCCGGTAGCCACCCGGCCCGCGGTGGCCAGGGGGCCGGCCAGTCGCTGGGTGATCGGATTGGTGGGGACGATCCGGGCCGGGTCGAGGCGCTCGAGATGGGGGCCCAGCAGGCGCTGGAAGCTGGCGACGTTGGCGTGCACCCAACCGGCCCGGTCGGTGACCCGGGCCCGGGCCGCCCCCGCGGCCGAGCGGAGCCCGGTGGACGCCTCGACCAACTCCTCGGCCTGGGCGGTCAGCTCCTCGAAGTCACGCTGCAGGAGGTCGGGCCGGTAGGGGGCGGGCAGTCGACTGCGGTTCCCCACCCAGCCGGCCACCCGTTCGGCCGTATCCCATGCCACCGCTCCCTCGTTGCTCACGGGGCTCACTGACGCTGTCTCGTTGCCCACGGGGCTCACCGATCCGGCCACGGCGAACAGTGTAGGGAACCGGGTCGTCGGGCGGCGTTCGCCGCCACTCGCCACCCGCCCGCCGTCCCGCGGGCGCACGCGCCCGGGCGCACGGGCACCGGCTCAGTTGCTCTGGCGGCTGTGCTCGTCGCGGAGCGCCTCGGCCACCCGCACGATGAGGGATTCGGGCACGTGGTCCTTGCACCGGTTGGCGATGACCCTGCGGAGCTCGGACTCGAACCCGTAGGCCCCGACACAGGGCCCGCACATGTCGAGGTGGCGACTGATCTCGATCCGCCGCTGCTCGGTGAGCTCGCCGTCGAGGTAGAAGTACAGGCGCTCGATGGTCTCGTCGCAGCCCACGAAGCCGGCGGGTGTCTCACCCGCCGGGCCCGATGCCACTGACCGGTTGTCCGGTGCTCCCTGCTCTCCCACCACTGCGCTCTCCCTACCTGCCCTCGTCGGTCGCCCCGACGAGGCCCCGCGTCCTTCCACGATCGACCAACGCCTTCTGCAACGCTTTTCTTCCGCGATGGATACGGCTCATGACCGTTCCGATGGGCACCTCGGTGATCTCGGCGATCTCCTTGTACGAGAACCCTTCGACGTCGGCGAGGAGCACGGCCATCCGGAACGTCTCGGGCAGGGCCTCGATGGCCTCTTTGACGTCGGTGTCGGTGAACCGTTCGAGGGCCTCGTCCTCGGCGCTGCGGCCGAGTCCGGAGGCCTGGTCGGCGGCGAGGTGCCGGTAGAGATAGAGGTCCTCCACGTCCTCGACGTCGGCGATCTCGGGCCGGCGCTTCTTGGCCCGGTAGGTGTTGATGTAGGTGTTGGTCAGGATGCGGTACAGCCACGCCTTGAGATTGGTCCCCGTCTCGAAGCTGGCGAAGGCCCGGTAGGCCTTCAGGTAGGTCTCCTGCACCAGATCTTCGGCGTCCGCGGTGTTACGGGTCATCCGCAGCGCCGCCGTGTAGAGAGCCGGCATGTACTCCATCGCAAGGTCGGAGAACGCCGCCTGATCGGCCATGGGACCACCCTACACACCCGGCGGGCACCGGCTGCCGCGGGGTCGACGCCCCTCGGGGTCGATAGCGACGGCGCCGGTGCCGGGATCCCCGGGTTGCAGAATCGGACCTGGGATGCTTGGGCGGCACCTTCACCGACGATCCCAGGGGGCACGATGGATCCAGTGACAACTCGCACGCCGCCTCGATGACGGGGCGCAGCGGCGTCGGCCGATCGGGACCGGGCGTTGGTCGCCACCGACCGCGTCGGCGGTGTGCACCGGTCGGGAACGTGCCCGACACCGGGTGCGACCAAAGCACCACCGGGCGGGGCCCGGGTCCTGAAGATCGCTCCGTCGTCCTCCGCACCGGTTCGGTGCGGGGGGAGCGGAGGTCGGTCGTCATCAGGCCGGACGGATCGACCTTCGCGGTGACCGTCCCGGTGATGGGGATGGACGACGACTGCGGGGGTACGGGTTGGGCGCAGGCATGGATCTCCGACGAGGGCCCGCCGCGTCCTCCCTCGAGGCTCTGGCTCCTCCACCGCGCCGTCGGGCCCTGGCTGTCGGACGATCCCCCGGTCGGCCGCCACCCGGTCGGAGCCCAGCGCCGGAGCGGGCCGCACTACCGGGTCCGCCAGCAGTCCTCGTAGTCGGACCTGATGCCCGGGGGCCGGGCGGGCCCGAGGTCCCCATCCCGTGGCTCGGGCGGGCGGCGGAGTCGAGACGGGCTCCCGGTCGCAGTGTTAGCTTCCTGCCCGAAGGGAAGAAGGGGGACCGAACCATGGGACGCTGGCGCACGGGCTCGAGGCGGACGCTTCTGGGGGTGGCGGCGGTCGGCGCGGTGGCCCTGGCCTCGGGGATCGGGCCGTTGCCGCCGGCATGGGCCTCCGAGTCCCCGTCGACGCCGACGGCTGTCACCTGGATGCCGGGGTTCGCGGCGCCGGGAACGCCGCCCCGGTACGACAAGGTCGGTGTGCTCAAGGTCGGCCCGGGCGACGCCAAGAACGTGTTGGTCCTCGAACCGGGAACGTCGGCCGGAAGCACGTACTTCGTCCCCCTGGCCAGGTGGATCGTGGCCAAGGCGCCGGGCTGGCAGGTGTGGTCGGTCGAGCGTCGGGAGAACCTCCTCGAGGACCAGTCCGTGCTGAACCAGTTCAAGTCGGGGAAGGTCGACTCGACGCAACTGTTCGACTACTACCTCGGTTACATCAAGGACCCGAGCATCCAGCACCACTTCCAGTTGATCCCCGACGCCACCGTCTCCTTCGCCAAGCAGTGGGGCATGAACGTGGCCGTCCAGGACCTGCATCGGGTGATCGGGTCGGCCGAGAAGCTCGGCGGAAAGGTGGTGCTGGGCGGCCACTCCCTCGGCGGCTCGGTGGTCACCGCCTACGCCACCTGGGACTTCAACGGCCATGCCGGGGCGAGAGGCCTGGCCGGACTGGTCTACATCGACGGCGGCAGCGACCCGACCGCCATCAGCTCCGCACAGGCCGCACAGCAGTTGCAGGCGCTCGACGCCAGCGGCGCCTCGCCGTGGCTCAATTTCGGGGGGATCGGCGCCCCCTACGCGGGCGTGTTCGTCGCCTCGGGTTCGGCGGCCGCGCTGCTCGACCCCAACGCACCCTCGTTGGGCCAGACATCGGGCCTCCTCCCTCCGTCGATCGTGCCTCCGGTGCCCGCCAGCAATGTCGGCCAGTTCGGCTACGCGCTCGATGTGGGGACCTCACCGTCGAACCTGGCGGCCGCCCAGGCCCACCTCGGGACGGGTCTGACCGCCAACGGGCCGGTGCACGGTTGGAACGGGGCCGGCGCCTTGACCCCGATCAGGCGCTTCGCCACGATGTTCTCGGGGGCGGGAATCCGCAACGCCGACGGGAGCGAGTGGTACTTCCCGCAACGTCTGACCGATGACACCGGGGCGGTCGCCAACGGCAACGCCAATCCGGCGCAGGACGTGCTGGGCGTGGATGCGACCATGGGCCACAAGCTCCCGGCCGGCCTGCGGATCTACGCCTTCGGGGCCCAACTCGGCGGGCAGTCCGTCCTCGACGCGGCCAAAGCCCTGGCCGTCCAGTCGCACATCCCGACGGGCAACCTGACCCTCGTCGACCGCCAGGGCACCTATGCCCACAACGACCCGGCGGGTGCCTACCCCCACAACGTCTTCTTCGACCACCTGGTGCCGTTCCTGGACAAGATCGGCGCACACTCGTAGGCCGTGGCGGACCATCGGGTGAGCCCGCGGCCATGAGCCGATCCCGACCGACAGGTCTCCGGGCAGCGCCCGGCAGGCGACGGCGCCCGATCGTTCCCGCCTTCGGGGTCGGGCGCGCCGCCGTGGTCCTGACCCTCAGCCTGGCGGTAGCGGGGTGTGGGTCCGCGGCGGTCGTGGAAGGCCACACTACGAGGGGGGTCCAGACCGTGTCGGCCTCGGCCACCGCGCAGGGGCCCACGCCCTTCTACACCCCGCCCGACCCCCTGGCACCGGCGCCCCCGGGGACGCTGATCCGCTCCCAGGTCGTCCAGGGGGCGGGGGGGATCCCCGCCGACGCCACCCTGTGGCGCATCCTCTATCACTCCCGCACCATCACCGGGGCCGACATCGCCGTGTCGGGCTACGTGGCGGTGCCATCCGGCGCGGCCCCGCCCGACGGCTATCCGATCCTGGCCTGGGCGCACGGGACGACCGGGGCGGCGACCCAGTGCGCCCCCTCCCTGTTCAACGGTCTGGAGGGCGAAGGCCCGTACCCGGTTCCGGACATCGGGAGGTACCTGAAAGCGGGATGGCTGGTGGCCGCCACCGACTATCAGGGTCTCGGCGTGCCGGGCGGCATCCACCCGTACCTGGTGGGGGCCAGCGAAGGGTACGGGGTCCTCGACGCGGCCGTCGCCGCCCGCCAGCTTCCCCATCTCGACGTCAGCGCCACCACGCTCATCTACGGACACTCGCAGGGCGGGCACGCCGCGCTGTTCGCCGGTGAGCTGGCGCCGTCCTACGCCCCGTCCCTGCACGTGATCGGCGTGGTCGCCGCCGCACCAGCCACAGGGCTGTCCACCATCGTGAAGACCATCGGACACATCGATGCCCCCGACGACCTGGCCTACTTCACCCTCATCGGGTGGACGTGGTCCCAGACCTACCCCGACCTCCCCGCCTCCGACATCTTCACCGAATCCGGCGCCCGGCTGGCGGGCCGGACGGTGTCCACTCTCTGCGACAACGGGCTGGTGGCCGCGCTGTCGGGCAAGGCGTCACGGGACGAGTTCCAGCCGGACGCCTCCACCAATCCTGCGGTCGTCGCCCACGCCCGGCTCAACGACCCGGGCCAGGTGAGGACGGTGCCGCCCATGCTCATCGTCCAGGGCACCGGCGACAACCAGGTGCCGGCCGTCCTGACCGATCTGTTCGTGACGGCCACCGCCTGCCCGCTGGGCGATGTGGTCGACTACGTCCACTATCCGGGGGCCGGCCACGACCAGGTCACCTTCGAAGCGGTACCGCGGATCATCGCCTGGGCGGCCGAGCGTCTGGCCGGCCACCAGGCGGCTCCGACGACCTGTGGCCGGCCCGGTGACGCGGTCACCAACCATTGAGTACGAGGTGCCGCCGGCGTGGAGTTGCCGTTATGGCATCTGGAGGGGATCCAGGCGGCCTTGGAGCGCGGCGACCTTTCGCATTGGCGCCGGCTCGCCGCTGAGGTTCGCCGCCATCCATGGGGTGACGTCTCCCAGGAGCTCGCCGAGGTCCTCACCTATCCGCGCCCGTACGGGTTGGCGAGCGCAATGGACGCCGTCATTCTCGCGTCGCGAGACGAGGTCGTGCGACGCGAGCGCGAGGTGGTGGCGGCCGAGGTACGGAGATTGAGGGAGGCCTCGGGCCTCAGCGGGCGGGAGTTCGCGGCGCGCATCGGCACGTGGCCGTCACGGCTCTCCACTTACGCCAGTGGGAAAGTCGTCCCTTCGGCCGCCCTCATGGTCCGGATGCGCCAGGTGAGGTCATCAAGGGCATATTGATCCCGGCCACTCGGACCGGTAGGACCCCGCGTGGCCGGTGCCATTCCGTGCCATCCCGCCCGGTCATCGTATGGTCGGCGGCTCCGGCTTTCGCTGCTTGAAGACCTCCTGACTGTTCCGCAGCGATTCCACCGTGGTGGCAAGGTTGAGGAAGAGGTTGCCGAGCTCGACCATCTGGCCAGGCGGCATCTCTCGCGACGCCCAGACCGCCCGCAACGAGGCTTGCACCGCCGCCGGAGGGTAGGAGGCGATGGTCAAGGCCAGTTGCCGAGTCACCTCCGCCAGGTCGGGCGCAGGCACGACTTGGGTAACCAGGCCGATCTGCTCGGCCTTCTGCGCCGAGATGCGCTCTCGATTGCCCATCAAGGTCATGCGCATGACCTCTCCGAACGGCATCTTCTCGCCCATCAGTGCCGGCTCGAAGACCGCCGGCATGCCATACGTAACATGGGGATCGAAGAAGGTGGCATGGTCGGCGGCAACGATGAAATCCGTTTGCCCAAGAAGGTAGAAGGCTCCACCACATGCCATTCCGTTCACGGCGGCAATAATCGGCTTCCACAGCCCTTGGCTCCGAGGACCGATGCTTCGCCCAGGATCTTCGTACGTGAGGGCGTGGAAGAAATATTCTCCTTCTTCTGTCGGCACTTCCGCACGGTCCATGCCAGTGCAGAACGCCTTTTGACCAGATCCTGTCAGGACGATCGATCGAACGTCGTCATTCGTCTTCAGCCACCGCCAAATCTCGCGAAGCTCTCTCTGCATCACCTCATCGAAGGAGTTGTGCACCTCAGGACGGTCGAGGGTGACAACGGCCACTCCGTCGCCTTCCTCGTACAAGAGGGTCTCGAATTCGATCTGACCAACCTCCTACTGTGTGTACGGCCTTGAAGGCCACCGCCGAGGCGGTGCTTTGGGACCCACGAGTTCGACTGCCGCCCCTGACCCGTCGATAGCTACGGCTCATGCACCAGTGCAGTCAAATCTACCCAGTTACCGTGAGGGGTGGAGGCTCCTCGCAATACCGGAGATCGCAGCCCCGGAAGACGATTGGCGCGATACTCGGTCGAGCACGGAGACCACCCGAGTCCTTACCGCGCCCTCATCCTGATGTACTCGACTGGAACAGCGATCACAGAAGGTGGTCATGACCCAACCTCGGCAGGTCTCCCATCCCGGGCCGCTAGGCATTGACGACCGGCCCTCACACGGAATGGCTGCGGGGGGACGGGCACACCGCCTTGCTTGGGTCGCCGTCGCCGCGCTGGTCCTGCTGGCCGCCGGTTGCTCCTCTTCCTCCTCGTCCTCTTCCACATCCAGCAATGTCACCGTCGGCGTTGTCCACGGTGACACCGTGCCGGTGGTGAGCAACCTCGGCCCGACCAGCTTCACCGGACCCGGCCCGTTCAGCGCAGGCGTGACGACGCTCTCGCTCCCGAGCGACGGGGCGCTGGTCGAGGTCTGGTACCCGGCACCACGCGCCGCGGAGAAGGGCCCTCCGGCCTCGTACAACGTGACCTCGTGGCTACCGCCTTCCCTGCAATCGCTATTTCCTCCCAACTTCACCAAGGCCACCTTCACCACAGAAGCCTTCCGCGGTGCACCGACGGAATCGGGTCGGTTCCCCCTGGTGGTGTTCACCCACGGTTACTCCGGATTCCGTGACCAGTCGACGTTTCTCACCACCCGGCTGGCCTCATGGGGGTTCGTAGTCGCGGCGCCCGATCTGCTGGACAACGATCTCACCGCGGTGCTGAGCGGGAAAAAGAGTACGGGTGACGCCGCCGACCTCACTGAGATCCAGGACACCATCACCTTGATGTCCACCGAGAACGGCCAACCTTCGAGTCCCTTCGGCGGCCACATCGACCTGACCCGCATCGCCGCGGTCGGGCATTCCCTCGGCGGGGCGGCATCCGAGGCCGTGGCGGCGGCGGACCCTCGGGTGACCACGTTCGTCGGCATGGCCGGCGCCACCGTCGGCGCTTTCGGGCAGGCGACCTCGGGCCCGGCCAGCGAAGTGCCCCAGAAGCCAGGGATGCTCATGGTCGGGACCGCCGACCATGTGGTGAGCCCGGCCGGCATTGCTCGGGCCTTCCATGCCATGGCCCCGCCCAAGCGGCTGGTCACCTTCCAGGGCTTCGGCCACCTGCTCTTCTCCGATATCTGCGAGATTGCCCCAGGCCAGGGAGGGCTGCTGGCGCTGGCTGATCAGATCCATCTCCCGGTGCCGGCCAGCTTGCGGACACTGGCCACCGACGGCTGCTTCTCCCCGGATTCACCGGCTACCAAGGGCTGGCCGGCTGTACGCCAGACCGTGACCGCCCAACTCCGCCATGTCTTCGACTTCGACAGCTCGCTGGCCGGCTTGACCGGCCTCACGGCCGCATTCCCCGGGGTTGTGGCGACCAACGTGGCGGTGGGCGCGAGCAGCTAGACGGCCGAGGACCCGGGGTCTGCTTGTTCAGCGGGTCCCCGACCAAGCTGGCGTCGGTCGGGAATCGGGCATCGCCGTAGGTGTCGTTGGTCGTGTTCCCCCCCAGGTCGGAGGGTCGCAGGCGAGCACCGTCTGGACGGTCCCGCGCCCTATTGTGTCCCTCCACAATGCTTGAACTTTTACACGGCCCATCGGACCAAATGCTGGTCGATGCGGTCCCGATCGGCTGTCATGGTCACCGACTTGCCAGTCGAAGGCAGCCCTTGCCGAGCAGACAGACCGGCTACGGTCCGACCGACTCCCAGCAAGTTGTCGCAAGTGTCCTCCCGACGTCCGCGCGATCGTCTTG
>DATBOO010000154.1:0-18911 GCA_036553725.1 Acidimicrobiales bacterium | reverse complement strand
GTGCGGTCCGCTCGGGTGAGCGGAGCGCCGAGGATGTGCTGGCCGCGCTGGAGTGAGGGGCGTCCGGCCCCGGTACGAGCGCAGCCCTCTACTCCACGGCCACCCCGCCTGCGCAGATGTTTCCTGACCCCGGCATTGTGGGCTACGGGGAGATAGCGTTCGGTAGAACCGGAGTGACAGCCGTTGCTTGCAAGCCTCGACATTGACCATGGAGGGATCATGCGACGTCTCAGTGCCGTCATTGGGATTGCCATCGTTGTCCTCGTGTCGACAGGGTGCCTGGCACTCGACAACACCCCGGTGTATCCGATCATGATCAACGACCCTGCCCACAACATCGAATGGGCGGATCCCTCGGTTGTCCAATTCCCCGGTACCAACACCGCGAGCCAGGTGTTCACTACCGAGGTGGGATTCGCTCGCATTCCCAGTTGGAGCGAATACAGTCTCAACCCGCCGAACCAGGTGGCGGGCTCATATCATGACGCACTGACCGGAACGTGCAGCTGGTGCAAGCCCTTCGAGTACTGGGCACCGGATGTCATACAAGTAGGGGGCGTGAACAGCAACGACTACCTGATGGCCTTTTCTGCGGGCTACGCCCCCGGCGCACACTGTTTGGGATTCGCCTACTCCACCGGCGGCCCCAATGGCGGCTTTGCCATTATGCCCACCAGATTGTGCGATCCCAACGAGGCCTCATATCCGGACGCGGGCTGGTTCGATCCCTATCTGTTTGATGCAAATGGTGCCGTACACATGATCTGGAGCGTCCAGCAGCCACAGGGCCCGGGGAATGACTCTTTCATCTACGAGGCTCGATTGTCCTACTCTCCGACCAGCGTCTCGTTTGCGAGCGGTCCAACCAACATCGGGCTCGGCTACGGCTCGGCCGCCGCCGCCACGGGAGGCTCAGCCAATGGATTCAACCCGTGTACCGGCACGGGAGGCAACGGAGCGCCCTGCTGGTCGGCCATCGAGAACCCGGCGGTCATTGCCGACTCCTACGGCGGCTACGACCTCATCGCATCAGTTGGAACCTATAACGGCGGGAGCTACTGGACCGTGCATTGGCGATGCTCCTCGTTCACCTCGTTTGCTACGTGCACCCAACCTGCCAATGTGGTGCTTTTGAATTCGGGTGGCGCCACTATCGAGAAGCCGACGGGGAGAGAAGTGGTGTGGGCAGCCGGGTCATCTCCGAACCGGGCTCTTTTCGGCCAGTCATCCTCCTTTTATTCTGACAGTTAGCCAGAAGGAACCGGCCCGGATTGTCGACCGGCCGCACTTCCTTGCACCCATCAGGTCTCAGAATCCAGTGGCTCCCTTACCAATGGGTGCGGCGCCGATGACCAGCAACAAGACGGCCATCACGGTGGCATTGTTCGCCTGCAGCCAGGCGTTGAGGGATTCGAGGGTCGCCTCAGGCCGGCTTCCGAGGACCCGGTAGAGCACGACGGGGATGATCACAGGTCCGACTACGCGCCGCCCGGTGACCGCGAACCACGGCGGCCGGGGAGGGCCGGTCCCGTCAGCCGGTGGCGCACCGCCTCACCGCGTCCACCAGGCGGTCGAGCTCCTCCTCGGTGTTGTAGTAGTGGGGCGAGGCGCGGACCACCACCGTCGGGCGGGGGGCGGTCATGTCCAGCCGGGCCCATGGCGCCTCGCTCACCGACACGTTGATGCCCGCGGCCCCCGACGCAGCCGCCACGGCCGCCGGGGCCGCCCCGGCCACGGTGAAGGTCACGATGCCGCCGCGTCGGACCCCGCCGTCGTGGACCTCGACGCCCCCGATCTCGGTCAGATGTCGGCGGAGGCGTTCGGCCAGTCCACCTACCCGTTCGGCGATGGCATCGAGGCCCAGGGCCATGGCGTGGTCGATGGCCACGCCCAGGCCGAGGTGGGCGGCAACGGGAATCTCGAAGTCGAGGAAGCGGTCCGCTCCCTCCCGCAGCCGGTAGTGGCCGGCGTCCTCCCACACCGCCGAGCTCCACCCGAGCCCCGGGGGTCGCAGCCGGTCGGCGAAATCCGACCGCACGAACAGCAGCCCGGTGCCCCGGGGGCCCCGCAGCCATTTGCGGCCGGTGGCGGTGGCCACGTCGCAGCCGATGCGGGCGACATCCACCGGGATCTGCCCCACGCTCTGGCAGGCATCGAGGAAGAAGGGGACCCCTGCTCGCCGGCAGGCGGCGCCGGCCTCCTCGACCGGATTGATCAGCCCCCGATGGGTCCCGATGTGGGTGAGGGCGGCCAAGGCCACCCGCCCCGACCTGAGCGAGTCCGCCAGCGCGGCCACGTCGACGGTCCCGTCCTCCAGGCTCGGCACCACTTCGATGCCCGCCCCGTTCACCTCGCACACCTGGAGCAGGGCGAGGTAGTGGCTGTCGTAGGCGATCCGGTCGACGAGTACCCGTTGGCCCTGCCCGATGCCCCCACCGAGGGCGAATCCCCAGACGGCTTTGGTCCACGACTGGGTGTCCGATCCGGTGACCACCACCTCGTGGTGGTCACCGCCGAGCAGGCGGGCCGCCGATGTCCGCAGGCCGGCCAAGCGGTCGGCCACCGCCGCGGCCGCCTCGTAGCCGCCGCGCTCGGACTCGAACCGCAGGTGGTCGACCATGGTCCCCACGGTGACCGAGGTGGGAAGCGCGGCACCGGCGTTGTTGAGGTGGGCCACCGTGGCGCACCCTGGCGTCAGGGCGCGCTCGGCGGCGACGTCGATGGGGCCGTCCACGACGGCGCAATCTACCAACCGGGCCTGCCGGTAGGGTCCAGTTCATGATCGAGCCTGTCGAGCGGCTCCTCGAGGCGACCGCCGATCCCGATCCCCTGGTGCAGTTCGGGCGCTGGTTCGACGACGCGGCGCGGGTGATGGCGAGCCCGGAGGCCATGGTGGTGGCCTCCGCCGATTCCGGGGGCCGGCCGTCGGCCCGGATGGTCCTGCTCAAGTCCTGGGGAGAGGCAGGCTTCGTCTTCCACACCAACTACGACAGCCGCAAGGCCCTGGAGCTGGCCGAAAATCCCCAGGGAGCCCTGTTGTTCCACTGGGAGCCGACCGGCCGCCAGGTTCGGGTCGAGGGCCCTGTCGAGCGTACCGGCGACCGGGAGTCCGACGACTACTTCGCCACCAGGCCGCGGGGCGGCCAGATTGCCGCCCACGCCTCGCACCAGAGCCGGGCCATCGGGAGCCGGGGGTTGCTGGACGCCCGGGTGGCGGCTCTCGAGGCCGAGTATTCGGGCCGGGAGGTGCCCCGGCCGGCGTGGTGGGGCGGGCTGCGGGTGACCCCGCGGGTGTTCGAGTTCTGGCAGAACCGCCAGGACCGGCTCCATGACCGGCTCCGGTACGCGCCCGCCGGCAACGGGTGGGAGATCACCCGGCTCCAGCCCTGACCGGCTTCGGGGAGGCAGTCGGCGGCGTCCCCTGTTTTCCGGCGGCGAACTAGGTTCTGCATATGGCCGACGACACGACACTGGTCCACGATCGGACCAGCCAGTTGCTCGAAGAGGTCGACCCCCGTACGGCCAAGGCGGAGGAGTTCCGCTCCCGCCAGTTCGACCTCGGGCTGGCCTGGGTGTCCTTCCCCGAGGGCGATGGAGGGCTCGGCCTCCCCCCCGGCCTCCAGCGGGAGGTCGACCGGCGGCTGTCCGAGGCCGGGGCCCGGCTGCCGGGGGCCCGCGAGTTCTTCGGGCTGACCATGGCCGGGCCGACGGTGGTCACCCACGGCTCGGACGAGCTTCGCCACCGGCTGCTGCGCCCCACCTTCACCGGTGAGGAGGCGTGGTGCCAGCTGTTCAGCGAGCCCGGGTCGGGGTCCGACCTGGCCGGTCTGGCCACCCGGGCGGTCCGCGACGGGGACGAGTGGGTGATCTCGGGGCAGAAGGTGTGGAACACCCTGGCCCACATCGCCGACCGCGGGATGCTGGTGGCGCGCACCGACCCGGAGGCCCCCAAGCACAAGGGACTGACCTACTTCGCCCTGGACATGCACGCACCGGGGGTGGAGGTCCGCCCACTGCGCCAGATGACCGGTGAGGCGGAGTTCAACGAGGTCTACATGACCGAGGTGCGGGTCCCCGACGCCGACCGCGTCGGCGATGTCGGCGAGGGGTGGCGGGTGGCCATGACAACCCTGTCCAACGAGCGCACCACCATCGGCGGCGCCAGCGGCGCGCCGACCCGGGGATCGGGGTCGATCGCCGAGGCGATGCGGATCTGGAACGCCGACGGGTCCCGTCACAATCCGGTCGACCGGGACCGCCTGGTGCGGTCGTGGATCGAGGCCGAGGTGCTGCGGCTGACCAACATCCGGGCCGGCCAGAACCGAAAGGCCGGCAACCCGGGCCCCGAGGGCTCGATTGCCAAGCTGATGTTCGCCGAGGTGAACAAACGCACCTATGAGCTCTGCATCGACCTGCTCGGCCCCGCCGGCCTGATCGGCTACGACTACACCATGCGGCGGTCGGAGGGCCTGGGCCTGGTGGGCCCCCCCGGCTCCGCCCGCAAGATGTTCATCCGCTCGCGGGCCAACTCGATCGAGGGGGGGACGTCCGAGATCCAGCGCAACATCCTGGGCGAGCGGATCCTCGGCCTGCCCGGCGATGTCCGGGTGGACAAGGAGATGCCGTGGTCGGAAGTGCCCCGGAGTTGACCGCCGCGGACCGCGGGGCCACCCCGATCATCCCCGGCGCGGGCGCCCGGGTCCCCGGCGGGTGACCGACGCCCGGGAGTTCCTCGGCATGGAGTCGGTCGGTGACCACCTGCACTGGCGGCTGACGGTGGTGCCCGAGTTGACCACCCCCGGCAACTTCCTGTTCGGCGGTTGCGGGCTCGGCGCCGCCCTGGTGGCCATCGAGGCGGCCTCGCAGCGCCCGACGGTGTGGTCGACGGCCCAGTACCTGTCCTACGCCCCGACCGGGTCGGTCCTCGATCTGACCGTCACCCTGGCCGCCGTGGGCCGGCGGGTCACCCAGGGCCGGGTGGTCGGCTACGTGGGCGACACGGAGATCCTCACCGTCAACGCCGCCGTCGGCGCCCCGGGCCGGCTGCAGGCCGGGGGAGTGTGGGCCACCGCCCCGGAGGTACCCCCGCCCGACGAGTGCCCTCCCCGCCGGCTCCCCGCCTTCAACTCCACCTCGATCTTCGACCGGATCGACGTGCGCCTGGCCCGGGGATTGTCGTTCGAGGAGATCGGCGCCGGGACCGGGGCGCCGGGGGAGCCGACCAGCGCCCTGTGGGCCCGGGTTCCCGGCCACCTGGAGCCTTCGGCGGCGACGCTGGCGATCATCGGGGACTACGTCTCGGGCGGCGTCTCGCAGCCCCTGGCCCGGCGGGTCATGTCCCGGAGCCTCGACAACACGTTGCGGATGGTCCAGCTGCAGCCGACCGAGTGGGTGCTCTGCGACATCCGCATGCAGGCGCTGGTGGCCGGCTACGGCCAGGGGATCGCCTACCTGTGGTCGGAGCAGGGGGACTTGCTGGCCACGGCCAGCCAGTCGATGAGCGTGCGATTGTGGGAGTAAGGCCCGAAAAAGGAGGACGAATGTTGGTCAGCACCATGCTCGGCTACGCCGGTGGGTTCCGCTCGGCGGCCGCCCAGGTGGTCGAAATGGAGAAGGCCGGGCTCGACCTGGTGTGGGTGGCCGAGGCCTACGGCCTGGACGGCCCCAGCCAGATGGGATACCTGGCCGCCCTCACCGAACGGGTGGAGATCGGCTCGGCCATCCTGCCCATCTACACCCGCACCCCCACTCTCATCGCCATGACCGCGGCCGGTATCGACGCCCTGTCCGAGGGCCGGTTCCATCTGGGTCTCGGGTCCTCGGGGCCCCAGGTCATCGAAGGCTGGCACGGCGTTCCCTTCTCCGCGCCGATCGGGCGCACCCGCGAGATCATCGACGTGTGCCGGCAGGTGTGGGCCCGGGAGGCGCCCCTGGTCCACGCCGGGACGTACTACGACATGCCGCTCCCGGCCGGCGTGGGCACCGGCCTGGGCAAGGCGCTCAAGATCATCGTCCACCCGGTGCGCCCGTCAATTCCCGTCTGGGTGGCCGCACTGGGGGAGAAGAACGTGGCCATGACGGCCGAGCTGGCCGACGGGTGGATCCCCATGTTGTTCATCCCCGAGAAGGCCCGGGAGGTGTGGGGGGCCTCCCTCGATGCCGGGCGGGCCCGACGCGACCCCGGTCTCGGCCCCTTGCAGATCACCGCCGGCGGGGTGTTGGCCATCGGCGAGGGTGACGACGTGGTCGCCCTGCGGGAACTGGCGCGGCCCATGGTCGCCCTCTACGTGGGCGGCATGGGGGCCAAGGGGAAGAACTTCTACAACGACGTGGTGCGCCGCTACGGGTTCGAGGCCGAGGCCGAGGAGATCCAGGACCTCTACCTGAGCGGGAAGAAGGGCGAGGCGGAGGCCCGGGTCCCCCCCGAGCTGCTCGAGCTGACCTCGCTCTGCGGCCCCGAGAGCTATGTGGCCGAGCGGATCGCGGCGTTCGGCGACGCCGGGGTGACCCACCTCCAGGTGGCCCCGGTGCCGGTGGGGGACCAGCGACCGGCCGATCTGATCGCCACGGTGAAGGAACTGGTCGGCTGAACCGCCGCCGCCGGCCGCCCGCTGCTGTCCCTACTCTTCGGAGACCAGTTGGCTGTCGGAGCCCAACCCGCCGTCGGGCAGGTCCATCGTGTCGAGGGCGAGCAGGTAGTCGAGCTGGTCGGCCATGCTCTCGATCTCGTCGGCGTCGTAGTAGCGACGATCCAACGTGAGGGTCAGCTGCTCTTGCACCAGGGCGAGCGCGTCTTCGGCGGCGGCGGCGGCGTCGTAGACGGAGAACAGCTTGGCCTGCATGGCGTGGGCCGACACGAACCGGGTGCCCCGCTGCTGCGCCTCGGTGGGGAGGGAGCGGAGGGCGTCTCCGGGCGTCGGCTCCCGGTCTTCGCCGGTGCCCCGCGCTTCGTCGGTCACGCCCGCCTGTTGGCCCGCGGTGCCCTGTTGGTCACCGGTGCTGTCCACGGTCCACTTTCCTTCTCGATCCGGGTCCATGTGCCGGAATCCTCCTCTTCGTCCTGTACGCCCATTCAACACCGGATCGGCGTCAGTTCTTCCGCGCCCGTGGGCCGACCGGGCTCCGGTCCGGAGCGCCGACCCAGGCTCCGAGAAGGGACCCAGATCGGTCCCGGTCCAGTTCAGGCCCCTATTCCCGCTCGAGTCCGGCGGGTCGGTGGGTCGGCCGGCCCCGGGTAAGACTGGGGGCATGGGATCCGCCCCGCGCCGCCCCGTCGGCGGGTGAGCCCGCTCGATGCGGTGGTCGTGGGATCGGGCCCCAACGGGCTGGCCGCCGCGGTCACCCTGGCCACCGCGGGACTCTCGGTGTCGGTGATCGAAGGGGCCGAGGTCGCCGGTGGCGGATGCCGTACCGATTCGCTGACCCTGCCGGGCTTCCGCCACGACGTCTGCGCCGCGGTCCTTCCGCTGGTGGCGGCCTCCCCGTTCTTCCGCCGGCCGGCGTTCGACGGCCTGCGCACGTTCCTGCGCCGACCCGAGGTCCCCTTCGCCCACCCGCTCGACGGGGGACGGGCTGCCGCCGCCCATCGATCGGTGGAGGAGACGGCCGTCTCCCTCGGACCGGACGGTGCCGCCTACCGACGCCTGATGGGACCGCTGGTCGACCGCGCCCCGGTGATCGTCGACCAGGTGCTGGGCCCGATGCGGTCGGTCCCGGCCCACCCATTGGCGCTGGCCAGGTTCGGCCTGCCCGGTGTGTTGTCCGCCGACCGCCTGGCCCGCCGATTCGAATCCGAACCGGCCAAGGCGCTGCTGGCGGGGGTGTCGGCCCACTCGACGGCTCCGCTGACCGCTCCGTTGACCGGGGCGTACGGACTGCTTCTGGGCCTGGCCGCCCACGCCGTCGGCTGGCCGGTCCTCGAAGGCGGGAGCTCGGGCATCGTCGATGCGCTGACGGCCGAGCTGGAGCGCCTCGGCGGCACCATCATCACCGGCCAGCCGGTCCGGTCGCTTTCCGAGCTGCCCGAATCCACCGCCGTGATCCTGGACACGGCGCCGGGCGCCCTGGCCGCGCTGGCCGGCCCCGACCTGCCGTCCGGGTACGGGCGGGCCCTGGCCCGGTTCCGCCACGGGCCGGGTGTGTGCAAGATCGACTGGGCCCTGTCCGGCGCCGTCCCCTGGAGCGCGGCGGTGTGCCGGCGGGCCGGGACGCTCCACCTGGGGGGCACCTTCGCCGAGGTGGCGCACAGCGAGTCCGAGGTGCACGCCGGGCGGCACCCCGAACGCCCCTACTGCATCGTGGTCCAGCCGGGGCTGGCCGACCCCACCCGGGCCCCGGAGGGCCACCAGACCCTGTGGGGCTACTGCCATGTCCCCCCGGGGTCGACGGTCGACATGACCGCGGCCGTCGAGGCCCAGATCGAGCGGTTCGCGCCGGGATTCTCGGATCTGGTCCTGGCCCGCTCGACCCGCACCGCGGCCGACCAGGAGGCCCACAATCCCAACTTGGTGGGCGGCGACATCGGCGGCGGGGCGGCGAGCCTGGGCCAGACCCTGTTCCGCCCCACGGTCAGCTGGAACCCCTACCGCACGCCGATCCGGGGTGTGTACCTGGGCTCGGCTTCGACGCCCCCGGGGGGAGGTGTCCACGGGATGTGCGGTGTCTTGGCGGCACGTACCGTCCTGCATGACCACTTCGGGGGGCCGGCGCCGTTCGGTCGCGGCTGACGGGCGGGGCCCCGGGACCCGCCGCTGACGGGCGGCCCCCGGCGCCGGTCACGGCGAGCCCGCGCTCTCGGTCCGCTCCGGCTGGAGCAGCACGGCCCCGGCCAGGAAGCACAGGGCCCCGACGAACGTGCCGAGGTTGGACAACTCGACGTTCCGGATCTGACCGGTGACCGGGACGACGTAGGCGGCCACCGCCGATGCACCGAAGGCGACGGAACCGGTCAGATTGAGGGCGGTGATCCACCACGAGATGTCGCGCGGGGCCCACACCGCCCAGCCGTGGCACACCTCGAACCACGCCAGGCTGCTGGCCACCAGGAAGCACACCGACCCGACGGCGTCCGGTCTCCAGACATGGTGCCGGGCGGCGTCGGTGCTCAGGTTGGCGCTCACGGCGACGCCGGTGCTCACGTTGAAGTACAGGGTGCCGACCAGTTGGACGGCCCCGGCCCACCAGTCGATCTGCGACGGCCGGTAGACGAACACCCGGCTCCAGCCGCCGACCGGGCCGTCGGAGCCGGCGTCGACCGACTCGCGGTACTGGAGGAAGGCGGCGGTGGTGAAGAACAGCGACCCGACGAAGAACGTCACCGAGTCGGCCCGGGTCCCGACGGCGCCGGCGTAGCCGGGCACTGCACCCAGGGCGAACAGGGCCGACCCCACGGCGAACAGGGTTCCGATCCACCAGCCCCGGGCCCCGGGCGCCCACCAGGTGCCGGCGCCGGGCCGGGCCGGGCCGGTGCCCTTGCGGCGCCGGCGCGACTCCCAGCGGGCCAGCAGCCCGTCGGGCCGCCGGTACTCGACGAAGGTGGTGAAGGGCCCGAGACCGCCGCGGCGGCCGGTCGGCGTCCCCGGCAGACCGGGGAGGCGGAGCTCGGGTGGGTTGGACCCGGAAGCCCGTCCGCCGGTTGTCATCGGCCCAGTATCACCGCATCGGCGGAGGCCGGGGCCGGTCCCACTCTGCGATGATGAGCACCAACGGGCCGTCCGGCCGGGCGGCGGGAGACGAAGGGAACACCGGATGGAGTCCGGCATCACTGACCGCGATCGCTCGACCCTGCTCCGGGCGGCCATGGCCAAGGTGGAGCGGGACGAGCTGAAAGAAGCCCTGGGCCGTCCCACTCCGGAGCTGTCCCGGGTCCCGAAGGCGGTCGCCAATGCCCTCAATGCGCTGCGCCGGCACGGTGACCCGGCCGCGGTGGTGGACAGGCCGCAGTACCGGGCGGCCCTGCCCTACCTGGCCGCGCTGGTCTCCGAGCCCTGCCTGGCCCGGGCCATCGAGGTGCTCGGCGAGCACTCCGACGACCCCTCCCGCCCACAGCTCCTCGACGCCATCGACCAGCTCCGCGAGACGTTCCCGGACGTCACCATCGGAGTGATGCTGGCCTCGGTGGCCGCCGATGACATGGCGGCCTCCGGTCTCTGTTTCGACGTGGCGGTCACCGACGAGCGGTTCGGCCTGGCCGGTTGGGCCGGGTACGCCGCCGACCCGGGCTCGGCGCCGGCGGTCCCGCGCCCGAGGGCCACCCTCTCCCCCGAGCAGCGAGAGGCGCGCCGGTCGAAGAAGCTGCGGGACGCCGACGGGCGCCGGAAGAAGCAGGAGGCGGCCCGGCGGGCCGGTGAGCAGGTCCGGCGGGCGAGGAGACAGGAGCGCACCAACCCGGCGTCGGGCCCCGCCGGTGGGACGGTGGGGGCCGCGGCGCCGGCGAGGAGCGTGTCCCCGCGGCTGACCCGGCGCGCCGCCCTCACCCCCGCCCAAGAGGAGGAGTTCGACCGGGAGGACCCCTGGGCCGGCGGGGTGGTGTTCGCCTGGGTGGCCTTCGACTCGCCCGACCCGGTCGGATCGGACCTCGACGGGAAGTCGCGGCGGTGTGTGGTGGTGGCCGGGTCCCCTTCCCACCTGCTGGTGCGGCCCGGATACTCCGAGGGCGGTGTGAAGAGCCGCGACTGGAAGTCGGTGCCGCTCCGGCACTGGAAGCGGGCCGGCTTCGACCAGCCCACCTGGATCGCCGTCGAATCCCTGCGGGTCCCACGCGACAGCACGGGCCCGGTGGGATGGCTGACGGAGGACGACTGGAACGCGCTCTGGTAGTCAGCGGCGGGGGGAGGAGACTTGACCCTGGATTAGAATCTCTCTAGAGTCAGAAACGTTCCGCTTCTTTCCCCACTACCCGCGGAGGCAACCGTGTCCGAGCCGATCATGACCACCGAGTCCGGGGCACCCGTCGTCGACAACCAGCACAGCCAGACCGCCGGCCCGAACGGCCCGGTCCTCCTCCAGGACCAGCACCTGCTCGAGAAGCTGGCCCGCTTCAACCGGGAGCGCATCCCCGAGCGGGTGGTCCATGCCAACGGCTCGGCCGCCTACGGGACGTTCGAGGTGACCGCGGACGTGACCGGATGGACCCGGGCCCGGTTCCTCGGAGAGGTGGGCCGCCGGACGGAGACCTTCCTCCGGTTCTCGACCGTGGCCGGCGGGCGGGGCTCCGCCGACGCGGTACGCGACCCGCGGGGCTTCGCCCTCAAGTTCTACACGGAGGAGGGCAACTACGACCTGGTCGGCAACAACACCCCTATCTTCTTCATCCGGGACCCGCTCAAGTTCCCCGACTTCATCCACTCCCAGAAGCCCGATCCCTTCACCAACCACCAGGAGCCCGACAACGTCTGGGACTTCTTCTCCCGCTCGCCCGAGGCCACCCACATGTTCACCTGGCTGTTCGGCGACAGAGGCATCCCCGCCTCCTACCGCCACATGGACGGCTTCGGCTCGCACACCTACCAGTGGGCCAACGACCGCGGCGAGGCGGTCTGGGTCAAGTACCACTTCGTCACCGACCAGGGCATCCGCTGCCTCGACGCGTCGGAGGCCACCGAACTGGCCGGCCTCAACCCGGACAGCCACCAACTGGACCTGATCGGGGCCGTCGAGGCCGGCGACCTCCCGTCGTGGACCTTGAAGGTGCAGATCATGCCCATGGCCGATGCGGGCACCTACCGGATCAATCCGTTCGACCTGACCAAGGTGTGGCCGCACGCCGACTACCCCCTGATCGAGGTGGGCCGCCTGACCCTCGACCGCAACGCCGACAACTACTTCGGCGACGTCGAGCAGGCCGGCTTCGACCCGGGCAACTTCGTGCCCGGCATCGGCCCGTCGCCCGACAAGATGCTCCAGGGACGCCTCTTCGCCTACGGCGACGCCCACCGGTACCGCCTGGGGATCAACCACACCCAGCTCCCGGTCAACGCCCCCCACGCCGCCGAGGTCGACAACTACGGCCGCGACGGGCTGATGGCCGGCCGGGGCAACGGCGGACGGGTCAAGAACTACGAGCCCAACAGCTTCGGGGGGCCCGTCGAGACGGGCCGGGGCTATGCCGCACCGTTGGCGGCCGACGGGCCGTCGGGCCCCTACCCGTGGGACGACCGGGCGACCGACGACTTCAGCCAGGCCGGCGACCTCTACCGGCTGCAGCCGCCCGCCGCCCAGCAGCGACTGGTCGACAACCTGGCGGTGGGAATCTCGGGCGTGTCACCGGGACCGATCGGCGACGGCATCGTCGAGCGCAGCATCGCCCACTTCGGCGCGGCCGACGGCGAGCTCGGGGACCGCGTCGCCCAGGGCGTGAAGGAGCGGCGGGGCTGAGGTGGCCACCGCCCTCCCCGACCGGCTGGCGGCCCGCGGGTGGCGGATCACCCCCCAGCGACGGGCCGTCCTCTCCGCCCTCGAAGGGGAGCACGTCCACCTGAGCGCCGACCAGGTGCACGCCGCCGCCCGCGGCGTGGTCCCCGAGGTGAGCCTGGCCACCGTCTACAACACCCTCAACGAGCTCATCGCCATGGGCGAGATCAGCGAGATCCGCCTGGCCGACGGCACCACCCGCTACGACCCCAAGACCGGGCCGGACCACCACCACCTGGTGTGCGAGGGGTGCGGGCTGACCTTCGACGTGGCGCCCCGCGGCGTGGGGGGACTGTCGCTGCCCCCGGGCCAGCGCCACGGCATGGCCGTCGAGACCGTCGAGGTGGTCTTCCGGGGTCGCTGTCGGAGCTGCTCGGGCCGGGACTGAGCTCAGGGCCCCGACTCGACCGGGGCCTGGTGGCGCGGGTCGGGGCCACCGGCGGCTGGCGCCGCTGGCGCCGTGGGCACCGTGGGCGCCGGTTGCGACTGCCTGATCACCTCGAGGATGTCCTCGCCGATCAGCTCATGCCTTTCGAGCAGGGCGTCCCGGAGGGCCTCGATCACATTCCGGTGCGCCTCGAGCATCCGGGTCACCGACGCCTTGGACGCGCCCAGGAGACTCTCGACCTCGGCCCGGCCGTCATCGTTGGAGAGGACCTTGGACACGACGCCGCCGGCGGGGTACTCCATGGCCGCGGCGGACACCAGCGTGGAGCCCATGCCCAGCAGCCCCACCATCTGGCAGGCGCTGAGGGTCGCCGCCTGCAGGTCCCCGGCCACCCCGGTCGAGGCCTCGCCGAAGAAGAGCTCCTCAGCCACCATGCCGCCGAAGGAGATGTCGATGAGCGCCCGGACCTCCGACTTCGTCTTGGTGAACCGCTCCTCCTCCTCGGAGTGGCTGAGCAGGCCGAGCGCGTCCCGGCGCTTGATGATGGTGAGCACCTCGAGCTTGCGGCCCTTGCCCACCAGCCAGGCCACGGTGGCGTGGCCGGCCTCGTGGGTGGCGATGGTGCGCTGCTCGGCCTCGGTGTACTCGACGGGCTGGGCCAGTCCGATCTCCTCGGTCATCTTGGCCTGCTGCAGGTCGTTCCACGACAGCCGGTCCGCCCCGCGCCGCAACGCCCACACCAGCGACTCGTCCATCAGGTGCTCGATCATCACCGGCGAGTAGCCGGCGGTCAGCGCGGCCAGGGTCTCCCGCCGGTCCGGGTCGTCCAACTCCGGTTCGTGGGCCTTCTTGGCCAGGTAATAGTCGATGATGTCCCGCCGGCCGGCGCGACCGGGCAGGCCGAAGTAGATGTTGCGGTCGAAGCGACCGGGACGGAGCAGGGCGGGGTCGAGGTCGTCCGCCCGGTTGGTGGCCCCGATGACCAAGATGTTGGCCGGGACGTGCACCGGCTTGTCGAGGCGACGGTGCGGGGGCAGCCAGGTGTTGAGGGCATCGGTGAACAGGCCCCGCAGCCGGAGGGAGAGCGGCGTCTGCTCGAACGACTGGAGCTGGATCAGCAGCTCGTTGACGACCCCGGGGATGCCCTCACCCTGCCGCGGCCCGTTGCCGCGTGTCCCTCCGATGGCATCGAGCTCCTCGATGAACCCGATGGCCCCGCCCTCCCGCCGGGCGTGACGGCGCAGGACCTTGAAGTAGGCGCGGATCTTCCGGTTGGTCTGGCCGTAGAACATCGACTGGAATGCCGACGAGGACACGAACAGGAACGGCACGCCGGCTTCGGCGGCCATCGCCTTGGCCATGTAGGTCTTGCCGGTGCCCGGCGGGCCCTCGAACAGGATGGCCTTGCGGGGCGAGCCGCCCATCTGCTCGGCGAACCGGCGATGGGCGAGGAACAGGTTGAGTGTCTTGGTGACCTCCTCCACCAGCGTCTCCGACCCGCGCACGTCGTCGAAGCTCATCTTCAGCTGGTCGGAGCGGTAGAGGATGTGCGGCGAGCGGCCGGCGGCCAGCAAGGGCACGACCATCACCAACACCAGCACGGTGATGAGGGCCATGGCCGGCAACATCGGCTGGAAGGACGCCGGGAGGTGGGGCGACGGGAATGCCGCTCCGGGGAAGAAGATGTCCCGCAGGACGAGGAGGGCGGCGATCGGAGCCAACACCATGGCCAGCCGCTGCAACCGGGTCGCCCGCGCCCGGTGCTGGTGGGCGCCCACGTCGGTGTCGGCCAGGGCCGTCACGCCGCCGTCGTGGAGGTTCACCAGCCCGCCCGGCGTTCCCCCCCCGTCGGTTCCGGCGCGGCGCCGCCGCCGCTCAGCGCGGTCCGGCCGGCCCTGGAGGAGCGGGGTCGGCTCCGGAGCCCCCGCCGCGACCGGATCCGACGACCTCTCACCCCTCACGCCTGCCCTCCATTCGGTCTCCGTACTGCCGGACGCAACCGGACTGGAACGATCCCCCCGGACCGGTCGGATTCGACCGATCACCTCCGGTCGGCTGCGGCCGCACCGACCCGGAACACACCGGGTCGGCAATCGGAAGCTAAGGGTCCAAGAGGCGCACGTCAATCACTATCGCGGAGTGTGCTCGGGCGGTGTCGAGGAGTGGGGGAATTGGCCGTGGGCGGGCACAATTGGCGGGCTCGGGCGGTCACTGCCCCGAGCCGGAGGGCATCGGGAACTCCCGGACATCGAAGTCGGAGAGCACGGTCGGGCACAGCGCGGCGTCGCTGAGTGAACACGACTCCCCGGCGATGTTCACGCTGGACCCGTAGGTCACCTGGGGCACCGCCTGGGGGAAGATCACCGTGCCGGTCACCGGGTAGGGACCTCCGGAACCGGCCAGGAACCCGACGACTCCGGCCGGATCGGCCACCGAGACGACATCCGGTGTGGGCATCGAGGTCTGTTCACCCACCGGCTTGCCGGAGCTGCACGACGGCGCCTCCTGCTGCTGCCACGACGGGATGGTGAAGAACTGGCACACCATGGCGATCCCCTGTGGGTCCCCGGTCCTGTCGAAGGTTGCGAAGACGCCCTCGGCCCCCGCCGGGGGCGGCCAGGTGGTCGGCGGGTTGGGGTCGCTCGACGGGTAGACGACCAGACCGCTCCCGGTGGTGGGGGACTGGACCTGCGAGCAGGACCAGTCGCTCGGACCCAGGAGGATGTGGACTCCGTCGGAGTAGAACTGCACCTTGCCGATCAGGGAGGTGGGAATGGGGGCGAGCAGGATGGACGGCTTCCAGCCCTGACTCCCGAGGGAGCCCCCCGAGGCGTCGGTGCAGGCCACCACCGGAAATGCCACCGCCACCTCGCCGGTGAGCGGCGCGGTGGTGGTCGACCCGGTCGACGCCGAGACCGCCGTGGTCGGCGGACTGGTCCCGATCAACGACGTGCCGCACCCGGTGAGCGCCAGGGCGACGAGGGCCGGAATGCCGAGGGCGGCCCCTCTCGGCCTCATGTCCCGTCCTCCATGGGGCCAGACGTTAAACCACCCGTCCCGCAGAACCGGTGACTTCCGGGGCGTCGGGGAGCGGCCGCCGGGACGGGCCGGTTCTCGCACAACCTTGACGCAAGCGTTAAGTTCGCGCCGGTGCCAGATGACCGCGGACCGGGGGAGCCATGGCCGTTCTCCAACCCGTGAAGCGGGTCGATGACCGTCCGGCCGCGGCCGGGTCGGCGCCCGGGATCCCCGGGAACTACAAGTGGGTGGCGCTGTTCATCTCCACCCTGGGCATGTTGATGGCCACCATCGACGGTTCCATCGTGTTGATCGCCCTGCCCGACATCTTCCGCGGCATCGGCCTCGACCCGCTGCAGCCGGGCAACACGTTCTACCTCCTGTGGATGATCCTGAGCTTCCTGGTCGTCACCAGCGTGCTGGTGGTCAGCCTGGGCCGGCTGGGGGACATCTACGGCCGGGTGCGGATCTACAACCTCGGCTTCGCCGTCTTCACCGTGTTCTCGCTGTGGTTGAGCGTCACCTGGATGACCGGTCATGCTGCCGGGATCTGGCTGATCACCGGGCGGCTCTTCCAGGGTGTGGGGGCGGCCATGCTGATGGCCAACTCGGCCGCCATTCTCACCGATGTCTTTCCCGACGACCAGCGGGGCATGGCGCTCGGTGTGAACCAGGCGGCCGCCTTCAGCGGCACGTTCATCGGGCTGGTCCTCGGGGGTGTCCTGGCCCCGATCAATTGGCGGCTCATCTTCTTGGTGTCCGTCCCCATCGGCCTGTTCGCCACCGTCTTCGGCTATCTCCGGCTCCGGGAGGTCGGCGAGCGCCGCCTGGCCCGTATCGACTGGCCCGGGAACGCCACCTTCGCCGTCGGCCTGGTCCTGGTGATGGTGGGCATCACCTACGGGATCGAGCCCTACGGCCACCACACCATGGGATGGACCAGCCCGTTGGTGGTCGGCTGCCTGGCGCTGGGTGTGGCCCTGCTCGTCGCCTTCTGCATCATCGAGACCAAGGTCCCCGAGCCCATGTTCCGGCTCCAGCTGTTCAGGATCCGGGCCTTCACCAGCGGTGTGCTGGCCAGCTTCCTGGCCGCGCTGAGCCGGGGCGGGCTGATGTTCATGCTGATCATCTGGCTCCAGGGGATCTGGCTTCCGCAGCACGGGTACGCCTTCAGCGTGACCCCGCTGTGGGCGGGGATCGCCATGCTCCCGCTCACCGCCGGTTTCCTCATCGCCGGGCCGCTCTCGGGGATCCTCTCGGACCGCTACGGCGCCCGCCCGTTCGCCACCGGCGGCATGCTGGTCTCCGCGGTGTGCTTCGCCCTCCTCGAGCTGCTGCCGGTCGACTTCCCCTACTGGCTGTTCGGACTGGTGCTGCTGTTGACCGGCCTGGGCATGGCCGCGTTCGGATCGCCCAACCGGGCCGGCGTGATGAACAGCCTCCCCCCGCAGCACCGGGGGGCAGGGTCGGGGATGAACACCACCTTCCAGAACTCGGCCCAGGTGCTCTCTATAGGGATCTTCTTCACCCTGATGATCGTCGGGCTGTCGTCGTCGCTGCCCGAGAACCTGCTGCGGGGGCTCACCGCCCACGGGGTGCCCCCCGACGTGGCCGACCGGGCCGCCCACCTGTCCCCGGTGTCGACCCTGTTCGCCGCCTTCCTCGGCTACGACCCCGTGCAGCATCTCATCGGCCCCCACGTGCTGGCCCAGCTCCCGCGGTCGCAACAGGCGGCGCTCACCGGGCGTGCCTTCTTCCCCCACCTGATCAGCGCGCCGTTCCGGGCCGGGCTGCACGCCGCCTTCGACTTCGCCATCGTGACCAGCCTGGCCGCGGCCTGGGCCTCGTGGCTCCGGGGTGGGCGCTACGTCTACGCCGAGCCGGGGGCGGAGCCGGCTCCACCGGTGTCCGAGCCCGAGCTGGCCCGGGCCGGGGCACCGGGGGACGGCCGGTCGACCGGGCCGGCCGACGCACCACCCATCCATCCACAGGAGGCAGACCGGCAATGAGCGATGCGATGAGAGCGGAGACCGTGCAGATCACCGGGCACGACGACGATGCGGTCGAGGCCTACCTGGCCCAACCCCTCGACGGGCCCCCCGCCGGAGGGGTGGTCGTCATCCACCACATGCCCGGCTACGACGAGGCCACCAAGGAGATCACCCGGAAGTTCGCCGCCCGTGGCTACCTCGCCCTGTGCCCGAACCTCTACTTCCGCGAGGCCCCGGGGGCCAGCTCCGATGACGCCGCCGCCGCGGCCCGGGCGCAGGGCGGGGTGCCCGATGCGCGCCTGGTGGGAGACGTCGGCGGCGCCGCCACCCACCTCCGGTCCCTCGCCTCGTCCAACGGGAAGATCGCCACCATCGGGTACTGCTCGGGTGGCCGCCAGTCGTTCCTGGCCGCCTGCAGCCTGGCCATCGACGCCGCCGTCGACTGCTACGGGGCGTTCGTGGTGGCTCCGCCTCCCGAAGGGCTCCCGATCAACGTGGAGCCGATCGTCCAGCTGGCCCCGGCCCTTTCCTGCCCGCTCCTCGGGCTGTTCGGGGAAGAGGACCAGTACCCCTCACCGGACGAGGTCGACGTGCTCGAACAGGCGCTGGTCGACGCGGGCAAGGAGTTCGAGTTCCACCGCTACGAGGGGGCGGGGCACGCCTTCTTCAACACCGACCGGACCAGCTACCGACCCGAGGCCGCCGCCGAGGGCTGGCAGCGGATCTGGGAGTTCTTCGACCGCTTCCTGGCCACCCACTGAACGGAGACCGTCATGTGCACCTACCAGACCACCAAACTGACCGTGGGGGGCAGCGGCAAGGGCGCCGGCGGCTGGTTCCCGGTCTCCGATGCCACGGTCTACTTCGACCACCCCGTCCACGCGCCCGGCGACCACACCTTGAACATCGACCTGATCAACCCGTCCCGGGGCGCGGGGGCCAGGGTGGCGGTCGAACTCGACCCGGGATCGGCCCGGGCCCTGGCCGAGGCCATCCTCCAGACCCTGGACGGCACCCCGGCGGGACTGCTCGCCACGGCCCCGGGCTGAGCCCGGCTCAGGCGCGCCTCACTGGGCCGGCGGCATCTGGCCCGGCGGCTGCGG
>DATBOO010000075.1:0-2944 GCA_036553725.1 Acidimicrobiales bacterium | reverse complement strand
GGCCATGCCGGAGATCCGCACCGCGGTGGCCGGTGTCGGGCGGTCGATCGGGGCGGTGGCCGACGGGGTCGACGGCTACGCCCCGGTGGCGGCCGACGTCGGCACCATCTCCGGCCACGACCTGGTCAAGATCCTTCCCATCGTGCTGATCGTCCTGGCCCTCCTCCTGGCCATCGTGCTGCGCAGCCTCATCGCGCCGCTGTACCTGGTGATCAGCGTGGGGCTCTCCTACCTGGCCTCGCTCGGACTGGCGGTGCTGGTCTTCGTGATCATCGGTGGCCAGGACGGTATCAACTTCGTCCTTCCCTTCTTCATGTTCGTGTTCATCATGGCCCTCGGCCAGGACTACAACATCCTGGTGATGACCAGGATCCGCGAGGAGGCCCACCACGCGCCGATCCGGGTGGCCGTGCGGCGGGCGGTGGAGGCCACCGGGACGACGGTGACGTCGGCCGGCCTCATTCTGGCGGGGACGTTCGGCGTGCTGACCGCCACCGGCGACACGCAGGTGAAGGAGATCGGGCTGGGCCTGGCGGCCGGGATCCTCCTCGACACCTTCCTCGTGCGCACCCTGCTGGTGCCCTCGGTGGTCGTCCTGTTGGGCCGGTGGAACTGGTGGCCGTCGAAGCTCTCCCACGAGGACCACAGTCGCGACCCGGTGACCCCGGACATCGACGATCCCCCCCAGGTCGTCCCCCAGGTCGTCCCCGAACTCGCGCCGCAGATCAGGCCGCTGGCCGGCGCGCCCCGCTGATCCCCGGAGGCGCCGACCCCCGGTCGGGCGGGCGTCCGGACGGAGTACGGTGAACGGGCGTGGCCAGCCGACGGAAGACCCCGAGCCGTCCGACCGTGGTCTTGTTGGTCCGCCACGGGACGACCCCGACCACGGGAAAGGTGCTGCCCGGCCGGGCGGTGGGCCTCCACCTGTCGGCCGAGGGCGCCGACCAGGCCGAGGCGGTGGCGCAGCGGATCGGCGCGCTGGGCGAGTCCGGTTCGCTCCAACCGGCCGCCGTGTACGCATCTCCCCTGGAGCGGACCACCGAGACGGCCCGGCCGATCGCCCGGCGCCTCGGGCTGCGGGTGCGTGCGGAACGGGGCCTGCTCGAGTGCGATTTCGGGGAGTGGACCGGGTCCCAGCTGAGCCGGTTGCAGAAGCTGCCGGAGTGGTCCCGGGTCCAGCGTTGGCCCAGTGGCTTCCGCTTCCCCGGAGGTGAGTCCTTCCTCGAGATGCAGGCCCGCATGGCGTCGGCCATCGACCGGCTGGTCCGCCGCCACCAGGGCGAGACCATCGTGGCCGTGTCCCACGCCGATCCGATCAAGGCGGCGGTGTCCTCCGCGGCCGGCACCCACCTCGACCTGTTCCAGCGGCTCAGCGTCTCCCCCTGTTCGGTTTCCGCGCTGGCCTACAGCCCGGCGGGGCCGCACGTCCTGGCCGTCAATTCCACCGCATCGCTCGCCGGGCTGGTTCTGTCGTGAGCGAGGGGTACGACCTCTCGGCCCCGGAACGGATCTCCGTCGGGACGGTCGGACCGGTGGGCGACCGCCTGTTCCTGCTGCAGTGCCGGCAGGGCCCGGTGCTGCTCACCCTCAAGATCGAGAAACAACAGGTGGCGGTGGTGGCCGACTACCTGGCCCGGATAGTGAAGGACCAGCAGCGCCCGGGCCATCTGCCCGACGAGGTCCCCCTCGAGGACCCGGCCGAGCCGGCCTGGGCGGTCGGCACCATCGGGGTGTCCTATGACGAGAACGACGACCGGGTCATCCTGGTCATCGAGGAGCTGGTCCCCGAGGACGAGACCGGTGCCATCGCCCGCCTGTCCATCTCGCGTGAGCAGGCGGCCGGCTTTGCCATCCAGGCCACCAGGGTCGTCGAGTCCGGGCGCCCTCCCTGCCCCCTGTGCGGATCGCCGCTCGACCCCTCGGGACACGAGTGCCCACGGACGAACGGCCACCGCCCACCGGTCGTGTGAGGGGCTGGAATCCCGACGTCGGTCCCCGGCTCGACTCGGCGATCGATCAGCTGCGGACCTCCGAGCTCACCGTGGCCGGGCGGCTCCCGTGGAGCTCCAACCTGACCTTTCTGGTGACGTTGGAGAACAGCGGGCCCGAACCCCTCAACGCGGTCTACAAGCCGGCCCGCGGGGAGCAGTCGCTGTGGGACTTCCCCGGCGGCCTCTACCGGCGCGAGGTGGCGGCGTTCGCCCTCTCCGAAGGGCTCGGCTGGGGCCTCGTCCCTCCGACGGTGGAACGCGACGACGGTCCCTTCGGCCCGGGCTCCCTCCAACTGTTCGTCGAGGCCGACTACCAGCAGCACTACTTCACCCTGTTCGACCAGGGCGGCCACGACGCCGCGCTGCGGGCCACCTGCGCCTTCGACGTGGTGGCCAACAACGCCGACCGCAAGAGCGGGCACGTGCTCCTCGGACCCGACGGGCGGCTCTGGGCCATCGATCACGGGCTGTGCTTCCACCACCAGCCCAAGCTGCGCACGGTCATCTGGGACTTCGCCGACGAGCCGGTGCCGGGGAACCTGCTCGACGATCTGGACGGACTGGCCTCGTCGCTGCCCGACGAGCTGAGCCGGGTCCTGTCCGCCGTGGAGCGGGAGGCCCTGGTGGCCCGGATCCGCCATGTGGTCGACTCCGGCGTCTTCCCGGGCCCGATCGGGGACCGCCCGCCCTATCCATGGCCCCTGGTGTGACCCTGGGCCTGACCTGGCGGGGGCGCCGGGGTGGTGGCCGTCGCGGGTGAGGTGGTGGTCGTCGCGGGTGAGGTGGTGGCCGTCGCCGCTGCGGTTGTCGTCGTGGCGGTGGTCGTGGCGCTGGTCGTCGTCGGAGTGGCGGCTGAGGTGGGCTGGTGGGCGGCGGGAGGCGGAGCCTGGAGCGCCGACACCAACAGCGAGGCGTAGTACTTCGCCCCCACCGGGTTCAGATGGGTCCCATCG
>DATBOO010000061.1:0-4940 GCA_036553725.1 Acidimicrobiales bacterium | reverse complement strand
GACCGCCATCCCGGTGCTCGGCAGCACGATCGGCCAGGTCTTCCAGCCCCTCTACGAGGCGCTGGCCTGGACGATCGCCCTCTTCTACGCGGTCATCCCCAACTTCGCCATCGCCATCGCCCTGCTCACCGTGGTGGTGATGATCGTGACCGCCCCGCTCACCGTGAAGAGCACCCGGTCGACGATCAAGATGCAGCGCGTCGCCCCCGAGCTCAAGAAGATCCAGCAGAAGTACAAGGGCGACCGGGCCACGCTCAACGAAGAGATGATGAAGCTCTACAAGGAGCATGGCATCAATCCGGCCGGCGGATGCCTGCCGATGTTGATCCAGCTTCCTGTCTTCATTGTTCTCTATGGAGTCATCAGAGGCCTCACCAATACAGTCAAGGTGAGCGGCCATCTAGTGGCCCGCCCCGACTACGTGTCGCACGGGACGCGCCTCTACCGGGACCTCATCCAGGCCAAGGGCCACATGAAGGCGTTCGGCCTGGACCTGGGCAACAACCTGTTCTCCCACCACTCCTGGGTGGCCGCCATCCCCTACGCCGCCATCGTGGCGGTGGCCATCGGTCTGCAATACCTGCAAATGCGCCAGCTCAACAGCCGGAACCCGGGCGCGGCTCAGGCCAATCCACAGATGCAAATGGTGCAGCGGTATATGCCGTTGATCTTCGCGGTCATTTACATCCGGATCTCGGCCGGGGTCAACATCTACTTCGTGGTTTCGAGCCTGTGCCGGATCGGCATCCAGGAGGCCATATTCCGGTCCGGTGTGTTGGACAAGGCGCCCACTGGGCGTGAGGGAGTGCTGCCGTCGCGTGGTGGGGGTGGGTCCGCTCCCCGGAAGTCGATCATGGAGCGGCTGGCCGACGCCCAGCAACGGGCGCTCGAGCAGCAAAAGGCCCGGCAGGCGGAGTTGCTGCCCGAGCTCGACCAGCCTCGGGCGCCCAAGGACAACCAGGACAACAAAGGGAACGGGCCCGCCACCGGAGCCAAGAAGCCCCCGCCGAAGGGCCCGGTGAAGGGCACGGCGTCGAGCAACGGCGAAGCCTCAGCCAATGGTTCAGAGACACCCGGTGCCGAGAAACCCGGTGCAGACAAACCCGGTGCAGACAAACCCAGTTCGGCGAAGCCCAACGGGGCTGCCAAGCAGCCCCCGAGGCCCAGCAATACAAGGCCGAGCAACAACGGAGGCGCCCAGAGCGGGTCGCCCAAGGCGGGGAGCAACGGCTCACCCGCCCGCAAGGCCCAGCCCCAGGGCCAGCCCCGATCCGCCAAGAAGCGGCCCAGAAAGGCGCGTTGATCGATGGAGTGGGTCGAGACGACCGGTCGAACGATCGAGGAGGCCAAAGAGGCCGCCCTCGACCAACTCGGTGTGGACGAGACCGACGCCGAGTTCGTCATGGTGACCGAGCCCCGGGCCGGCCTGTTCGGTCGGATGCGGGGAGAGGCCCGCGTGCGGGCCCGGGTCCGTCCCACGAGCCCCCGTCCGAAGCGGACCCGGACCAGGCGCCAGGGTGAGCAACGAGAGGGCGCTCGGCGAACCGGCGGGTCCGGACGAGGCGGGGGGTCGGGGCGCAGCGGAGCGTCGGTGGCCGTGGCCGACAGCGACGCCGACACCGAGGCCGGGGAAAGTGCCCGGGAGGTGCCCTCGCCGAACGGGTCCGGAGCCCAGCCCGCCAAGAGGCGCCGGTCACGGTCCCGGGGCGGCGCCGGCCGTAGCCAGGGCCCCGGGGGGAACGGGGCCGAGGCCGAGGAGTCTGGAGAGGACGCCGCCCCATCGGCGCCGTCCACGAGAAGAAAAGGGTCCCGGCCGTCCGGGTCGACGAAGGAGGAGGCTGTGGGCGAGACGATGACGCTCGAGGAGCAGGGGGATTCGGCCCGGGAGTTCGTGGCCGGGTTGATCGACGAGCTCGGGTTGAGCGCCGAGGTGTCGACCCGGCTCGTCGACGAGGAGACCGCTGAGGTCGTGGTCGAGGGCCAGGAGCTCGGCGTCCTTGTCGGCCCTGGGGGAGCCACCCTGGCGGCGCTGCAGGAGCTGGCCCGGACCTTCGTCCAGAAGCGAACCGGCGGGCAGAGCAGCCGGATCGTGGTCGACGTGGCCGGCTACCGGGCCAAGCGCACCGCCGCCCTCCAGAAGTTCACGAGACAGATCGCCGAGGAGGTCAGTGCCGCCGGGTCCGACCGGGCCCTGGAGCCCATGTCGGCCTCGGACCGCAAGGTCGTGCACGACACCATCAACGAGATCGAGGGTCTGGCCACCCGCTCCGAGGGTGAGGAGCCCCGGCGCTACATCGTGATCTCACCTGTGGGCCCGGCGACCGGCAGCCCCGCGGAAGCCGACGACGACGAAGCGGAAGCCGCCGGAGGCTGACGACGCAGGGGGAGCCTCCTGGCGTCGTCAGGATCCCCTGGTTGGGAGGAGGCCCGGTGGGGAGCCCTGACGAGGGGTTGGCCGGGGTGTCTCCGGGCGTGGTCGAGGTCCTCGAGCAATCCCGGGCGCTGGACCTCGTGGGGACCATGGACCTCGAGTCCCAGGTTGCCCACTCCCTGGGATTCGCCCACGCCTTCGAGGAAGCGGGCCCCGCCCGGCGCTCTCCAGGCGGCGAAGATCCGCCGGGTCAGTGGATGGACTTGGGATCGGGTGGTGGCCTGCCCGGCCTGGTAGTGGCGCACTACTGGCCCAGGTCGGCTGCCGTGCTCCTCGACTCCTCCGAGCGCCGCACCGGGTTCCTGGCCGAGGCCGTGCACGCCCTCCACTGGGAGGACCGGGTCGAGGTGGTGCGGGCCCGCGCCGAGGATGCCGGCCGGGATCCCGAGCTTCGTGGGGGATTCGAGGCGGTGTGGGCTCGGTCGTTCGGGAGCCCACCGGTGACCGCCGAATGCGCCGCCCCCTTCCTGCGCCAGGGTGGGCTGTTGGTGGTGTCGGAGCCCCCACCTGCCGATCCCGGGTCAACCCGTGAGCCCAGGGACCTGGCGGCGGACCGATGGCCGTCGGAGGCTCTGGCGGAGCTGGGCCTGGCACCCCTGGTGACGGTTCGGGGCCGGTTCGGCTACCAGGTGCTCGAGCAGGTCGAAGCCTGTCCGGAACGCTTCCCTCGGCGAGCCGGGGTGGCCGCCAAGCGGCCCTTGTACCGCGTGCCCGAAGGCTAGAGCCGCCCGACCCGGGAACATTCTTCCTGGACAGCGGGTCGCCAACCCTAATGTTCCACGTGAATCCTTACGGTGAAACACCCCTAGTAGAGCCAGGTGTCGCGGAACGCCTCCGGCCATGTTTCACGTGGTACCTTACGGTGAAACACCCCTGCCAGGCACAGACGGAGTGGGAGCTCGATGGCCACGGAGTTCGAAAAGGGCGTTCTCGTCGGGCTTCTGGTGGGTGAGGGCCATTTCGGCGGGGACGGCCGCCAACCCCAGGTCACCCTGCGGATGCACGTCCGGCACGAGGCCATCTTCCACTGGCTGGAGAGCACCTTTCCCGGGGGCAAGCTCTACGGGCCCTATCACCACGACGGCCGGCACTATTTCCAATGGATGGCCCGGGGCTCCTACCTGCGGGATCACCTCGTTCCCGTGCTCGAAGAGACCCTTTCCCCTGAGCTCGACGCGCCTAGTCGCGAGCGTTTCGAGGAGATGGTGCGGCGCTACGCCTCCCGGTTGCGGCCCTCCCCACCCGAAGCCGCCCCGGACCGCGACTGACCCCCGCGACCCGAAAAGGGCCGAAAAACGGGAGGAAATGGCCCGGATTCGGCACGCGAACCTTGACCCCGGCTTCACGGATGGGGAGGATGGTGAACCGTGAGTCACAACCGTCTGGAGGGCTGACCGTGCGCGTCCGCATCCGGGGCAGGGACCACCGGCCTGAGCAGGGAAAACAGTGGTCGGAGGAGCCCCCCGCGACCGTTCCGCCAGCCGCCGACGAGCAAGCCCCTCCCGAAACCGGCCCAACGAAGGCCTCTGCGGCGTCGGCGAGGTCGGAAGATCCGGTCACCGTGGCCGACGAGATGTACGAGGACGTCTCCGCTCCGGTCGTCGAGGTCGAGCCCGCCACCGCCCCCGAGCCGCGGTCCCGCCGGGCTTCGGTGGACTGGTCGGACGTGCCCGAGCCCGACCCGGACGCCGACGTCGCCTACATTCCCCGCCCGGTGCCCCGCATCATGGCGGTGGCCAACCAGAAGGGCGGCGTGGGGAAGACCACCACCGCCGTGAACCTGGGCGCCGGGCTGGCCGAGATCGGCTTCCGCGTGCTTGTCGTGGACCTCGACCCCCAGGGAAACGCCACCACCGGCCTGGGCATCGACGGCCGGTCCTTCGAGCTCTCGATGTACGACGTCCTGATGCGTGACTCCAAGCTCGAGGACGCCATCGAGCCCACCAGCATGAGGAACCTCTTCGTGGCGCCGGCGACCATCGACCTGGCCGGAGCCGAAATCGAGCTCGTCCCCACCTTCAGCCGGGAGCTCAAGCTGCGCCGGGCCCTGGAGTCGGTCATCGGGGACTTCGATTACATCCTGATCGACTGTCCCCCGTCACTGGGCCTCATCACCGTCAACGGCCTGGCCGCCGCCGACGAGGTCCTGGTCCCCATCCAGTGTGAGTACTACGCCCTCGAGGGCCTGGGCCAGCTCCTGCGTAACGTCCACCTCGTCCAGGCCAACCTCAACGAGAAGCTCGACGTGTCCACCATCGTGCTCACCATGTACGACGCCCGGACCAAGCTGGCCGAGCAGGTGGCCGAGGAGGTCCGGATCCACTTCGGGAACAAGGTGTGTCGAAACGTCATCCCCCGGTCGGTGCGCATCTCCGAGGCACCGTCGTTCGGGCAGCCCATCACCACGTTCGACCCGAGCTCACGCGGGGCGATCGCATACCGGGAGCTAGCCAAGGAGGTCAGCGGTGGCGCGTCGTAGCGGACTGGGCAAGGGCCTGGGGGCGCTCAT
>DATBOO010000050.1:0-12928 GCA_036553725.1 Acidimicrobiales bacterium | reverse complement strand
CTCTTGCGGTCGCGTTCACAAGCAGGTTTTTCTTGCGTTTGTCTCCCGGATAGTGAAAGATGACATATCTGTAGTTACATCGGTGCTATGCGATTTCGGGTAGAAACCGCGTGGATGAGTGGGAGGGAGACCCGTCAATGGACATGGCGTCATTGATGTATGAACCCCAAGAGCGCAGCTGGCAGACCAAGGCGAACTGCATGGGGGTCGACCCCGATCTCTTCTTTCCCGAGCGGGGTGCATCGACCCGCGAGGCGAAGGAGGTGTGCCGGGGGTGCATCGTCCGGGACGACTGCCTCGAGTACGCCTTGGCCAACGGCGAGAAGTTCGGGATCTGGGGCGGGCTCTCCGAACGCGAGCGTCGCCGCCTGCGCCGTCAACGGGCCATGCAGCGGCGGGCCAACGTAAGCGCCTGACCCGCCTCACCCGGGAGCCCCTCACCCGCCGGCCCCGTCCCGGTCATCTGGCGGCCAAGCGGGCTTCGATGGTCCGGTCCTCGCTGAGATCCAGTTCCTCCCAGCGAGGGCGGGGAGTCGACGCCAGGACGGCGGCGGGGATCAGGCCGACCAGCTCGGCGCGTAGCACCGAACACCCGTTCGCCTCCGCCCCCGCGGCCACCGTGTCATAGACGTCGGCCACGGAGGTTCCCGCCGGGTCGATGAGGTTGAGGCTCACCTGCGCTCCCGCCTCCACCGCCAGGCCGAGGCTACGGACCGTCGGGGTCCGCAGCCGGGCGGCCAGGGAACGGGCGACCGACAGCACCGAAGGCAGCCCGTCCACCCGCTCGACGTCGGGGACGCCGGTGATCCACACGTTGTAGGCGACCATCAACGGCCTCGCCCCGACCGCCGATGCGCCTGCAGTGGGGTGGGGAACCGGGGGCCCGGTGTCCGGCGCCAGCGAGCGGAAGGCCGACCGCCGGACCTCGGGAAGCGAGCGTTCCGGGCCGTAGAGGAAGCACGGGAGCCCGAGCTCCTCGCCGGCCCATCGGGCAAAGCGGTCTCTCGCCCCGACGACCTGGTCCCAGTACTTCCCGGTCGCCCTGTCGTCCGAGAGGGGGACGAACGGCACCACATCGGCGGCACCGAGCCTCGGGTGGATGCCGGTGTGGGCGCGCAGGTCGATGCGGGCCACCGCCACGGCGACCAGCCGGCGGGTGGCGTCCTCGACGAGGTCCAACGCTCCGCCGAGGGTCAGTACCGACCGGTTGTGCTCCCGGTCGGAGTGCACGTCGATGACCGCCCCCGGCGCGGCATCACGGATGGCTTCGACGACCGACCGGTCTCGGCCCTCGCTGACGTTGATGACGCACTCGGCCATTGCCCGTGGGTCGGGCACGCCAGTCGCCGGATGTCAGCTCTCGTTGCCGGATATCAGCTCTATACGGAAACCGGGCGTCCGACCCGGCGCCTGCGCAGGATCCGCCGGCGCTCACGCTCGGACTTGCCGCCCCACACTCCGTGGTCGACGCGCTCGTCCAGTGCGTACTGGAGGCAGTCCTCCACCACCGGGCAGTCAGCGCAGATGCGCTGGGCCTTCTGCACGCCGACACCGTCGCTCGGGAAGAAGATGGTGGGAGAGAGGTCCTTGCACTTCCCCACGCTCATCCATTCCGTACCCATTGTCCCTCCATCGATTTCGAGGAGGCTGCGCAGGGTTCGAGACTGAATGGGCGAACCCTGGTGCCGCCGCCATCCGTTGCCCAACTAGTGTCGCATTCTGAAGTGTCGGGCGGTGGGAAATGAGCCACTATTGATGGAATCCTCACAATTTTCTTACGGTGCACCAGGCCCTTCTTATGAAGGCGGCGAGGCAGAAGCGGCGGACCGGCTCCCAGACGGGCCCCTGCCGGACGGATCGGACCCACCGCCACCCCCCCGGACCGTTCCCTCGCTGCCTCTGCCCCCTGCCTGGGCCCCGGCACCAGGTGCTCCGGCGCCGGCCCCCCCGGCCTGGGGCACCCCGCCGCCCGTCCCGGGCCCCGGCGCCGCCCCTCCGGGTACCGCCTACCCCGGGGCCTACCCGCCCTACACGCCCGGACCGGCGTATCCGGGCTACCCCGACGGGTACGGAGCACCCGCCAACCTCCCCTACCCGTACGGGTATCAGGATCCCTACCGGTATCAGGGGCTGTCATCCGCCCGGGTGGTCCGCCACACGCTGCGTCGGCGGACGTGGATGTGGGTGGTGGTCGTCACCGCGGTGCTGGCCGCGTTGGTGGGCGGACTGGTCGGGGGACTGGTCGGGGCCGGACGCCAGCAGACGGTCGTCGAGAAGTTCTTCCCAAACCAGAGCGAACTGGCCCGGCCCCAGGACATCCAGGCGGTGCTGGCCAAGGTCGAGCCGGCGGTCGTCTCCATCGACAGCGAGTCCGGTTCGACCGGCAACTCGGCGGGAGGCGACATCATCCAGGCGGCCGGCAGCGGCATGATCCTCACCCCGGACGGAGAGGTCCTGACCAACAGCCACGTCGTCTCCGGCGCGTCATCAGTCACCGTGACGCTGTTCGGCCAGACCCGGGCGCTGCCGGCACACCTGGTCGGCAACGACCCGGGCAACGACCTCGCCCTGGTGCAGATCGACCAGGCATCGAACCTCCCCACCGTGACCTTGGGCAACTCGGGCCGGACCCGGGTGGGCGATTCGGTGCTGGCCATCGGCAATGCGCTGGCGTTGGCCGGCGGTCCGACGGTGACCGAAGGCATCATCTCGGCGGAGAACCGATCGCTCTCGGCCCAGAACGACAGCGGGCAGACGGAGAACCTCAGCGGGCTGCTCCAGACGGACGCCGCCATCAACCCGGGGAATTCGGGCGGGCCCCTGGTCAACGCTCAGGCCCAGGTGGTCGGCATGAACACCGCAGTGGCCTCGAGCAGCACGGGGAACGCACCGACCCAGAACATCGGGTTCGCCATTACCGTCGACTCGGTCAAGCCCCGCCTGGCCGAATTGCGACTGGGCGGGACCGGGGGGACGAGCGGGACCACCCCGCAGCCCAGTACCGGGGCCAACGCGGCCTACATCGGGGTGACGGTGGGCCAGATCACCCCGGCGCTGCAGCACAGGGACCAGCTCACGCCCTCGTCCGGGGCGCTGATCCTGTCGGTGCAACCCGGGAGCCCGGCGCAACAGGCGGCGCTGCAGGTCGACGATGTGATCGTCTCGCTCGACGGCAAGGCGATCCAGAGCCCCGGCGATCTGACCGCAGCCATCCACCCGCTCAAGCCCGGCGACCACGTCATCGTCGGGATCTACCGCGGGAGCAGCCGGCGGAACGTGGACGTCACGCTCGGGGCCCGCCCGGGTGGCGGGTAGGATCCGGGGGCCGCGAACCCAGGAGGACCCACTGCCATGACGCCGGAAACCGACGAACAGACGCTCCCCGGCGAGGACGAGGAGCCGCTGCCCCCCGTCGGCCATGTCCGGGTCGTCTACCTGGGACCGGTCGCCCCCCACTGGGAGGTCCGCTCGGATTTCGGAGAGCCCGCCCTCATCGAGGAGTTCCGCCGCCGGACCATGGCCCGACTGGTGCTGCTGCCACCCCATGATCCGCAGTACCGGCGGAACCGCGAGCGGGTGGTCCGCGACGCCGAGCGGGAGAACATCCTGCTCGACTGGGACCTCGGCGTTCCCGAGGAGGAGACGGCCTCCACCCCGACCGGATCGGTCCCTGGCTCCGAGCCGGGGACGGCCGGCGCGGCCGGGAGCTGATCCCTCGGCCGCCGGCAGCCGACCGCGTTGGTCAGGGGTCGAGTTCGGGGAGGGCGATCCGTTCGAGCCAGAGGCCGGGGGCGTCGACCTCCGATGGAGTCGGAAGGTTGCGGGCGGAAGACCACAGCTTCGAGAGACCGTCGTCGCCGGCCCGCTCCAGGACCCCGGCAATGAAGGCCCGGCCCCGATCGACCTGCGGTTGGTCGAGGTCGAGCCCGAAGAGCGCCCCGGCGGCCTCCTCGCCCTTACCCCGCTCGATTCGCCGGCGGTACCAGGCCTCGGCCAGCTGGGTGTGTGATCCGACGAGCTTGGTTCCCACCACGTCAGCGACATGATCGGCATAGCCGTCGATGACCAAGGCCAGCGCCGTCAACTGATCGGACGAGTGCCGCGACTCGGGGGTCAGCAGATCTCCGAGCAGGGCCTCGGGATCATTGAACATCCCCTGCAGCGACTCCAGGTCCGTGCCCTCACCGCCGATGCCGCCCGGTCCGCCCAGTGCCCCCAGGCGTCCGGTCAGGTTCTGCTGGGCGGTCGCCGCGGACGCGGCCAACTCGAACAGCAACTCCTCCATCCGGGTCCGGACATGGGGTCGGGTGAGCACCGAGTTGGAGGCCAGCTCGCGGGCGCACACCCACAGCAGCGTCTCCTCCTCGGGCAGGCTCCAGTCATCGGCGAACGAGGCGATGTTGGCCGTGACCAGGAGGAGCTCGTCCGAAGGCGTCCAGGGGAGGGCCAGCGGGTATTGACCGAGCGCCCGCTGCGAGAGGTGGCCGACCACGGAACCGACCTGCAGCCCGAAGAACATCGGCCCGATCGCCGTGGCCCAGCGGCCGAGCAGCTCACCGAGGCCCCCCGCCGGATCGTCGCCGGACAAGGGGTCGAGCTGTTGGCCATCGCCAGGGGCCGATGTCGCCGGCGACGGTCCGGCAACGGGCGCCATCGAGGTCAGCACGGCCCGCCACGACTCGAGGGCACGCACGGTCCAGTCCCCCCGACCCACCGCCACGCAACTCAACCGCCGGCCGTCAGGGGCCACGGCCAGGCCGGTGGCCTCGCTCACATTGAGCTCCGCCACCCGGGCCAACTGCTCGAGGCGGATCCGCTGCACGGGTTCGACGTTCGGCTCAGCCTCGCCGCCGGTGGCCACATTGAGGGCGAAGGACCTGGTCATCTCCCACTGGTCCGGGGCATTCGTCCCGAGCATGTTCATGAGATCGCCGAGCAGGGACTGGAATGGGTTCCCCGCGTCCCCGGGCTCAGGCGGTGCCATTCCCTCATGCTACGGCGACGGCTGGCCCCCCGGTGCATCGGGGTCGGGGTCGGCGAGCACTACGACCGTCGTCATCGGGACGCCGGCCCGGGTGAAGGCCACCTGCAGTGTCGTGCCCGGGCGATCCGGGTACAGCCGGGTCTCGAGCTCGGCGCTCGATCGGACCCGGCTGCCGCCGATGGCGGTGATGACGTCGCCCGCGGCCAAGTCGCCGAAGGCGGCCGGGCTGTCCGTGTCGATCGAGTCGAGCCGGGCACCCGCATCGGGGACCGACGGTGCCACCGCTCCGGCGGTGACCGGCGCGGCCAAGGTGTTGGCGGTGGTGGTGGCCGTCGGGCGGGCGTCGCTGGTGTGGACCCCGAGCCATCCGTGGACCACCGTTCCGGATGCGACGAGCTGTTGGGCCACGCCGAGGACGAGCTCGGCGGGGAGGAAGACCGAGAGCGTCGAGGTGCCGTCGACCACCGTCTGCTCCAACAGACCCCAAACATGGCCGGCCCGGTCGAGGAGCGGGCACCCGAGGTCGTCACGGGAGAGGGGAGTGTCGACCGCCGTGGCGGCGAAGGTGGTGGTCACCGGGTCGGCATTGAGAGCCCGCCCTACGGAGACGACGGTGCCGGCGTAGACGAGCGGGGACGGAAAGGCGCCGGCGCCCCGGCCGGGCTCCAGTGCCATGGCGACGGCTCCGGCACCGGTGGAGGGATCGTCTCCGTCGAAGGTGGCGGCGGGCAGGTCGTCGCCGATCCGCAGCACGGCGATCCCTGACGGTTGGTCGATGCCGACCAGCTCGGCGGCCTGGCGGGAGCCCCCGGGCTCGATGACGGTGATGGCCCGGGCGCCGGTGACCCCCCCCGACGTCGTGACGATCATCCCGCCCGACTGGACCACCACACCGGTCGTCAGCGAGGTGCCGGACGACCGCTCGGTGCTGATGACAACGGTCGACGGCCGGACCGACGACACCATCGACGCGACCGAGGCCTTCCCGATCGGCTGCCCGGCCCCGGCCCCGGGCTCGGTGGTGGGCGCCGCCACCAGGAACGGGCCGCCGGGCGTCGAGCCCGAGACGTCCTGGTCACCGGTGCCCGCGGTGGCCATGACCACCCCGGCCGTCACCAGCGCCACCACGAGGCCGGCGGCGGTACAGCCTACGATCCATGATCCGGAACGGGCCCGGCCCGCCGGCCTGCCGGAGCCGGTGGGGACCGCCGGCGACCCGGTGGCACCGGTGACGGATTCCGAAGGGTGGCGCCACAGGCGATCGTCGGGCGAGATCCACCCGCGCATCGGATCCCGGTCGGCATCGTCCCCCCAGTCGTCCCCGAGATCTCCTTCGGACCCGCTCCGGTCCTCTCCGTCCACGCTGAGAGGATAGTGACGGCAACGTCGTTTGGGATGTCGCCTCCGCCCGTGGACCCTACGATGAGGGCGTGGCTCGGGACCTCGCCATCGATCTCGGGACAGCCAATACCCTCGTTTACGCCAAGGGGCGGGGCATCGTGCTGAACCAGCCGACCGTCATCGCCCTCAACACGAGGACCCACGAAGTCCTGGCCGTGGGGAACGAGGCGTGGAAGATGATCGGGAGGACGCCCGGGTACATCGTGGCCGTACGGCCCCTACGCGAGGGGGCGATCACCGATTTCGACATCACCGAGCGGATGATCAGGCTCCTCCTGCGACGGGCAGGCATCACCAAGCTGAATCGTCCGCGGGTGCTGATCTGCGTGCCTTCGGCCATCACCTCGGTCGAGCGTCGGGCGGTCAAGGAGGCGGCCCGGCGGGCGGGAGCGTCCACAGCCCATCTCATCGAACAGCCGATGGCCGCAGCCATCGGGGCCGGGCTCGACATCCACGAGCCGGTGGGCAACATGGTGGTCGACGTCGGTGGGGGGACCACTGAGACGGCGGTGATCTCGCTCGGCGGAGTGGTCGCCTCCCAGGCGATCCGTTGCGGAGGGTTCGACATGGACGCGGCCATCCAGCAGTACGTGCGCCAGGAGCACGGTATCGCCATCGGGGAGCGAACCGGCGAAGAGATCAAACTGGCGATCGGCTCGGCCCTGCCCTACGCCGACGAGGTGAAGGCGGAGGTGCGAGGCCGGGAGGTGGTCACCGGCTTGCCCAAGACGGTGGTCCTCTCACCCGACGAGGTCCGGTACGCGCTGCGCGAGCAGGTCGATCTGATCGTCACCACCGTGGTCGGATGTCTGGGGGAGTCCCCTCCGGAGTTGGCCCAGGACATCATCTACGAGGGCATCCACCTGGTGGGCGGGGGGGCCATGCTCAGGGGGCTGGCCAATCGGCTCGCCGACGAGACCGAGGTACCGGTCCACCTGGTGGCCACACCGCTCGAGTGCGTGGTCCAAGGCGCCGGCCTGTGCCTCGACTCGTTCGACAGCCTCCGGCCCATCTTCGCCGCTGCCGATTCCTGACGCTCCGGCCCGGGGTGCCGGCGTCGGTCAGGGGCGGGTCACTCCACCGCCAACAGGTCCTCCGCCACCTGGCGGACCTGCCAGTCCCGATCGTCCAGGCATCGACGGAGTGCGGCTTCGACCGACGGACCGGTGAATGCGGCCAGGGCCACCGCCGCCCGCCGCCGGACCGCCGGCTTGTCGTCGAGGGCGGCGAGCACCGCCGGCAACCCTGACGGATCGCCGATGGCACCCAGCGCCGCTACCGCCGCCTCCCGGCACAACGGATCGGCGTGGCCGGTGCCGGCCGAGGCCAGTGCCGACAGGGCCGGAACCGCCGAGTGCCGACCCTGCTCCCCCAGGGACCAGGCGGCCATCTCCACCACGGAGGGATCGTCGTCCTCCAGGGCGGCGGCGATCTCCACCCCGGGCCACGCACCCGCCAGTTCGCACCCGCGGCGCCGAACGGCGGGAGCCGGGTCGACCAGCGCGGCGTGGAGGTCGTCGCCGGTGAGCGCGCCGAGCCGGCTCAGCGCGCCCAGAGCGGTGGCCCGCACCGACGGTGACCTGTCCGAGAGGGCAGCGCGTGCCCTTCCCACCTCGCCGCGGTGCCCGGCGAGCGCAGTGGCGCGCCGGCGCCCGGTGACGCTGGCGTCGATGGGTTCCATGGCAGGCTTCTGGGCGGCATGGCCGGCGTCCCCGCCCGATGCCGGTGGATCCGATGCACGAGGAGCGACCACCCCACCACTATGACCGAGCACGAGAACCCCACGCCGGCCGGCATCCCTGTCCCCGAAGCCGGAGGCGGGCCCGTCGGGCCCGCCCCGACCCCGGCGGCGCCTGCGTCGATACCCGATCCGGTCAGGCCCGACACCGCGGCCGGGGAGCCCGCGCCGCCGCGGTCGCGCCGGAGGCGGCGATGGCCGTGGATGGTGTTCCTCCTACTGGTGGTGGCCATTGCGGTGGCATCGCGCTGGAACCTCGACAGCTACGCCGTCCAACCCGGGACGGCGCAATCGGTGCAGTCGTTCATCACCGTCCCGGCCGACAGGAGCCGTCCGGTGCGCCACCCGGTGCTGCTCACCGACGTCCAGATCGGGAGGGTGACCGCCCTCACCTACCCGTTCTACTGGCTCCAGGGAGACACCAGTTTCGTGCCCTTGGGAGACGTGACCGGCGGAACCCCCCCATCACAATTGAACGCCCAGGGCCAGCTGGAGATGTCACAGGCCGAGGCCTCGGCCAAGACCGCGGCGTTGCGTCACCTCGGCTACCAGGTGACCGCCACGCCGTCGGGGGCCGTCATCTTCGGCACCTTCCCGGGCACTCCCGCCTACCGGGCGCTCAACGTGGGTGATGTGGTCACCGCCGTCGACGGTGCGACCACCCCGACGGCCCAGGCCCTGACCAGCTCACTGGCCGGTCACCACTCCGGTCAGACCGTCTCCCTCACCGTGCGCAAGGGCGGCACGGCCCCGCCGGTGCCGGTGCTGGTCACCCTGAAGTCGACGGTGGTCGACGTCGGCGGCGGTCGCACGGCCACGCTCGACCTCGGGATCGTGCCGGAGGACCAGGTCGACTTCGGCTACCCCTTCAACGTGACCATAAACGTGACCAACATCGGCGGGCCGTCTGCCGGCCTGGCCATGACCCTCGGGGTCATCGACGCCCTCACCGCCGGATCGGTGACGGGAGGTCACACGGTGGCGGTGACCGGGACCATCGACAGCCAGGGCGATGTCGGCGACGTGGGTGGGGTCCCCCAGAAAACGGTGGCGGTGGAGAACGCCGGCGCCTCTCTCTTCCTCGTCCCCCCACAGGAGTACCGGGCGGCGATGTCCAAGGATCGCGCCGGCCTGAAGATCTACGCGGTGTCCACCCTCGACCAGGCATTGTCGGTGCTGGCCGCACACGGCGGAACGGTGCCCGCCCCCGCAGCGGGTGCAACCCCGCACGCCGCGGCCGCGGGATGACCGGATTCCCCGACCAGCGGTCGTAGGCTCTCGGCCATGGCAGAGGAACGACTGATGTCCATCTCCTCCTCATCGCACCTGGCCCCCGACGACGTCGCCCGCCACTCGTTCAGTACCGCGCGGCGGGGCTTCGATCCCGGCGAGGTCCGTGCCTATCTCGAGTCGATCGCCGCCGGGTTGAGGGGAATCGCCGAGCAGGAGCGACAGCTCCTCTCGGAGCTGGCCGACGCCGAGCACCGGGCGGCCCACCCGGTCCTCGACGAGCCGACGCTCACCGCCGCGCTCGGGACCGAGACGGCCCGGGTGCTCCACAGCGCCCACGAGGTTGCCGCCGAGATGGTGGCCAAGTCGGAGGCGGAGGCCCATCGTCTCACGACCGAGGCCCGCGAAGAGATCCAGCAGAGCCGGGCGGAGGGCGAGGCCCGGCTGGCCGAGCAGACGGCCGAGTCGGAGGCAGCCATCGAGCAGCTGCGCCATCGGACCGAGCAGCAGGCAGTGGCCCGGCTCGAGGCGGCCCGGCAGGATGCCGAGGAACTATTGGGCCAGGCCCGCGAGCAGTGCCAGTCGATGGTGGACGAGGCCCAGGGGCTGCGCTCCCGCGTACTGGCCGACCTGTCCAAGCGACGGAAGGTGCTTCACGCCCAGATCGAACAGCTCCGGGCCGGCCGCGAGCGATTGGCCGGGACCGTGCAGGATGTCCGCCAATCGATCGATGTCATCGCCGACGACCTGTTCGCGGCGGAGGACAACGCCCGCTTGGCGGCCGAGGCTGCCGGCCGCGAGGCCCTGGATCGCCCGGAAGAAGGCACGCCCGAGGAGCTGGCATCGCTCCTGCTGGCCGAGGAGACAGAAGCCCGCGCCGCAGCGAACGCGGGCGCGGCCACGAGCGACGAGGCGCCGGCGCCGGTCGATTTCGAAGATCTCGTCGAGGCGGCGTCCGACGAAGCAGGGAAAACCCAACAACCCGAGGTCGAGGTCCCCGAGCCGGCGCCCCTCGTCGATTCGTCGGTCGACGTCCTGTTCGCCCGGATCCGCGCCGCCCGGGACGATTCCGACTCTGGGGACGGGGACTCCCGATCCGGGGAGCCGGCCGGTGACGACGTGGCCCGGGTTGCGGGCGATGCCGGGACCGGAGCCGGCACCGCCGACGGGACAGAAGATGCCGACGGTGTCGACGGGACAGAAGATGCCGACGGTGCCGACGGCGCCGGTGGGCATCCGCACGGTGTGGAAAGCCCGGACCGCGCCGAGGGGTCGGTGGGGGAGGCATCGGTCCGGGAGGGGACCGATGGGGAGGTGGGGGACGGAATGGCCGACGGGCCTCCCGAACCCCGCAGCCCGTTCGCCCTCCGCCGGGACGAGATGATCGGCCCGATCGTGAAGGCCTTGGCCCGCCGCCTGAAGCGAACCCTGCAGGACAGCCAGAACGAACTGCTCGACGGCCTCCGGTCCAACGGATCCCGTTGGTCCGCCGACCTCCTCCCCGAGACCACGGAGCATCTCGATGCCTACTCCACCGCCGCCCTGCCCGTCCTGGAGGAGGCGTCCGAGGCCGGGGCTTCGTTCGCCGGGACCGGAGCCGCCGGCGGGCCCCCAACCGAGGTGTTGCTGGGAATCGCCCATGGCCTGGCCGAGGAAGTGGTGGTCCCGCTCCGCCGCCGGCTCTCCGATGACCAGGGGTTGGCCGAAGCCGACGAGTCGGTGGCCGCCGAGCATGTGGGCTCGGCATTCAGGGAGTGGAAGGGCGAGCGGATCGAGCGCCTGTCGGGCGATTTCGTGGTGGCGGCCTTCTCGGCGGGGACCATCGCCGCCGCCGAGGCGAAGAAGTCCGCCGAGTTGGAGTGGATTGCCGTTCCCGGCTCCGGCGACGACCCCTGTCCGGACTGCGAGGACAACGGACTGAACGGTTCCCAGCAGCCCGGCAGGGAATTCCCCACCGGGCACCCTCGGCCCCCTGCTCATCCGGGGTGTCGATGCTTACTCGCACTCTCTGCCACCTAGGCTGCAGCCCGTGCGTCCCCCCAGCGACCTGCCTCAGACCTCGCGCCCCGGCTCGCGCCGCCGCCGTCGGGGCATCGTCATCGGCCTGATCATCCTGGTCATAGTCATCGCCTCCCTCCGGACCTTCGCCGTCTTCTACACGGACGCGCTCTGGTTCTCCTCGGTCTCGCTGCACCCGGTGTGGGCCAAGCTCCTGGGGATCAAGGCGGGGCTGATGCTGACCTTCTCGGCCATCTTCGCCGCCATGCTGCTGGCCAGCCTGCTGGTGGCCGAGCGCCTCGCCCCCAAGGGCCCGTCGCTCGACGCGGAGGACGAGTTCGTCAAGCGGTACCAGGAGGTCATCGGCCCCTATGCCCGATGGCTCCGGATCGGCGTGGTCACCGTCCTGTCCCTGATCGTCGGGTCCCAGGCCATCGGGCAGTGGCAGAACTGGATCCTCTTCTCCAACAGCAGCCAGTTCGGAACCACCGACCCCCAGTTCCACCGCAACGTCGGCTACTACGTGTTCACCCTGCCCTTCCAACAGTTCCTCGTCCACTGGGCGCTGGTCGCCCTGTTCATCGTGCTGCTGGTCACGGTGCTCAGCCACTACCTCAACGGCGGGATCCGGATGCAGGGATCACGGCCGAGGGTGCTCCCGGCGGTGAAGGCCCACATCTCGGTCATCCTCGGCCTGCTGGCCCTGGTCAAGGCCGTTGGCTACTACCTCGCCCGCTTCAACCTCGACCTGTCGAGCAACGGGTTCACCCAGGGCGCCGGTTATACCGACGTCCACGCCCGGCTCCCGGCCCTCGAACTTCTCATCCTGGTGTCGCTGGCCGCGGCAGCCCTGCTGATCTACAACATCCGCCGCCAAGGGTGGGCGCTCCCCATCCTGGGTGTCGGGCTCTGGTTTCTGGTGGCGCTCACCGCCGGCACCATCTACCCCGCCGCCGTCCAGGCGCTGAAGGTGACCCCGGCACAGAACACGTTGGAGCGCCCCTACATCCAACGCAACATCGATTCCACCCGCTCGGCCATGGGCATCGGGAACGTCCAGAGCATCCCTTTTCAAGCATCGACGACACTGACTGCCGCCGAGCTGTCGGCCACCTCTGCTGACACCCTGGCCAATGTGCGGCTGTGGGACCCCCAGCAGACCCAGCCCACCTACGACAAAAAACAGGACCTCCGCTCGTACTACCAATTCGACGGCCTGGCCGTGGACCGCTACAAGGTCAACGGTACGGAGACTCCGACCATCGTCGGGGTGCGGGAGATCAACGATGCCGACCTCCCGTCCACCTCGTGGGTCAACACCGTCCTCCAGTACACCCACGGGTACGGGATGATCATCTCTCCGGCCAACACGGTGAACGGCAACGGTGAGCCAGTGTTCGCGGTGGGGGATGTGCCGCCGAGCTCCAACAGCGGACTTCCGGCCGTGACCCAGGCCTCTGTCTTCTTCGGCCTCAACAACGCCGGCTATGTCGTCGCCAATACCAAGCAACCCGAGCTCGACTTCCAGTTGACCAACCAGAACAACGTGGAGACCCACTACGGGGGCAACGGCGGTG
>DATBOO010000043.1:0-1679 GCA_036553725.1 Acidimicrobiales bacterium | reverse complement strand
GGTCTTGATGGCGATGGCCACGTCACGCTGGTGCTGGGTGCAGTTCCCCGACACCCGGCGGGCCCGGATCTTGCCCCGGTCGCTCATGTACTTGCGGAGCATGCCGACGTCCTTGTAGTCGACCCACTCCACCCGGTCCTTGCACAGGGCGCAGGGCTTCTTCTTTATCCGCCGACCGGTGTCCTTGGGGGAGCGGCGGGTCGTCCCGCCGCGATCGTTGTTGCGTGCCATGGCTAGAAGGGCTCCTCGCTGTATCCGTATCCCTGGGGCTCGGCGGCCGGGCCGGCGTTGCCGCCTCCGGACGGGCGGCCACCCGATGGTCCGCCGCGGGCTCCGCCACCCTGGGGCCCTCCCTCGCCAGGCCCCTTGCGCTCGTTCTTGGTCACCTGGGCGGTGGCCCAGCGGATGCTCGGGCCGATCTCGTCGGCCACCACCTCGACCTTGGAGCGCTTGTCGCCGTCCGGGGTCTCCCAGCTGCGCTGTTCGAGGCGGCCGGTGACGATCACCCGCGAGCCCCGGCTCAGGCTCTCCGCGGCATTCTCCGCCATCTCACGCCAGCACACCACGTCGAAGAACGAGGTGGCCTCCTCCCACTCCTGGGTCTGGCGGTTCTGCCACCGCCGGTTGACGGCCAGGCCGAAGCTCGAGGTGGCCTGGCCGGTGTTGGTGAAGCGCAGCTCGGGGTCGCGGGTGATGTTCCCGACCAGGGTGACGGCGTTTCCGTTGGCCATCTCAGCCCTCCCCGCCGGTGGCGGCCATCGCCGCCCGTCGTCCGGCCACCTTGTCCGGCAGGCGGACGACCTTGTGACGGAGGACCTCGTCGGCCAGGACCAGGACTCGCTCCATGTCGGCCACCGCCGGCGGCTCGGACGTGAACTCGATGACCACGTAGTAGCCCTCGCGCTTGTGCTGGAGCTCGTAGGCGAAGGTGCGGCGTCCCCAGCGCTCCACCCGGCCCGGGGCCCCGCCCTTGGCCTTGAGCGCGTCGAGCGCCCGGTCGAGGACGCCGTTGACCGCCGCCTCGTCGGCACCGGTGTCGAAGATGACCATTGTCTCGTAGGGCCGCACGGGCGGCTCACCTCCCTCTGGATCGGGCGACGGTGCACCCGAGCCCCACCGAGTGGGGCAGGTCGGAACTGGATGGCCGCCGGAGGGCGGCGCAACAACCGGTCCACTCTACCGGCAAACGGGCAGTCTGTCCGGACGAGCGGCCGGCTGGATCTCAGTGATAGGCCTCGGCGTCGGCGGGGAAGGCCCCCGACCGCACGTCGTCGGCGTAGGCGGCCACCGCCGCCGTGGCCTCGGCCCCCAGCTCGGCGTAGCGCCGGACGAACTTGGGCACTGTCGTATTGAAGCCGAGCAGATCGTGGAAGACCAGCACCTGCCCGTCACAGGCGGGGCCGGCCCCGATCCCGATGGTGGGCACGTCGAGCGACTCGGTCAGCGCCGCCCCCACCTTTTCGGGCACGCCCTCGATGACCACGGCGAAGCAGCCGGCGGCCACGATGGCCTCGGCATCGACCGCCAGAGCCTGGGCCGCGGCGTCGTCACGGGCCTGGACCCGGTAGCCCCCCATGGCGTTGACCGACTGCGGCGTCAGCCCGAGGTGGCCCATCACCGGGATCTCGGCCGCCACCAGCGCCTCGATCATCGGCACCCGGTTGGCGCCCCCCTCCAAC
>DATBOO010000027.1:0-1520 GCA_036553725.1 Acidimicrobiales bacterium | reverse complement strand
CTCGAGGAAGAAGGCGTGCTCCGCCAGGCTCATGGCCCGATTCACGCTCTGCTCCACCAGCACCACCGTCGTGCCCTGCCGGTTGACCTCACGCACGATCCCCATCAGCCGGTCCACCGCCTTGGGGGCGAGCCCGAGGGCCAGCTCGTCGATCAACAGCAGCTTCGGCGCCGTCATCATCACCCGGGCCAGGGCCAGCATCTGCTGCTCGCCCCCGGACAGGGTGCCGGCGGACTGGTCGAGCCGGGTGGCGAGCTCGGGGAACCGGTCCATGGCCTCGTCCAGCGCCGAGCGGGCCCGGGATCCCTGCCGGCGCATGGAGTAGCTCCCGATGCGGAGGTTGTCCCGCACGGTGAGCCCGGGGAAGGTCATCTTGCCCCCCACCAGCAGGGCCACCTCCTGGTCGATGATCTGCTCGGGCTCGAGGTAGGTGCAGTTGATGCCGAAGATCCTGATGACCCCGCGGTGGGGATGGTCCAGCCCGGACACGGCGCGCAGCAGCGTGGACTTCCCGGCCCCGTTGGTGCCCAGCAGTGCCACCATCTCGCCCTGTCCGACCTCGAGGTTGACGTCGAACAGCACCTGGTTGGATCCGTAGAAGAAGTCGAGGTTGTGGACCTGCAGGGCCGGCACAGCCCGACCGGCCTGGCGCCGCTTGCCCTCGGCGTGGCGTTCGAGGACGTCCTCGATGACCAGTGTGATGTCGCGCTTCACATACCGGGATCCGATGAACAACAGGATGCCGCCCACCAGACACACCGGCCCGATCAGGGTGAGGGCCACCGTCGGGCCGTTGCGGAACCCGGCGGCGTCGCTGACGGCGCCGAGGATGACCCCGCCGGCGAAGGCGCCGAAGACGAGCGAGTAGACGCCGAACATGGCGAAGCAGATGGTGCGCATCTCCGGCGGGGCGGTCGCCGCCAGGGTGAGGAAGATGCAGATGGCCAGGGGCGACACCGCCGCATTGGCCAGGAATTGCAGCGTCACCACCATCCACAGCTGCGGCATGTAGAGGGAGGCCACGTAGAGGCCCCCGTAGGCGGTGATGCAGATGCCGGCGATGACCAGCGGTCGCTCCGGGGCCCGCCGGAAATACCGGTCCCCGACCACGTAGGCCACCGGGAGGCCGAGGAAGGCGGCCAGGCCGATGATCGAGTACACCTCGCTGCGCTGGGCCGTGTCGAGACCCCATCGACGGACGAAGTACAGGTTGCCGAACAGCGGGGCGCCGACCCCGGCGAACCCGAGGATGGCCACGGCCACCAGCTCGTAGTAGATGGAGCGGATCCGCAGCAGGCGGGTGACGGCCGAGCCCAGCAGCACCCGCGGCGCATCGGCCTGCTGGGAGTGGAGGTCCATGCCCGAGGCCTTGAGGATGTGGCTCTGCTCGTTCTGACCCTTGTCCGGCTCGCGCAGGGTGAACAGGGCCAGCGCGATGGGAATGCCGGCCAGGGCGACGAACGTGCCCCAACGCCAGTTGTGGGCCACCGTGACGATGTAGCCGAAGATGAGGATGCCCA
>DATBOO010000004.1:0-6235 GCA_036553725.1 Acidimicrobiales bacterium | reverse complement strand
CTTCGGGGACGATCGCCAAGGGGACCGCGGCCGCCCTTCACTTCGAGGTCCGAGGCGTGCGCAACGGCCGCTCGGTCATCGTCCTCGAGCACGTGACACGCCTTCGTGACGACCTGGCGCCTCACTGGCCCCAGCCTGCCGGACATGGCTGCTACCGGGTCGTGGTCACCGGCGAGCCGATGTACACGCTCGACCTCCAGTTGCTCGGGACCGACGGCGACCACAACACCGCCGGCCTCAAAGCCACGGCCATGCGCCTGGTCAACGCCGTCCCCTCGGTGGTGGAGGCATCTCCCGGCCTGGTCACCGCCCTCGACCTGCCCCTGATCGCCGGCCGGGGGCTGGTCAGCTGACCGCCCGCCCACCGGGCGCCGGCGGGCGGCCCGGTGGATGGGCCCGAGGCGACGAACACTAGGGTGCGGTACATGATTCGTGGTCGTGGTGGGGGACTTTGACAGCAGCCACCGGTGGCATGGGAGGTCATGGGGGCGGCCAGTTCGGCCCGGTGATGCGCTCCATGCGGCGAGACGACTCGGTCACCCAGCAGCAGGTGACCAAGGGCACGGCCAAGCGGATGGTCCAATTCGCCCGGCCCTACCGGAAGATCCTGGGCTGGTTCCTGGTACTGGTGGTCGTCGAGGCGGTGGTCGGGGTCATCAACCCGCTGCTGTTCGCCTCGATCATCGACAACGGGATCAAGCACAACAACAAGAGCCTGGTCGTCGGTCTGGCCCTGGTGGCCGGCGGACTGGCCATCGTCGACACCTTCCTCTCCATCGCCATCCGCTGGGTCTCGGCCAAGGTCGGCGAAGGGCTCATCTTCGACATGCGGTCCCAGGTGTTCGGGCACATCCAGAAGATGCCGATCGCCTTCTTCACCCGGACCCAGACCGGGGCGCTGATCAGCCGGCTCAACAATGACGTGATCGGGGCCCAGCAGGCGTTCACCGACACCCTGTCGTCGGTGGTCTCCAACCTCATCAGCGTGACGCTGGTCCTCATCGTGATGTTCCTGCTGTCGTGGCAGATCACCCTGATCAGCCTCATCATCCTCCCGGTGTTCGTGCTCCCGGCCAAGCGCGTGGGGCGGCGGCTGTCCTCCATCACCCGGGAGTCCTACGCCCTCAATGCGCAGATGAACAACACCATGACCGAGCGCTTCAACGTCTCGGGGGCGCTGCTGGTCAAGCTGTTCGGCCGTCCCACCGAGGAGCGGGGGTCGTTCGAGAGCAAGGCGGGCCGGGTCCGCGACATCGGGGTGACGCAGGCCATGTACGCCCGGATCTTCATCGCCGCCCTCACCCTCACCGCCGCCCTGGCCACCGTCGTTGTCTACGGCTGGGGAGGGATCCAGGTCATCGACAAGACCCTTCAGCTGGGGACGGTGGTGGCCCTGGCCTCCTACCTGGCCAGGCTGTACGGGCCGCTCACCGCTCTCTCCAATGTGCAAATCGACGTCATGACCGCCCTGGTCTCCTTCGACCGGGTGTTCGAGATCCTCGACCTCCCCCCGATGATCGACGAGAAGCCGGATGCCGGCCCGGTTCCCCCGGGCCCCGCCCGTGTGGAATTCGACCATGTCGACTTCCGGTACCCGACGGCCGAGGAAGTCTCACTGGCCTCGCTGGAGTCGGTGGCGATCCTCGACCAGACCGTCTCCCAGCAGGTGCTGTTCGACGTCACCTTCACCGCCGATCCGGGTCAGCTGGTGGCGCTGGTCGGGCCCTCCGGGGCGGGCAAGACCACCATCAGCCACCTGCTGCCGCGGCTCTACGACGTCAAGTCGGGAGCCATCCGCATCAACGGGACGGATGTGCGGGACGTGACCCTGGAGTCGCTGACGGCGGCCATCGGCGTCGTCACCCAGGACGCCCACCTCTTCCACGACACCATCCGGGGGAACCTCCTCTACGCCAAGCCCGATGCCACCGGCGGCGAGTTGGACGCGGCCCTGGCCGGCGCACAGATCGCCACCATGGTCGGCGGCCTGCCCGACGGGCTCGACACCGTGGTCGGCGACCGCGGTTACCGCCTGTCCGGGGGTGAGAAGCAACGCCTGGCCATCGCCCGCATCCTGTTGAAGGCGCCCGAGATCGTCATCCTCGACGAGGCCACCGCCCACCTCGACTCGGAGTCCGAGGCCGCCGTGCAACAGGCCCTGGCCACCGCCCTGCATGGCCGTACCTCCCTGGTCATCGCCCACCGGCTGTCCACGGTCCGGGAGGCCGACGTGATCCTCGTGCTCGACCACGGGCGCATCGTCGAACGTGGCCGCCACGAGGAACTGCTGGCCGCCGGGGGACAGTACGCCGAGCTCTACCACATCCAATTCGAGCGCCAGCAGCCCTCCGACCTCATCTGACCTATCCCTTGGGTCACCCCACCCCGCGGTGGTTGGCGCCGATCAGCGTTATTGCGAGCACCGCGGGCACGGCGCCCGGGTTCGACCAACGGTGTCTGGTGCCGTTTTGGACATAGGTGTCTCCGGCAGTCAGGGTCACCCTCGCCCCGTCGTCCAGTTCGAGGGTGGCCTGACCGGAGAGCACGATGCCGTAGTCGATGGTGGCGGTGGTGTGCATGCCCGGGTGGTGGCGCTCGGCGTGGGCGGCCAGGCCGGGCAGTTTCTGCTCCAGCTCCTCGAAGGCGAGCCGGACGTCGAGGTCCGCCGGGGGGCCTCCGCGGCTGTCGGGCGGGATGGTGAAGAACCCGAAGCGGAAGCCGCCGAGCGGTGGGAAGTAGGCCACGGCGTCAGGTCTGGACCCGTCGTCGGGGAAGGTGGGGGCGGAGTCGGCGCCCCAGATCTGGTGGAACTCCATGCCCGGCATGAGGGACACCTCGACGGCCGGAACCGACTCGTCACGGACGAACACCGCCCTGCCCTCGGCGTCGTGCCCGGTCACCACTCGCCGTGCCTCCATGGCCCTCCTTCGTCAGCCCCCCGGTTCCTCCCGGGCCCGCAACCGGGCGGCGCCCCGACCAGTGGCAGGGTGCGGAAGGACACCCCGACGATAGGGCGCCCCGGCACGGCGCGCCCGGCTCGATGTCGCCCCCCGGGGACCCCGGCTCCATGGGGTCGAATCCGCTCACTGCCCGGAAGGCGGCTCTCCGTCCCACGCGTGCTCGGTCCAACGCGTCCCGTCCCACCACCGGAGCTGGTGGGAACCGCCCGGATCGGGGTGCCAACCGGGCGGGGCCGCGGCCGGATAGGGGTTGGTGAGGGGAGGCCCGGGCTCCCAGCCCGAGTAGGTCATGTGGCCGGGCCCGTACCGTCCGGCGGCCGCCGCCCCCTCGACGGCGATCAGCTTCTTGCGGATCCGGAACCAGTAGATGAGCGCCGGGATGGCGAGGACATTGACCAGGATGACCAGCAGGACCCAGAGGATCTTCTCCTGCCCGGCCAGCTTCCACTGCCATTCCGGGCGCCTGACGATGTCCACCAGGGCCACGACCAGCATCACCAGGGAGCCGACAATCACTACCAGGTAGAGGACGAACAGCACGACGAGGCCCGCTCCGAATGCTCCGGAGCCGCTCACAGCGCCCATATCGATCCAGGCTACGCGGGAGCGGAGACGTTCAGGGGCATGGTGGATCCGGAGGACGCCTCGTCGTGAATTCGCCGGCTGCTCAGAGGGAGGTTGCCGACCAGTTCACCCGGGTGGGCGGGACCTGGGGGGCGCCGACATCGAGCTGGATGTCCTCCCGGGAGCCGAGCAGGATGTCCCGTGGATCGCCCCCGGTGACGTGACCGTTGACGAAGGCGGTGACCGGTCCGGTGGCCGGACCGGCCTGGTCCGGGCCCAACGGCTGTCTCCAGAGGTCGAAGAAATCGCCGAGGGTGTAGGCGTGTCCCGCCGGCGACTCGATATGGATCACCCCGTCCTGCGCGTGGACGTGGAGCCAGTAGTAGCACTGGGACGCCGAATCGAACTGACCGTTGGCGGTCTCCTCCACGATCGGGAGCACAATGCCGATGCCCGCAGGCACCGGACGGAGCTGTCCGTTCACGTACACGCTCAGGTGGGTGTGTACGTGGTAGGCCACCTGTTCGGTCGAGTTGCACTGGACACCGCCGACGGGTTGGCCGGTGGCCGCCGTCGAGAACGGCGCCAGCGGAGTGCCCTCATCCAGGGGCACGCCTTCGGGCCCGGGCGGACCGGTCACGGTCTGCTCCGCTCCCGGCGTGCTCGGCGACGAGGCACCGCTACGGCCTCCGGCCCCTCGGGACCCGCCGGACCCGCCGGAGCCGCCGGCGAGAACGCCGATGAGCACACCCGCCATGGCCAGGATGGCGACCGCCACGAGCACCCGGGCCGCCCTCCACCGTGCCGGCCGGGCCTCCGCCGGCTTCGAAGGAGTCCGCCTGGGGCCCTTCCCTGCATCAGTCTGTTTGCGATCGGTCATTCGAGCTCCGTTTCGGAGTTGGTGTGGCGCGACAGGCGCGCCGTCGGTTTGGGCGAACGGTCGGATTCCGGGTCATCGGTGAGCTCTCGAGCGGAATCGGAGATGGCGGTGGACAAGGTCACCCGTGAGCACCGCGTCGCCCCGTGTCCGGTAGATGGGGCGCGGCTTCGTTGATCAGAGAGCGATGGATGACCCGCGAGGGGGTCTGAGGATTGCCGGGAGGACTCCTGTCGGCAGATGGGCCGAGACCCTCGGTCGGCGGAAGCGGCGCAGGGGTGTGCTGCACAGGAAGACGAATCCGATGATGAAGGCCGCATCCCACAAGGCCGGACCGGATCCGTCCGGGGATCCGGCGGGCGCGCAGCGGGTGGAGCTCGACGGGCACACCCCGTTGCCCATCCGGGGGGCGGGCGAACTGGCGGAGTGCATGCCGGCTCCGGGTGGCGCCAGCGCATCGCCTCCCGCCACGTGTAGGCCGGCGATCAGGGCCACGACCACGATCACCATGGCGCTCGCCGCTGCACCGAGGCGGAGCCGACCTCTCATCCCGAAAGGCTACAGGCCGGCGACCGGTGCAACGCGTTGCACACGGGCGGGAGCCGCCTGTGGCTAGGCCTCTCCGGACAGCATCTTGGTGATCTGGGTCAGGTCGAAGTAGTCACGCCAAGCACTGATCCTGCCGTCTCGGACCTCGAATGTGCCCATGACCGGCAGCGCCGCCTCGGTCTGACCGATGGTGAACGTGTCCACCCGCTCGGTGAGCACCAGGTTGCCGCGGACGGCCAGGTTGACCGTCTCGATCACCATGCTGTCGCACATGGCGAAGAATCCGTCGATGAAGGCCACGGCGGCGTCGATGCCGACCGCCGGGTCCATGGGCATGTTGTGGTAGACGACGTCATCGGTGAAGAACGGGCGTAGGGCCTCGGCGTCGTGCTTCGCGAACGTGGCGCAGAAGTCTCGCACCACCCGTTCCGCATCCTCTGCGACTCCCATGGTCGAACCTCCTATCGGGGCGGTCAGGACCGATTCAGGCTAGCGAAGCTCCAGAGCCGACCTGCCTCCGGCGCCACCCCGTCCAGGGGCCGGACGTCGATCGACCCTCGGACAGCACCCGATCAGGCTCGATTGACATGTGACTGTTTAGTCACATATAATGCCCGGGTGGACGAAGTGTTCAGAGCCCTCGCCGATCCCACCCGGAGGAGCCTGCTCGACGAGCTCTTCCGCCAGGACGGGCAGTCGCTGGGCGCGCTCGAGGGGCGCTTCCCGATCACCCGCTTCGGCGTGATGAAGCACCTGAGGCAGCTCGAGGGGGCCGGCCTGGTGGTCAGCAGACGCCGAGGCCGCGAAAAGCTCCACTTTCTGAACCCCGTCCCCATCCGGCTGATCTACGACCGGTGGGTCAGCAAGTACACCGAGCCCTGGGCGGCAGCCCTCAGCGAAATCAAGAACAGACTGGAGAGTCCCATGGAGAAGGTATTCGAGATCTACATCCGCACCACCCCGGAGCGCCTCTGGGAGGCGATCACCGACCCCGAGATCCGGACCAAGTACAACTTCGGGGCCTCGGTCAAATCGGACTGGAAGGTCGGCTCGCGGCTGGAGATGGGCCAGCCGAAAGCCGATGGGCTCCTCGGCGACGGGGAGGTCCTGGAAGTCGACCCACCGCGCCGCCTCGTCCACACCTTGGTGGCGCTCTGGAGCGATGAGGTGAAGAGCGAAGGTGCATCGCGGGTCACCTGGGAGATCGAGCCGGTGGCCGACTCCTGCCATCTGACCGTGACCCACGACGAGCTGCGCGACGGGGCCAACCCGGAGCTCTACGGCG
>DATBOO010000117.1:0-29062 GCA_036553725.1 Acidimicrobiales bacterium | reverse complement strand
CCGGTGGGCCGCCGGCATTGGCGATCACGATGTCGAGACCCCCGAACGCCTCCCGGGTCGCCTCCACCAGCCGGGCCGGCGACTCCGGGTCGGTGATGTCGGCTACCTGGGTCTCCACCTCTGCGCCCGTCGCCCGTAGCGTCGCCCGGGCCTCGGCCAGGGTGTCCCCGCTGCGGGCCGACAGCATGACCCGGACCCCTTCTGCGGCCAGGGCCTGGGCCGTGGCCCGCCCCAGGCCCCGCGACCCGGCCACCACCAGCGCCACCCTTCCGGCGATGCCCAGGTCCATCCCGCTCCCTAGGCATCCACGACGACGAGGCGGTGGTCGGCCGAGTTGAGCGCCTCGGGGCCCCCGTCGTCGCCGATCACCACGATGTCCTCGAGGCGCATGCCGAACCGGTCGGGCCAATAGATTCCCGGTTCGATCGAGAAGGCGTGGCCGGGCTGCAGTGGCTCCTCGTTCCCGGACACCACGTAGGGGTCCTCGTGCTCCTCGATCCCGATGCCGTGCCCGGTCCGGTGGACGAAGAGATGCCCGAGGCCGGCATCGCCGATGATCTCCCGCGCCACGTGATCGACGTGCTCGGCCCGCACCCCGGCCCGGGCCGCCAGGACGGCGGCCCGCTGGGCGGCGTACAGGACCTGGTAGCACTCGTCGATCTCGGTGGAGGGTGACCCGGTCACCACCGTGCGGGTGATGTCCGAGCAGTAGCCGACGTCGCCGTCGAGCGAATAGGAACCGCCGAAGTCACACACCACCGTCTCCCCCCGGCCGATGACACGACCGCCCGGCTCGTGATGGGGGCTGGCGGCATTGGGGCCGCTACCGACGATGGCGAAGTTGACCTGCTGGTGCCCCTCCTCGATCAGCAGGCCGGCGATCTGGCCGGAGACCTCGGACTCCTTGCGCCCGATCAGGCCGATCCCACCCCCCTGCAGCTCGGCCGCCACCCGGTCGGCCGCCAACCCGGCCATTCGCAGGGCGGCCAGCTCCGCGGCATCCTTGACCGCACGGATCGGCGAGGTCACCGTCGACGCCTCCGCCCACCGGACCGCGGGCAGACGACGCTGGAGCGCCAACACGGTGGTCGCCCAGGCCCGGTCGGAGATGGAACACCGGAGCGGGGCTCCGCCTCCGCCGGTCCCACCCGTCCCGCCCGTCCCGGTGAGGATCGAGGCCACCAGTTCGATCGGGTCCTGGTCATCAGTCCACGGGAGCAGGGCGAAGAGCTCGTCGGCGCCGGCCACCCGCGGTGCCTCGAGGGCCGGCACCACCAGCACCGGATCGCCGGTGGGCCGCAGCACGAGCATCGTCAGCCTCTCCAAGGGCATGGCCCGGTAGCCGGTCAGCCAGGGGAGATCGGCGCCGTGGGAGAGGAGGAGGGCGTCCACCCCCAGCTCGTCCATCCGGCTACGCACCCGGGCCATCCGCGCCTGGCGCGCCAGCCGGGCCCGGTCCGGGAGCGTGCTCACGGCGTGATCGGCGACGTGATCGGCGGCGTGATCGGCGACGTGGCGGGCGTCCGGGCCGGCGGTCCGAGGGAGGGTCGGCCGTCAGGGCCGGCACCGGCGGCACTCCCGGCGTGGACGGGGACCGATGCCGCCGCGGCCTGCCGGGCGTGATAGCTGGACCGGGTGAGTGGAGACGCCTGCACGTGGGAGAAGCCCATGGCCATGCCCGCCTCCCGCAGTGCATCGAACTCGTCGGGTGTCCACCACCGCGCCACCGGCAAGTGACGACTGCTGGGTCGCAGGTACTGGCCTGCGGTCACGATGTCCACGCCGACCGCCCGGAGATCGGCCAGGGTGGCCAGCACCTCGTCCTCACGCTCGCCCATCCCGAGGATGATCCCCGACTTGGTGGTGAGACCCGCATCCTTGGCCCGGGCCAGCACCGAGAGGCTCCGGGCGTAGCCGGCCGACGGCCGGACGGCGCGCTGCAGCCTGGCCACCGTCTCGATGTTGTGGTTGAGGACGTCGGGCCGGGCGGTGAAGATGACGTCGAGCGACTCCTGGCGGCCCTTGCAGTCGGAGATGAGCACCTCGATCGTGGTCCGGGGGGCGCGGTGCCGGACCGCGGCGATGACCCGCGCGAAGCCTTCTGCCCCCCCGTCGGCCAGGTCGTCGCGGGCCACACAGGTAACCACCGCATGGGCCAGGCCCATCCGCTGCACCGCCTCGGCCACCCGCTCCGGCTCGCCCGCATCCACGGGGAGGGGATGCCGGGTGTCAACCTGGCAGAACCCGCAGGCCCGTGTGCAGCGCGATCCGTTGATCATGAACGTGGCCGTCCCGTCGGACCAGCACTCGTAGATATTCGGACACCCCGCTTCTTCGCACACGGTGACCAGGTCGAGGTCACGCAGATCGTTTCGCAGGGCCAGGTAGTCGACCCCCATGTGGGTCTTGACCCGCAGCCACGGGGGCTTCCGCCCACCCAGGGGCAGCCCGGCCCCGGGGTCGGCCCCCGACTGCCGCAGACGCCGGTCGAGCGAGCGCTCACCGGGCCGACGATGGCCGAAGGCGACGGCGACGGGTTCCACCCCACCCCCGCCGGAGGTCGCGGTGGCCTGGTCGGCCCGGGCCGGGTCCGTCACCCGCTGGACATCGTCGACGGGGCCCCACGCCGACCGGGCCGAGGCGGCGATGGCGTCGACGGCGGCGGACATCGTGACATCGCACCCCTCGGCCGCCAGCGACGTCACCGGCATGCCGGCGAGCCCACAGGGCACGATGTGGTCGAACATCGACAGGTCGGTGCGGACGTTCAGCGCGAACCCGTGGGTGGTCCGACCCCTGGAGGTCCTCACGCCGATGGCACAGATCTTCCTCGGCCATGGTGAGCCGGATCCGGTGTCCCCGTCGAGCCCGGCCCAGACCCCCGGGTAGCCGGGCAGGCGTCCGACCGACCCGGCCGGCAGCCCCAGGGCCACGAGAGCGTCGATGACCACCTGTTCGACCCGTCGCACGTGCTCGGGCCCCCGATGGGGCCCGGGTCCGACAGTCACCACCGGGTATCCGACCAGCTGGCCCGGGCCGTGGTAGGTGACGTCACCGCCCCGGTCGACCCGGATCACCTCGGCACCGACCGATGCCGGATCGACCAGCACATGGCCGGCATCGCCGTTCGTCCCCAGGGTGTACACGTGCGGGTGCTCCAACAGGAGCAGGTAGTCGTCGTCCGTGCGCCGGCTCACCGCCCGCTGCACGGCCCACGCCTCCCGGTAGGGCACCCGGCCCAGCCACCGGATCCTCATCGGTGATCGGCTCGGCGCGGAACGGGCGACCCGGTGACCGCCCTACAGCTCGCCGGCCCAGTCACGTTCGTTCAGGATCTGCGCCAGCCGGGCCAGGTACCGCGCCACGTAGGCGCCGTCGACGGCCCGGTGGTCGAAGGTCATGGCCGCCAGGCCCACCGAGTGGATGGCGATCGACTCGGTACCATCGGGGAGCTCGACCACGACCGGCTTCCTGGCCACCCCGTCGGTGGACAGAATGGCCACCTGGGGCTGGTTGATGATGGCTCCGGTGATCAGGGTGCCGAACGGGCCGGCGTTGGTGATCGAGAAGGTCCCACCGCTGATGTCGTCGAGGCTCAGACGCTTGTTCCGGGCCCGGTCGGCCAGGTCGCGGATCCTGCGGGCCATGCCCCGGAGGTTCAACTCCTCGGCATTGTGCACGACGGGGACGATCAGTCCCTCGTTGTCGAGATCGACGGCGATCCCGAGGTTGACGTCGTGGTGGACGATGAGCGAATCGTCGCCGACCGAGGCGTTGAGATGGGGGAACTCGGCCAGTGCCTCGACGGCGGCGCTGGCCGCGAAGGGGAGGTAGGTGAGGCCGAAGCCCTCCTCCGCCCGGAACTGGTCCCCGTGGGCCCGGCGTAGGCGCTCGACGCGTTCGTAGTCGACCTCCTTGACCATCAGCGTATGGGCCGACGTGGCCTTCGACCGGACCATGTGCTCGGCCGTGCGGCGCCGGATGTTGGTGAAGGGGATCACCTCGTCCCTGGCGACGGCACGGGTCGGCCCTCCGGGCGCCGGGCCCGGTGACCGCAAGACGGGGGCGACGCCGCTCACGGGAGCAGGTCCGGACGGAGCCAGCGCGGGGCGGCCGGGCGCGGGAGAGTCGGCGATGCTGGGGACCGCGGCCGGCCCCGACCCGCCGCCGTCGCCCCGGGAGGCGATCACTTCCTCGACGTCACCCCGGGTGATCCGCCCGTCGAGCCCGGTCCCAACGACTGCCGCCGGGTCGATGCCATGCTCGTTCATCAGCTTGCGTACCACCGGCGACAGGACGAGCCGGTCCCCCGACCCGTTCAACGGTTGGGGCGCCGACGGGTGGTGCGTGGGTGGCGGTGGGGCCGCGCCCGGCGCTGGCCCGGGGACCGGGGCGGGAGGCGGGTCGGCCCCGACCGTGGCTCCTGCGGCGGGTCCGACGGTGGCTCTGTCGGCTCCTGGGTCATCTCCTGCGGCAGCGCCTGTGGCAGCGCCTGTGGCAGCTTCTGGTGCGCCCTGGGCCACGGGAGGAGCACCGGCGGAAGCGGGCGCATCCCCGTTCGACGAGGCCGCATCGCTGATGACCGCCAGCTTGACCCCCACGTCGACGGTGTCGCCCTCCTCCACCAGTATGGCGGTCACCACCCCCTGGGCCGGCGAGGGGACTTCGGAGTCGACCTTGTCGGTGGACACCTCGAAGAGCGGCTCGTCCCGGTCCACCTCGTCGCCGATGGACTTGAACCATTTGGTGATGGTCCCTTCGGTCACCGTCTCACCGAGCTGCGGCATGGTCACGTCAGCCAACGTGCAGCCCCCTTCCGGTCAACGCCAGCACCGTCTCGCCGAATGCCTCTGACAACGATGGGTGCGGCTGGATGAACTGGGCCACCTCGTCGGCCGTCGCCTCCCAGTTGACGGCCAGGTAGCCCGCCCCGAGCTGCTCGGTGACCCACGGGCCCACCATGTGCACCCCGAGGATCCGCCCCGTGGTCCCGTCGGGCCGGCGCTCGGCCACGACCTTCACCAGTCCCTCGGTGTCACCGATGATGCGGGCCCGGCTGTTGCCACCGTACGGGTCCTTCTTGACGACGACATCGAGGCCTGCCGCCCTGGCTGCCTCCTCGGTCATCCCGGCGAAGGCCACCTCGGGATGGCAGTAGATGGCCCAGGGCACCCGGCCGTAGTCAACGGGCAGCACCGGCTCCCCCAGGATGCTCTTGACCACGACGATCCCCTCGGCGAACCCGACGTGGGCGAGCTGGGGAGTGCCGGCCACCACGTCGCCGACCGCCCACACCCCTTCGGCACCCGTGCGCATCATCGGGTCGGCGACGACGAACCCCCGATCGTCCACCACCACGCCCGTCCCCGGGGCGAGGAGCCCTTCGGTCCGGGGCCGGCGGCCGACCGACACCACCACGGCGTCCACGGCCAGCTTTCCGCCGTCGTCATAGGAGACGACCGTCCCCTTCCCGGCCGGATCGGGTGTGTGGCCCTGGAGCCGGGCACCCACCTTCACGTCGATGCCCCGCTTGCGGAACGAGCGGGCGACCGCCTTCACCACGTCGTCGTCGCAGCCGGCCAGGATCGTCGGGAGGGCCTCGAACACGGTCACCGCGGTGCCCAGGTCGCTCAGCAGCGAGGCGAACTCGCACCCGATGGCCCCTCCCCCCACCACTGCCACTGTGGCCGGGAGGCGCTCCAGGGCCAGGACCTCGTCGGAGGTCATCACCAGTTCCCCGTCGACGTCGAAGCCGGGAATGGTCCGGGGCACCGAGCCCGCGGCCAGCACGACATCGGAGCCGGTGAGCTCGGTGGTCGAGCCGTCGCTGCCGGTGACCTGCACTCGGTGGTCGGGGAAGAGCGTGCCGCTCCCGCTGAACACGGATACGCCGCGGCCCTTGAGCAGTCCGGCGAGACCGTTGAAGAGCTGATCGACCACCTGTTGCTTGCGGGCCTGGCTCACCGAGAAGTCGAGCGTCGGCGGCTGGTCCGCGTCCCGGCCGGCGGTGATCCCGAACTGGTCCGAACCGCTCACCGTGCGATAGACGGCGGCGGTCTCGAGGAACTCCTTGGCCGGAACGCAACCCCGGTGGAGGCAGGTACCCCCGACCTTGTCGAGCTCGACGATGGCCACGTCCAGCCCGGCGGCGGCACCGTAGAGGGCGGTGGCATAGCCACCTGGCCCCCCGCCGATGATCACCACGTCGAAGTGGGTCCGTGTCGCCCCTGATCCGGCACCCCCCGATGCCTTCTCTTCAACTGCTGCCTCGGGTGCCGTCGGGACCACCTCCATCAGGTCGGCGCCATGCTGCGGGAACGTGCCCAGCCTACCGGCCCGGAGCCGCGCCCCCCCGGCCTGTATCGGCCCACCGCCGACCGGACCGCCTGTGTTCCGCCAAGCCCTCCGACCCGGCTACGCCAAAGGGGGCTTGCGCTCACCCGGCTCGGGCTGTGCGTTGGCGAGGAGGTACCCGTCCCGCTTGGCTACCCGGGCCAATCGTCGGGTCCGATCAGATCGGTCGGCTCGGGACGGTCCTCCCCGGGCCGGAGGAAGTGGGGCCGGCTCCCACCGCCCGGTCAGGAGAGCACCCGCCTCCGGAAGTTGCGCAGGCCGACGCCCAGGAACACGACCAGAAAACCGACGAGCACCGGATAGACCACGTAGAGGTGCATGTGGGGAGCGTCGGTGAAGGCGGCGCGCATGCCCTCGTTGACGTAGATCAGCGGATTGACGAGGACCACCGTCTGCAGCCAGTGCCAGCCGCCCGCCTCGACGGGTGCCAGGCGGGTCCACTGGTAGTAGGTCCCGCCCAGGAAGGTCACCGGCAGGATGATGAACCCGAACATCAACCCGATGTTGCGGGGCTCGAAGCTGGTCCCGAGGAGCAGGCCGAGCGAGGCCATGGTCACGCAGGCCAATGGGACGATGGTCACGATGACCCACCAGTGCAGGCTCAGGTGGGCCTCGACCCCTTCGGCGTGGACGACGGAGGCGATGGGCAGGACGATGATGGCGGAGATCAGACCCTGCACCGCTCCTGACAACACCTTGGCCACCGCCACCAGCCATATGGGGCACGGGGCCTGCACCCGGTCCTCGATCTCCCGGGTGAAACCGAACTCCTGGGCCATGATCAGCGCCACCGACTGCACCCCTTGGAAGAGGATCGAGATCCCGACCACACCCGGGACGAGCACCGTGGCGAAGGCCGACTCTGCCGTGGGGCCACCCCCGCCGCCGATGCCCTGGCCGATCTTCGGGAAGACGTAGAGGAAGACGAAGCAGAGCAGGAAGGGCTGCACGAGCGTCCGGACCACGAACTCGAACAGGTGCTTGCGCACCACCACCAGGTCCCGCAGGATCAACGCCCACAGGACGATCCGACCCGCATCCAGGGCCGACCGGGTCGGGTTGGAGCTGAGCCCGGTCGCCGGCCCGCTCACTGCCGTGCTCGCTGGGCGGGCGTCGGTCGCTCGGCCGCTGTCGGCCACCCCGCCGGGGACGGGCGCGTCGGCACTCATCAGTCCCTCAGCTCCTTGCCGGTCAGGTTGATGAACACCGTCTCGAGGGTGGGCTCGGTCACCGACAGGTCGATGACCGGGAACCCGGCCTCCTCCGCCGCGGACACCACCATGGGCAACAACCGATCCTTGCCCATGACGTGCAGCTCGACACCACCATCGATGGGACGGGTCCGGGTCACCCCCGGCACCCGCTCGGTGAGCACCCGGGCCAGCTCTCCGGGATCGCCGGCGGCGGTCACCGCCACGATGGTGTCGGCATGCACCTCCTGCTTCAGGGCGGCCGGTGTGTCCAGCGCCAGGATCCTTCCCCGGTCCATGATCGCCACCCGGCCGCACAGCTGGTCCGCCTCCTCCATGTAGTGGGTGGTGAGCATGATGGTCTGCCCTTCGGCGTTGAGGCCGCGCAGGATGTCCCACAGGGCCAGCCGGCTCTGCGGGTCGAGACCGGCGGTGGGCTCGTCGAGGAAGAGCACGGCCGGGCGGTGGAAGATGGCGCGGGCCACCATCAGCCGCTGGGCCATGCCGCCCGAGAGGGCATAGACGGACGCCCCGGACCACTTCTCCAACTGGAACAGGTGCAACAGCTCGGTGGCCGTGTGGCGGGACTCCCGGGCCGGGATCCCGAAGAGCCGACCGTGGAAGTAGAGGTTCTCCCACACCGTCAACTGGCGGTCCAGCGTGTTCTCCTGGCTGACGATGCCCAGGATCTGCTTGGCCAGCGCCGGGTGGGCCACCACGTCGATGCCGCCGACGAAGGCCTGGCCCGAGCTCGGTATCACCCTGGTGGTGAGCATGCCCGCCGTCGTGGTCTTGCCGGCCCCGTTGGGCCCCAGCAGTCCGAAGATCTCGCCCGGGTCGACCACCAGGTCGAGCCCGTCCACGGCGCGCATCTCAGAACCGGCGTAGACCTTGGTCAGGCCGATGGTGTGGATGATGGCGCCACCGGGAGCGGGGCCCGGGCCCGGGTGGACCGAGGCGGCGGCGGTCATGGGTTCACGCGCGGTGGCCGTTGCCGGCGATGACTCGGATGACTAGGGCCACTCGGGCTACTCGTGTCGTTCCTCGAGCGCCTACTTGGGGGGCATCCGGATGCCGCCGTCGAGCCGGATCACCTCGGCGTTGAGATAGCTGTTGGTGGCGATGTGGCTCACCAGCTCGCCGAACTCGACCGGGTCGCCCAGTCGCTTGGGGAAGTTCACCGACTGTCCCAGGGCATCCCGTTGCTCGTCCGGCAGCATGGCCAGCAGCGGGGTGTCGAACAGGCCGGGGGCGATGGCCAGGACCCGGATCCCCACCACAGCCAGGTCGCGGGCGGCCGGCAAGGTCATGCCCACGATGGCGCCCTTGGAGGCGGAGTAGGCCAGTTGGCCGATCTGCCCGTCCATGGCGGCCACCGAGGCGGTGTTGACGATGACACCCCGCTCGCCGCCGGCCTGCGGCTCGACGGTGGCCATGGCGGACGCGGCCTTGGTCATCACGTTGAAGGTGCCGATGACGTTCAGGTTCTGGATGAACTGGAACGGAGCCAGGTCGTGCGGGGAGCCGTCGCGGTTGATGACCCGTCCCACCCAACCGGTGCCTGCGCAGTTCACCGCGATGCGGAGGTTCCCCCCCTCGGCGGCCTGATCGACCGCCTTCTGGCAGTCGTCCGGTTCGGTCACGTCGCCGCCGATGAAGTTGGCGGCTCCGCCGATCTCGGCGACGACCTCTTTGCCCCGCTCCTCGTTGCGGTCGAAGACAGTGACCCGCACACCCTGGGCTGCGAGTTTGCGGGAGGTGGCCTCCCCCAGTCCCGATGCCCCCCCGGTTACGACGGCTGAACTTCCTTTGATCTCCATTGGAGCAGGTTACGGGAGGGACGGGCCGGGGCCAAAATGCGGGTGCGGCCGGAGGGGAGTCCGCTACTGGAGGGCGGCCGCCCGGGTGGCGAGCAGATCCACCACGTCGTTCATCCGGTCCCCCGAGTGCCCCTTGACCCACTCGAAGGTCACCGGTCGCGAGGGGTCGAGCGCCAGGACCAGCAACTCCTGCCACAGATCCTGATTGGCCACCGGCTTGCCCTGGGCATTGCGCCAGCCCCGGCGCTTCCAACCCGCCCACCACCGGTTGCGGAAGCAGTTGACCACGTAGGTCGAGTCGCTGACCACGTGGGCGGGCCCGGGCAGGGCCTCGAGGGCCCGCAGGACGGCGGTCACCTCCATCCGTTGATTGGTGGTGTGTGGCTCACCGCCGCTGTCCGAGGGGCCGCCGTCCACGGCCCATGCCCATCCTCCCGGTCCCGGGTTCCCGAGACACGAGCCGTCGGTGTAGACGACCGTCGCCTCCTCTCCGGTGGGCGCGGAGTTGGTCGAGGCCGCGGAATCCATCGGGACAGCATGCCCGATGCGGCGGTGACCGGCCGCCGGGGGCACCGGGGGCCACCGGCGGCGGCGGCGCGGCCGCCTGAGCACAGGAGCGGCGCCCGACGACTTCCCTTCCCGGACCGGTGGTGGAAGCATGGGATCGTGCTGTTCGACGGAGTGAGTCATCAGGTTCCCGACGCCGACCCGGTCGAGACATCCGAGTGGCTCGACGCATTCGACGATGTCGTCGATGCGCACGGCCGGACCCGGGCCCGCTACCTGCTGATGAGGATCCTCGAGCGGGCCCGCCACAAGCAGGTGGGGTTCCCGGCCACGGTCTCCTCGCCGTACGTCAACACCATCCCCTCCGACGAGGAACCGGACTTTCCGGGCGACGAGTTCACCGAGCGGCGGATAAGGGCCTTCATCCGCTGGAACGCGGCGGTGATGGTGGTGCGGGCCAACGTGCGCTCCGAGGCCATCGGGGGCCACCTCTCCACCTACGCCTCTTCGGCGTCGCTCTACGAAGTGGGGTTCAACCACTTCTTCCGGGGCAAGGACGGAGGCCGGCCGGGCGACCAGGTCTACTTCCAGGGCCACGCCTCCCCCGGCATCTACGCCCGGGCCTTCGTCGAGGGCCGGCTCTCCGAGGAACAACTCGACAACTTCCGGTTCGAGGTGGGGGCCGATGGGCTGTCCTCGTACCCCCACCCCCGGTTGATGCCCGAGTTCTGGGAGTACCCCACTGTCTCGATGGGGCTGGGCCCGCTCAATGCCATCGCCCAGGCCCACATGAGCAGGTACCTCCACGCCCGGGGGATCGCCGACACCTCCGACAGCCGGGTGTGGGGGTTCGTCGGGGACGGCGAGTTCGACGAGCCCGAGACCATCGGCGCCCTGGGCATGGCCGGCCGCGAGCACCTCGACAACCTGACCTTCGTCGTCAACTGCAACCTGCAGCGGCTCGACGGACCGGTCCGGGGCAACGGCAAGGTCATCCAGGAGTTCGAGGCCCTCTTCCGCGGCGCCGGTTGGAACGTGATCAAGGTGATCTGGGGCCGCACCTGGGACGAGCTCCTGGCCAAGGACGTAGATGGCGTGCTCCTCAACAAGATGAACTCGACCGTCGACGGGGAGTTCCAGAAGTACGCCACCGAGTCGGGTGCCTATATCCGGGAGCACTTCTTCGGCCCCGACCCGAGGCTGGCCGCGCTGGTGGCCCACCTCAGCGACGAGGACCTCCAATCGCTCCCCCGAGGGGGGCACGACTACCGGAAGCTGTATGCGGCCTACAAGGCGGCCACCGAGCACGTCGGCGCCCCAACCGCCATATTGGCCAAGACGGTCAAGGGCTGGACGCTCGGTCCCGAGATCGAAGCCCGCAATGCCACCCACCAGATCAAGAAGATGACCAAGTCCCAGCTGCTCGCCCTGCGGGACCGGCTGTTCCTCCACGACGAGATCCCCGAACGGGACCTGGACGCCGATCTGCCCCCGTACTACCGACCGGCGCCGGGCTCGCCCGCCGCCGACTATCTCGCAGGACGCCGGCGGGCGCTCGGGGGCCCGCTTCCGCAGCGGATCGTCCGTCCCAAGCCCCTCGCCGCTCCCGCGGCGGCGTCGTTCGCCGACCTCCTGGCCGGCTCGGGCAAGCAGTCGGTGTCCACCACCATGGCCTTCGCCCGGCTCCTCCGGCTGCTGGTCCGCGACTCCTCCGTCGGTGAGCGCATCGTGCCCATCGTGCCCGATGAGGCCCGTACCTTCGGCCTCGAATCACTGATCAGCGAGGTGCAGATCTATGCGCCCGAGGGCCAGCGCTACACCCCGGTCGATGCCGGACTCGCCCTCCACTACGCCGAGAGCGCGTCGGGCCAGGTGCTCCAAGAGGGCATCACCGAAGCCGGAGCGTTGGCCACGTTCACGGCCGCCGCCACCTCATATGCCACCTGGGGCGAGCCGCTGATCCCCTTCTATCTCTTCTACTCGATGTTCGGCTTCCAGCGGGTGGGCGACCTGCTCTGGGCCCTGGGTGACTGCCGGGGCCGCGGGTTCCTGCTGGGCTGCACCGCGGGCCGGACCACCCTCAACGGGGAGGGCCTCCAACACCAGGACGGGCATTCCCTGCTCCTGGCGTCAGTGATCCCGAGCGTCGCCGCCTACGACCCCGCCTTCTCCTACGAGGTGGCGACCATCGTGGAGGACGGGATCCGCCGGATGAGCGGCGAGGAACCCGAGGACCGTGTCTGGTACCTCACGCTGTACAACGAGAACTACACGATGCCCCCGCTTCCCGCCGACCCGACGGAGGCGGAGCGGGTTCGCCTCGGGACGATCAGGGGTATGTACCGCTTCGATCCCGACGGGGGGGCGGGGGCCGACGACGGCGGGGCCGGGGCGCCGTCCCGGGCCGCGGGCCGCCCCGGTGCCACCCTCTTGTTCTCGGGCTCGGCGTGGCAGGCGGCGACCGAGGCCCGGAGGTTGCTGGCGGCCGACTGGGGCGTGAACGCCGACCTGTGGTCGGTGACCTCCTACAAGTCCCTGCGCGAGGAGGCCATGTCGGTCGAGCGCTGGAACCGGCTGCACCCGGGCGGGACCCCGCGTGTCCCCTATGTCACCGATTGCCTGGCCGGGGGCACCGGGCCGGTCGTGGCCGTCACCGACTTCCTGCGGGCGGTGCCGGACCAGGTGGCGCGGTGGATGCCCCGGCCGTTCACCTCCCTCGGCACCGACGGGTTCGGGCGCTCCGACACCAGGGAGGTCCTGCGGCGGTTCTTCGAGGTCGACGCGGCCCATATCGTGGTGGCCGCCCTCCACGGCCTGGCCGCCGACCAGGCAATTCCCGAGGATTCGGTGGCCGGGGCCATGGACCGCTACGGCATCGACCCTGCGGCTTCGGACCCCTGGTCCACCTGACCGGCCGGATCCCGTCCGGCCCCTGACCAGCGCACTTCTACACTGGCGGGATGACACTGTTCCTCTCGGGTGAGCCGGAGGCCGACGCCCTCTTGTCCAAGGATCCGCTCGCCCTCCTCATCGGGATGGTCCTCGACCAGCAGATCCCGCTGGAAAAGGCCTTCAAGTCACCCTTCGACCTCCAGGAACGGCTGGGAGGGACCCTCGACGCCGACTCCCTGGCCTCGATGGATCCCGACAAGCTGGCGGCGCTCTTCGCCGAAAGGCCGGCGCTCCACCGGTTTCCGCGATCGATGGCCGGTCGGGTACAGGAGCTGTGCGCCCTGATCGTCGACTCCTATCACGGGGACGCCGCCGCCGTCTGGACCTCGGCCGCAGACGGCAGGGAGCTGCTCGCCAATGTGAAGGCGCTTCCCGGCTTCGGCGAGCAGAAGGCACGCATCTTCGTGGCGCTGCTCGGCAAGCAGCTCGGCGTCCGGCCCACCGGCTGGGAGAAGGCGTCGGGCCCCTATGGCGAGGCCGGATCGTTCCGCTCGGTGGCCGACATCCACTCCCCCGAGACGCTGGCCAAGGTTCGCCAGTACAAACAGAGGATGAAAGCTCGAGCCAAGGGTAAGGCAGCCACCAAACGTTGAGCGGTCCGTCGGCTCCGACGGACCGCTGGGGGCTGGCGGGGCGGAGGATCTACCTGTGCACCCCGGACCGGGCGGATCTCCAGTCCTTCGTGGCGGCGTGCATCTCCGGCGGCGTGGATGTCGTCCAGTTGCGCGAGAAGCATCTGGCCGACGGGGCGCTGGCCGAGCGGGCCCGACTGGTCCAGCGGGTCTGCGCCGACCACGATGTGCCCTTCGTGCTCAATGACGATCCCGGGCTGGCCGCGGCCATCGGTGCGGACGGGGTCCACGTCGGCCAGGACGACATGTCCCCGGTCCGCGCCCGCCAGGTGATGGGCGACGGAGCCATCATCGGGCTGTCGACCCACTCCCCCGGCCAGTTGGACGCCGCCATCGGATCGGGAGCCACAGGATCGGGAGCCACAGGGTCAGGAGCCACAGGGTCGGGCCCTGGGGGTACCCCCGGGGCGCCGGTCGACTACATCTCAGCCGGCCCGGTGGAGTCCACACCGACCAAGCCGGGCCGTCCGGGGACCGGCTTGGGCTACGTCAGCCTGGCGGCCGAGCGCGCCCCGTGGCCCGTGTGGGTGACCGGCGGCGTCGATCCGACCACCGTGGTCGACATGATCGCCGCCGGCGCCACCCACTTCGTGGTGGTGCGGTGGCTCACCGAGTCCGCCGATCCGGGGGCCGATGCCCGTGCGCTCCGCCACACCATCGACCGGGAGCTGGAACAGGGAGCGGGCCCGGGCGAACGCTGAGATTCAGCCGCAACTACCCACCGGCGCTACTGCCGGTGGTGCCGCCGGTGGTGCCGCCGGTGGTGCCGCCGGTCGTGCCGCCGCCGGTCGTGCCGCCGCCGCTCGTGCCTCCGGTCGTGCCTCCGGTCGTGCCGCCGACCACTCTGGACCCGCTCGGCAGGGCAACGGGTGGCGACGTCCCCACCTGGGAGATCTCCAGCTGGTCCGACTCATTGGGCGCAACCAGTGTCATCGCCGAGACGTACTGCCCCGAGACCGTGGCCGTGAAGGCGCCGGTCACCCCGTTCTGGGTCACGGTGAAGGTGTAGGAGCCGGCGGACCCCTTCACGTTCTGCCCGTGCTGTGCGAAGCGCAGGAAACCGCGGGCCGGATCGGCCTGGGCGGCCGGTCGTCCCGGTTGCCGATAGAAAACCAGATGCTTGTCGGAGGCGGTGTTCGGGACGGTGAGGCTCTGGTACTCATAGCTGCCGATGATGTAGATGTACGTCCGTCGTTTGCCGTTGACCGCATACCCGCCCAGCCGGTCCCGCGCCTGGAACACGAGGTGGAGGGTTTGGGTCCCGTTGGGAGAGGTGGTGTTGAGCACCTCGGTGTAGTTCGGGGCGGCCAGGGTGTTGGGCACTGCGCCCGTGCAACGCACGACGCCCTGCGTCTTGGTGCAGACGTTCAGGGGGACATTGTTGGGCGACTGGACGATACCGAGGATGGCAGCTCCGGCCGTCACCACCGTCAACAGCCCGAGGAGCAGCCAGCTGGTCATCCGGGAGGGGGCGTTCATCGTCGGAACGCTACGCCAGTTCGGGGCCGTCGAGGTTCACCAGCGACGCTCAGATGCCGATGCGCTGGGCCAGCAGCTCCCGGTGGTAGGACGGATCACCCAGCATCAGCTCCGACGACTTGGCCCGCTTGAAGTACAGATGGGCCGGATGCTCCCAGGTGAACCCGATGCCACCGTGGATCTGGATCGTCTCGGCCGCGGCGTGGAAGTACGCCTCCGAGCAGTAAGACTTGGCCAGGCTGGCCACCACCGGCAGCTCGTCGGAGTCCTCGGCGGCCGCCCAGCCGGCGTAGTAGGCGGCGGACTTGGCCGATTCCACCTCGAGCAGCATGTCGGCGCACTTGTGCTTGATGGCCTGGAAGCTCCCGATGGGCCTCCCGAACTGGATCCGGGTCTTGGCATACTCGACCGAGCTGTCGAGGCAGCGCTGGGCCCCGCCGACCTGCTCGGCGGCCAGGGCCACCGCGGCCAGGTCCAAGGTCTTGGACAGCCCCGGCTCGGCCCCGCCGTCAGTCCCGATCAGCCAGGCCGGCGTGTCGGCGAACTCCAGCCGGGCCTGCTTGCGGGTCTGGTCCATGGTGGCCAGCGGGGTGCGGGTCAGGCCGTCGGCGTCACCCTTCACCCCGAAGAGCGACAGGCCGGCCGGCGTGCGCCCGACGACCAGCACCAGACCGGCCACGTGCCCGTCCAGGACGAAGGACTTGTGGCCGTTGAGCGCCCATCCGTCGCCGGACTTCGCCGCGGCCAGGGTGATGCCGTCGGCGTCCCAGCGCCCCGAGTCCTCGGTGAAGGCCAGCGTGCCGATGGTCTCGCCGGAGGCGATCCCGGGCAGCAGGTACTCCTGCGCGCTCTCGTCACCGGAGGTCAGGATGGAGTTGGCGGCCAGGGCGACGGTGGAGAAGAAGGGGGCGCACAGCAGGGAGGCCCCCATCTCCTCGAGGACCACGATGAGCTCGACGTACGAGAACCCCGATCCGCCGAACCGCTCGGGGATGGTGAGCGACTGCAGCCCCAGCTGATCGGCCATCTGGGCCCAGACCGCCGGATCGTACCCCTCGGTCGTCTCCATCAGCCGACGGACCTCAGTCTCGGGCGACTTGTCGTCGAGAAAGCGGCGGACCGACTTGCGGAGCTCGTCCTGCTCCTCGCTGAAGGCGAAGTTCATCCTGTTCTCCATCCCCTGGCTGGTCCCCGAAAGTCCCGGATTCGGGGACGGCGTGCCCCGTTTGTCTACCAGAACCGCGCCAGCGCTGACCAACGGGCCGGGTGGCCAACTACGCTGGGCCCACGCATGCCGGGCCGCCGCCGTCGGGCGTGCCGACCCGAAGGAGGCCCGTCAGCCGTGCCCGAAACCATCGTCGACTACCAGGACACCGCCGTCGAGGTCCATCGCCTGGTCGTCGGCCCGGTCGACAACAACGTCTACATCGTGAGGTCCCGGACCACCGGCGACTCGGTGCTGATCGATGCGGCCAACGAGCACGACAAGCTGCTCGAGCTGTGCCGGACCCTCCAGGTCCGGCGGGTGGTCGAGACCCATGGCCACTGGGACCACATCCAGGCCGTCGAGGCGGTGCGGGATGCCGGCATCGACGTGGCCGTCACCCAGGCCGACGCGGGCATGCTCCCCTCCTACGACCAGATCCTCGAGGACAGCTCAGTGCTGGAGGTGGGCGGGCTGCGCATCGGGACCATCGCCACCCCCGGCCACACCCCGGGCTCGATGTGCTTCACCGTCGAGGGCACCCCCCTGCTGTTCACCGGGGACACACTCTTCCCCGGGGGCCCGGGCAACACCTCTTTCGACCACTCCGACTTCGGGTCGATCATCAAGTCCATCGAGGGACGGCTGTTCGCAAAATTCGGCCCTGAAACGCTGGTGCTGCCCGGCCACGGCGCCGGAACCACCATCGGCGCCGAATCGCCCCACCTCGACGAATGGGTCGATCGGGGCTGGTGAGTAGGGAGCTGGACGGGGTCCCTCCCGGAGCCGGTTCCGGGCGGAGCCGGTTCCCCTGGCCCGGTAGGCCCGACCGGATCAGACCGCGGTGGAGGGCCGGCGGGGCTCCCTGATCAGCTCGATCTCCGGGGGGAGGCCGGTGACCTCCACGCCGCCGGGCACCTCGGAGCCGACTTCGATAGTCACCCGGGACCCGGCCAGGGGGATGCCCGCCACCTTGAGGTAGCCGATGTCCTCGGGGAGGTTGGGGGACAGCCATGTCTTGCCATAGGGCACCCAGGGGTCCAGGCGCAACAGGGTCCGAAGGCAGAGGAGGGGCGAGGCCGCCGCCCACGCCTGAGGCGAGCACGACGTCGGGTAGCCGACGGGGACGGGCAGCTCCCCCCGCTCGAGCCCGCTGAACAGTTCGGGGAGCCTTCCGCCCTGGGCCTGGGCCGCGTCGAACAGGCCGAAGATGAGCCGCTGCGCCGCCCCGTCGTATCCGTAGCGGGCCAGGCCGGCGGCCACGATGGCCGTGTCGTGCGGCCACACCGACCCACAGTGGTAGCTGATCGGGTTGTAGCCACCGCTGTCCTTCGAGAGGGTGCGCAGGCCCCAGCCGGTGAACATGGCCGGCGACACCAGGTTCTCGGCCACCCGGTGGGCCTTGTTCTCGTCGACGATCCCGGTCCACAGGCAGTGGCCGATATTGGAGGTGAGCGAGTCGATGGGCCGTTTGTCGGCGTCCAGGCCGACGGCGAACCAACCCCGTTCCTCCAGCCAGAAGTCGCGGTTGAACGCGGCCTTCAGCTGGGTGGCCTTGGTCCGGAAGCGATCGTAGGTGGCGGTGTCGCCGACCTCGAAGGCGAAGTGGGCGGTGGCCAGGTAGGCCCCGTAGGTGTAGGCCTGCACCTCGCACAGGGCGATGGGGGCTTCGGCCACTCGGCCGTCGGCATACCGGATCCCGTCCCAGCTGTCCTTCCATCCCTGGTTGGTCAGGCCGCGGTCGGTCGCCCGCTTGTACTCCACGTAGCCGTCGCCGTCGGCATCGCCGAACGTCTCGATCCACTCGATGGCCCGGGCCGCGTTGGGCAGCAGCTCATCGACCATTTCGCGGGCGACGCCCCACCGGCGCATCTCCCCGAGCAGCATCACGAACAGGGGCGTGGCGTCGGCCGACCCGTAGTAGATGCTCCCGCCGCCGAGGGACAGCGAATCGGCGTCAGAGAAGCGCATCTCGTGGAGGATCCGTCCCGGCTCCTCGTCGTGCCGGGGGTCGACGTCCTTGCCCTGGAACCGGGCGAGTGTCTGCAGGACGCCCCGGGCGAGATCGGGGTCGACCAGAAGGGCCATCCAGGCGGTGAGCAGCGAGTCCCGGCCGAACACCGTCATGAACCACGGCGCCCCCGCCGCCACCACGGCCCGCTCCGGATAGTCCGGGTCGAAGATGCGGAGGGCGCCCAGATCCTCGGCGCTGCGGGCCACCACTTCCTTCAGGCCCGGGTGGCTGGTCTCGACCATGGGCACCTGTCGCCGCCATTGCGCCAGCCGCTCGGACGGCGTGGCCCGCTCCACCGGCTCACCGCAGCGATACCTCGGGTCGATCGCCCCCCCTTCGAACACCGGGGCGACCTCGATGCAGGTCGTCCACGCCCCCCGGGGTGGCACCACGACCTCGAAGGTGGCCCGGTCCGCGTCGATCGTGGCCGGTCCGTCGAACCGGATCTCCGTTCCTCGAGCCCCGCCGCCGCGCCGGTACGAGTAGGTGATGGTGGACGGCTGCCCGGTGGGGTCTCCGCCGGGCTCTCCCGTCGATGCCGGTACCGGGGCCGCCGATCCGTGCACCACCGTGGCCGACAGCTCACCCGAGGCATAGGGGTCGGCCCCGACCCGTCCTTCCTTGACCGCGAACAGATCGGCGAAGTCGCATCCCACCAGTACCTCGACGGTGCACGGGGCGGGCTCGACGGCAAAGTTGCGGATGGTCAGCTCCTCGCGCATTCCCTGGCCGACGTAGCGGGACCGGAACACCATCAGGGTGGAGTCCGCCCGGCCCAGGGGAGGCAGGCAGCGGGACACGAAGGTGGCGGTGAAGGGATCTTCGTTGACCGCCGCCAGCGGCTCGGTCCTGACCCCGTTCACCAGCACCTCGAATCTCGAGAGGATCCGGGTGTCCCGGACGAACAGCCCCTGGGCGGCGCCGACGGTGATGTCCCCCGCGATTCCGCTTATGGCGAAGGTCGACTCGTCGACCAGGGTCACCACCCCGGCCCTGGAGGCGAGTTGGGTGACCGAGCCGGCAAAGCCCCATGGGTCGGTCATCCGGTCACCGTACCCCCGGTCTACCTGGTGACAGGTGCATTTCACGACCGTCTCCGGGAGGCCGTCCTATTCTCCCTATTCTTGTAGGAGAAAATACGGATTAAGGCTAGGATGGGCCCGGTGGCGACCGAACCCGAGGTGACCGGAACCCAGCCGAGCGAGACGGCCCAGCCCCTGCTCGAGATCGACGACCTCCACGTCTCGGTGGAGGGCCAGCCGATCCTGCGGGGCGTCGACCTGGTCGTGGCGTCAGGCCAGGTGCACGCCCTGATGGGCCCGAACGGGTCAGGGAAGTCCACCCTGGCCAATGTGCTGCTCGGCAACCCAGCCTACGTCGTCGACTCCGGCGCCATCCGCTTCCGGGGCGAGGACATCACCGCCTGGCCCACCGACGTCCGCGGGAAGGCCGGGATCTTCCTCGCCTTCCAGGAGCCGGAATCCATCGGTGGCCTGCCGGTCATCCAATTCCTGCGCCAGGCGCTGTCCGCCCGCCGTGGGCTGGACATGTCGGTGCTCGAGGTGCGCTTGATGATGATGGAGTGGATGGAGAAGCTCGGGATGGATCCGGCCTTCGGGGAGCGCCACCTCAACGAGGGCTTCTCGGGCGGGGAGAAGAAGCGAAACGAGATCCTCCAGATGGCCATTCTCGAGCCCGAGCTGGCCGTCCTGGACGAGACCGATTCGGGGCTCGATGTCGATGCCCTGCGCACGGTGGCCCGCGGGGTCCACACCGTCCGGGAGGCCCGACCGGAGCTCGGGGTGCTCGTGATCACCCACTACCAGCGCATGCTCGACGAGCTGGCCGCCGATCGGGTCCACCTGCTCGTCGACGGGGTCATCGTGGCCGAGGGCGGGCCCGAGCTGGCCGAGGAGCTGGAGACCGGAGGGTACGACGCATGGCGCAGCTGACCGAGCATCCGCCCCTGGACGTCGCCACGCTCCGCAAGGACTTCCCGCTGCTGGCCGTCGAGGTGCACGGGCACCCCATCACCTACCTCGACTCGGCGGCGTCGTCGCAGCGACCGGTCCAGGTGCTCGATGCCATGCGCGAGTACGACGAGACCACGCACGCCAACGTCCACCGCGGCGTCTACTCGATCGCCGAAGAGGCCACCCGGCGATTCGAGGCGGCGCGCCACAACGTCGGCCGGTTCATCGGCGCGCCCGACCCGTTACGGGAGGTCGTCTTCACCAAGAACGCCACCGAAGCCCTCAATCTGGTGGCCCACGCCTGGGGGCGCACCCGCCTGCGGCCCGGCGACACCATCGTGCTCACGGAGATGGAGCACCACGCCAACATCGTCCCCTGGCACATGCTGGCGGCCGAGCGTGGACTGACCATCCGGTGGATCCCCGTCGACGAGGACGGCGAGCTGGTCCTCGACGACCTCGAACAGCTGTTGGAGGGTGCCAGCCTGGTCGGGATCACTTGCATGTCCAACGTGCTCGGCACCCTCAACCCTGTCGCCGAGATCACCGCCGCCGCCCACGCCGCGGGGGCGGTGGTGGTGGCCGACGGTGCCCAGTCGGTTCCCCACCTGCCGACCGAGGTCACGTCGCTCGGGGTCGATTTCCTGGCCTTCAGCGCCCACAAGATGCTGGGCCCCACCGGGATCGGCGTCCTGTGGGGCCGGGACGAGCTGCTCTCGGACCTCCCCCCCTTCCTGGGGGGCGGGGAGATGATCCTCGACGTCCGCAAGGACGGCTTCACCCCGAACGAGGTTCCCTGGCGTTTCGAAGCCGGTACCCCGCCGATCACCGAGGCCATCGGCCTGGGCGCCGCCGTCGACTACCTCCGGGCCGTGGGCATGGAGGCGGTCCGCTGCCACGAGATCGCGCTGACCACCTACGCCATGGCCACCCTCCAGGACCGGTTCGGCGACGACATCCGGATCTTCGGTCCTCCCGACCCGTCGAAGCGGGGAGGCGTGATCTCCTTCGCCTACCGCGACCTGCACCCTCACGATGTCTCGCAGATCCTCGACGAGTACGGGGTCTGCGTGAGGGCCGGTCATCATTGCGCCAAGCCGCTCATGCGGCGGCTGGGCGTGAATGCCACCGCTCGTGCGTCCCTCGCCCTCTACAACGACGAATCCGACGTCGACCGGTTGGCCGACGCCTTGGCCGAGGCCGGGGCGTTCTTCGGGTGAACGCCGGACGGTACGCTGGCGGCGTGGACAGTGCTCTTCCGATGCGCCGGGGCTCCGCTGATGCCGATGCCCCTTCCGATGCCGGGACTCCGCTGATGCCGGGACTCCGCTGATGCCGGGGCTCCGCTGATGCCGGGACTCCGCTGATGCCGGGGCTCGAAGATCTCTACCGTGAGATCATCCTCGACCACTACCGATCCCCCCGCAACCGGGGCGAGTTGGCCTCCCCCCCGGCACGACGGGTCGAGGGGTTCAACCCGCTGTGCGGCGATGAGATCGTGGTGACGCTCGAGGTGAAGGATGCCACGGTGTCCGACATCAAGATCGCCGGAACGGGCTGTTCGATCAGCCAGTCGTCCGCCTCGCTGATGTCAGCGGCCGTGTTGGGGAAGCCGGTCGATGAGGTGCGGGACCTGATCCGCACCTTCAAGGGCATGATGTCCATCCACGAGTCGACGCTCCCGTCGGTCAACGGCGGGTCCTCCGACGGGTCGCAAACGGACGTGGACACGATCGAGCCCCAGGCCATCGACATCGAGGCCCTCGGAGAGCTGGCTGCACTACAGGGCGTCGTCAAATTCCCGGTTCGGATCAAGTGCGCCACTCTGAGCTGGAACACCCTGGCCCAAGGCCTCGACGAGGCAGGGGACGAGCCGGCCGGCTGAGAAACCGGCTCCGCCGGTCCGGGCGATGCTTCGGGCCCGAGTCCCGCTCAGCAGGGCGTGGGGTCGAAGTCGGTCTCGATGGTGGTAGTCGTGCTCGTCGACGCCGACGTGGCCGGGGTGGACCCGTGGGTGGCGGTGGTGGTCGTGGTCGGAGCGGTCGAAGTCGTCGTCGTCGGCACCACGCCGTTTGGACCGGGGGGAGGGGTGGGCGCGGGTTCCGGAGCCTGCCCCAGGAACTGGGAGATCACCTGTGCAGCCTGAGGTTGCTGCACATAGAGCACCGAGCCCAGATAGCCGAACTCTGATGAATCGGCAGAGTAGGTGGGCAGGGTCGCCGTCGCCAGGGACTGTGAGGCGAAGGTATGGAACTGGCGGGCCAGAGAGATGAGATCGCTGACCGAGAATGTCGAGTCGATCGTGACCCCTTGCACGACCGATCCGATGAAGGCATTCAGGGTCAGGGGGTTGTACTTGGTCTCCGCCTGATTGATCAGCGCCTTGAGGAACGCGTTCTGGCGCTGGATTCGACCGAAATCGCTGGTGCCGTCGTACTGCCAGTAGCCGTCCTTCTTGTACTGGTAGTGGCGACTGCGGGCCATGGCCAGGGAGTACTCGCCGTTCACGTGCTGGCACCCTGTCTGCTGGATGTTGAGGCCGGTGTAGGTGTCCTTGGCCGGGTAGGGGAAGTTGAGATTGATGCCACCGATGGCATCGACCGCCCCGCGGAATCCGTCGAAGTTGATCTGCACGACGTGTTCGATGGGAAGGCCGAAGTCGGCCTCGATGGTCTGGACCAGTTGGTCCGGGCCGGTGTTGTAGGTGGCATTGATCCGGTTGTACTTGCCGATCTCGCTGGTATTGCCGGCCACGGACACCACCGTGTCCCGGGGGACGGAGAGCACGCTCACCTGCCCCGTGGCCGGGATGACGTGGACGACCTTCACCACATCGCTGCGTTGGCCTGACGCCGCGGATTGGTCACCGAAATGGACCTGGTCCGCGCCGGTGAGACCGGCACGGGAGTCAGAGCCGATGAGCAGAACATTGAACGGCTCGCCGACCGCGGCCCTGGTGAGGTGCTTCACCGACACTTTGGTCACCTGGTCGAATCGGTACTGGATATAGGCATAGCTGGACCCCACTGCCAGCAGAGCCATGGCCACGACGACAACTCCGGCGAGCAGTATCCGATCCAGCCAGCTGCGCTTTCGCCTCGCTCTCCTCTTGCGCTTGCCCGTGCCCTCCGCACCCCCGCCGCGGCTGTCCCCGGGGCTGCCGGTGGTTTCGGCGCGGCCCGGGCCCTCGGTGCTGGCCGGGCCCTCGGTACCCGACGGTGGGACCTTTCCCTCGGTGTCGCGTTTGGCCTTTCTCCTACTCTTGCGTCCGGACGCAGACCGTTCCGAGGACCTTCGGCCCTTGCGACCCGGAGCTGACTCGAAATCAGCATCGGGAAAGTCAACGGCCAGGATGTCGGTGGCGGACAGCACGCCGGCGATCCAGGCGCCGCCGAGGGCCGCGTCGTCGCTCGGCTCCGGTGGAGGGATCTCAGCTCCCTGATCCTCCGCCTCCCTGCCTTCCGCCTCCTTGCCTTCCGCCTCCCTGCCTTCCGCCTCCCCTTCCCCGTCGCCGGCACCCGGGGGAGGAGTCTGGCCTGAGACCGGCCCCGGCCTGGGGGCCAGCGATAGCGGCACCGGTGAGTCCGGAGGCAGAAGCGGTGGTGGCGAATCCGGGGGCGAGAGGGGCGGCTCCGGAGACGGGGGCGGAGGCTCGACAGCGGCGGGGGGCTCGGACGCCACCGGGGCGCCGGCGACGAGACCGGCACCGGTCCCGTCACGGGGAGGGACTGCAGAGGACCGGCTCTTTCCCTTGCCCTTGCCCTTGCTCTTTTCCTTGTCCTTGCTCTTTCGCTTGCCCTTGCGAGGCGCGCTGTGGGCGCCGCGTCGGCGATCTCGGCGAGCCATGTTGGGAGACGCTACCAATCAGGGGCAGAGACCCGGGTACAGCCCTGGTCGACCAGAGAAGGCTGAGGAGGGACCGGACGAGTCAGAGCTGCCCAACTGCTCAGCTGTACGCGGCGTATCCGGTCCGGTCGACGATCTCGGCCAGTTCACTTTGGCCGGTGGCCACCACCCGACCATCGGACAGCACGTGCACGACATCGGGGTGGAGGACATCGAGCAACCGGCGGAAGTGGGTGATGGCCAACACACCGAGCTCCCATTCCTCGGTTGCCGCCTGGACACGGCGTCCGACCGCGCCCAAGCCGTCGACGTCGAGCCCCGAGTCGATTTCATCCAGGACCGCGAACCGCGGCCGGAGGACTCCGAGCTGAAGGGTCTCGTTGCGCTTGCGCTCTCCACCGGACAGATCGACGTTGAGTGGGCGGTCGAGAAATCGCTCGTCGAATCCGATGCGACCGGCCTCGGTCCGCAGGTGCTCGGCAATGTCGAACCCATCGGCTCCGGACTCGTCGGCGGGAATGGTCGGACGAGCCGCCGCCAGTGACGTGAGGAGCGAGACTCCGGGCACCTCGATCGGGTGTTGCATGCCGATGAACAGACCCGCTCGAGCCCGCTGCCACGTGGGCAGGGCCAACAGGTCGATGCCGTCCAGGGTCACCGATCCGTCCAGGACCTCGTAGCCCGGCCTTCCCATCAGGACGTGTGCGAGCGTGCTCTTCCCCGACCCGTTGGGCCCCATCACGGCATGGACTTCTCCGCTTCTCACGGTGAGGCTGACCCCCCGCAGGATCTCGCGGCCGGCGATCCCCGCACGGAGCCCTTCGATGCGCAACTCTCCTGAGCTCACGGGACCACCACCGACACATCGTCGCCCTCGATGGCGATCTCGTAGACCGGGACGGGACGGGTGGCGGGCAGCGAGCACGGCTCACCGGTGCGCAGATCGAAGGTCGATCCGTGCTTGGCACATTCGATCTGGCAATCGCTCGCCCAGACCTCGCCTTCGGACAGCGAGAAGTCCTCGTGGCTGCAGCGATCGCCGATGGCGTAGTAGTCGTCCTCGATGCGGACCAAGGCCACACGCAACCCGGCCACATCGAATCGCCTGGCCTCACCGGACGCCAGGTCGCCTCGGCTACAGAGACGGACGGTCTCGGGCGTTTTCATTTCACTCGCCGAAGACTCAGACATCGTGCACTCCGCTTCGATCGGCCAGAGCCCTGCTGATCATCGAACGCGTGCCGGCGATCGGCACCTGGGCGGCGATGTCCTCGAAGAAGCCGGCGACGATCAGTCGCTCGGCCACCTCGGGCTCCACTCCCCGGGACTCGAGGTAGTAGCGCTGATCCTCGTCGACCGGTCCGACCGTCGATCCATGGCTGCATTTGACGTCGTTTTCCTCGATGTCGAGGTTCGGGACCGAATCGGCGTGGGCACCCTCGTCCAGGACCAGGTTGTGGTTGGTCTGCATGGCGTCGGCCTTGACGGCTCCCCGACGAACCCGGATCAGCCCGCTGTAGACGGAGTGCGATCGGTCGGCCACGGCCCCCATGAACAGGAGGTCACTGGTGGTCCTGGGAGCGAGGTGGTCTTGAAGGGTACGGAAGTCGAGCATCTGGTCCTCCCGTCCGATGAAGGCGGCCCGCAACAGGCTCGTACCCGAGCTCCCCTGCAGGGCAGAGTCGGTCCGGAGCCGGGCATAGCTGCCGCCGAGAGCCACGGCGAAGCTCCGAAGTGTCGCCTCGGCGCCGATCGTGCTGGCCTGGTGGGCCAGCTGCCAGGTGTCGGCACCCAATGACTGCACACTGACGTAGGCGAACGAGGACCGGTCGGCCACCTGCAGTTCGGTCACCGGGATCACCAAACGCTCGGGCCCCTCCCCCGCCCGTCCGCCGTCGGTGGCCGGAGTCGCCGGTGGGAGGTCGGCCAACAGGCCGGTGTCGATGTCGATGACGATTTCGACGAGGCCTGCCCTCGACGCTTCGCCCGCCCGGACGACGGTCCGCGGAAACAGTGCGCGGCCGCCGGGGCCGCTGACGACGTGGACGATCACGATCGGGTCGTCGATGACGGCGCCGGGGCGGATGTCGACGACCAGAGGGTCGACGCTGAAGGCATCGTTCAACAACACGAACTCGCTTGGATCGGTGACAACCGACCCGAGGAGCGACTCGGCTCCACCGTGCTCGGCTACTCGGCCGAGTGCCAGGAGTTCGTCGCCCACCGACGAGGCCACGGTGGCCAGGACGCCGTTGATGGTCACCAGGAGGCCCGATCGGTCCCCGAGGGAGGTGACCAGTGCATGGATGCGGTCAGACGATGACAACCCCGGATCGTTCGAAGATGTCCTCGGCACGGCGTCCTCAGGGCGGAAGCGCTCGAGATCGAGCTGGTCGATCCGGCTGTAGCGCCATACCTCGTCTTTCTCCACGGGCAGGGGGGCAGAGGAGAAGGCCTCGGCGGACGCCGATCGCCGCTGTTGCAGCCACGGGGGACCGGGCAGGGCTGCGGCCAATTCTGGAGTGAAGATGGACAGGACAGGAGCCTCTCGCGCAAGGAGGCCCGAACCACGAGCCTCGCCACCATCCTACCGGCCGCCGTTGCCCGGCCGACCCCGATTCGATCCCGATCTGGTCCGCTCCTGGGGCATCAGGGCTCCTGTGGGGCCGCCGCAGGCGAGACGCCCGTCCCGGTCCCCGCCTACGCTGTGCACCGTGACTCCAGCACTCGATTCCTTCTCCTCCGAGGTCCTGTCCATCGAGGCCGACGGGAACGTGGCGACGCTGTGGCTCGACCGGCCGGAGAAGCGCAACGCCATGGGACCCGCGTTCTGGTCCGATCTCCCCCTGGCCATGGCCGCCATCAGTTCCGATCCCGAAATACGCGCCGTGGTGGTCGCCGCCCGGGGACCCCACTTCTCGGTCGGACTGGATCTGGTGGCCATGGCGGGGCTGACCGGATCCGGGGGATCGGACAATGGCGCTCCCGCCTCGATGGCCGCCCGGGCCCGGTCGGCGAGGACCGAGATCCTCCGGCTCCAGGCGTCGGTGAACTCGGTGGCGGAGTGCCCGCTGCCGGTCATCGCCGCCATCCACGGCTACTGCATCGGCGGTGGGGTGGACCTGGCTGCAGCGTGCGATGTGCGGATGGCCAGCGCCGACGCCCTCTTCTCGGTCCGGGAGGCGAAGGTGGCCATCGTGGCCGACCTCGGCAGCCTCCAGCGCCTCCCCCACATCATCGGCAAGGGCCACCTTGCCGAGTTGGCCTACACCGGGAAGGACATCGAGGCGGCCCGGGCCGCCTCGATCGGACTGGTCAACCATGTCAGCCCGGACTCCGACGCCGTCCTCCGCGACGCCCGGGCGCTGGCCGGCGAGATGGCCGCCAACTCACCCCTGGCCGTACAGGGCACCAAGGCGGTGCTCAGGGCCGGCGAAGACCGCCCGGTGGCCGAAGGTCTGGAATTCGTCGCCGCCTGGAACGCTGGATTTCTCGCCTCCGACGACCTGGCCGAGGCCATGAGGGCGTTCATGGAGAAGCGCCCCGCGGTCTTCACCGGCCGCTGACCCGGCTCAGCGCCTACGGCGCCACCAGCGCTGTCCCTTGCGCTCCTCGCGCTCGTCCTCCTTGCGCACCTCGGCCAGTACCTCGGGACCGACGGCGTTGATGATGTCCTCGGCCTGGTCGAGCAGCTCGGCTGCGTCCTCGCCGGGCACGTCGGGCATGGGCTCGAGTTTCGGCTCGATCAGCGAGCCGTGGGACCAACCGACGTCGGCCAGGCGGGGGGCGTACGACGCGCAGTCGTCAGGGCACTTCCACGGGGCCTCGGGAGCCAGATCGAGGACGCAGAACCTGGCCACCTCACCCGAATCGTAGGTGCGGCTCTGGAAGTGCTTGCACTCCTCCCTCATGGCCATGGGTCCATTCTGCCCTTCTGGGTCCCCCTCTGTCAGCCCGCCCCGGCGTCGAATCGCCCGTCCTCCCCGCCGGACCGGTCGCAGTGGGGCCCGACCGGCCACCTCGGGGCCGGTCAGCCAGATCAGCCGACGGAGCCCTCCATCTGCAGCTCGATCAGCCGGCTCCACTCGACGGCATACTCCATCGGCAGGGTGCGGGTGATCGGCTCGATGAACCCGTTGACGATCATGCCCATGGCCTGGGTCTCGGAGAGGCCGCGGCTCATCAGGTAGAAGAGCTGGTCGTCCCCGACCTTGGAGACGGTGGCCTCGTGGCCGATGCGCGCGTCACGCTCGGCGACCTCCATGTAGGGCTTGGTCTCCGACACCGACGTGTCGTCGAGGAGCAGCGCGTCGCACCGGACGAAGCTCTTGGCGTGCTTGGCCCCCTCATCCACATGGACCTTGCCGCGGTAGGTGGTGATGCCGGCGTCCTTGGAGATCGACTTGGACACGATGGTCGAGGTGGTCTCGGGAGCGGAGTGGATCATCTTCGCCCCCGCGTCCTGATGCTGGCCCGCGCCGGCGTAGGCCACCGACAGCACCTCACCCGAGGCCTTCGGCCCCATCAGGTAGACGGACGGGTACTTCATGGTCAGCCGTGAGCCGATGTTCCCGTCGATCCATTCCACATGGGCCTCGGCTTCGGCACGCGCCCGCTTCGTCACCAGGTTGTAGACGTTGTTGGACCAGTTCTGGATGGTGGTGTACGTGATCCGCGAGCCTTCCAGCGCCACCAGCTCGACCACGGCCGAGTGCAGGGAGTCACTGGTGTAGACCGGGGCCGAGCAGCCTTCGATGTAGTGCACCTGGGAGCCGACGTCGGCGATGATCAGCGTCCGCTCGAACTGGCCCATGTTCTCCGCGTTGATCCGGAAGTAGGCCTGCAGGGGCTGGTCGACGATGACGTTCGGGGGGACGTAGATGAACGAGCCACCGGACCACACGGCCGAGTTGAGGGCGGCGAACTTGTTGTCGTTGGGCGGGATGATCTTCCCGAACCACTTCTGCACGACCTCGGGGTACTCGCGCACGGCCGTGTCCATGTCGCAGAAGAGGACGCCCTGAGCCTCCAGATCCTCACGGTTGCGGTGGAAGACGACCTCGGATTCGTACTGCGCCGTCACACCGGACA
>DATBOO010000116.1:0-1573 GCA_036553725.1 Acidimicrobiales bacterium | reverse complement strand
AGGTTGTCCACCGCCCGCCCGATCCGCCCCGATGAGCCGGACACCCAGGTGGGAGCCACCTTGGCGTCGAAGGTCACCTCCCGGCTGCGCCCGTGGGTGGTGGCCACCTCGACCGCCTCGAGGACGATCAGATCGAGGCGGACCGGACCCGAGGTGAGCTCGGGCTGCTCGCCCCGGGCCAGCTCGGCCAGGTCGCCGACCAGTGCGGCCAGCTCGTCCATCTGGGTGGTCACGTCGCTGATCAGCACCTCCCGTTCCTCGGGGTCCAGCTCCTCCAGGCGACGGGCCACCTCCATGTTGGTGCGGAGGCTGGTGAGGGGGGTGCGCATCTCGTGGGAGGCGTCCAGCACCAACTGGCGCTGACTCTCCCGGGAGGTGTCCAGCGCCACCAGGAGGCGGTTGAAGGCGCGGCGCAGCCGGCCGAGCTCGTCGGCGCCGCCGGGATCCAGCCGTCTGGAGACATCGGTGGTCTCGGCCAGCTCCTCCACCGTCTCGGTGAGACTGTTGAGCGGGCGCAGCGCGGTCCGCCCCACGGCCAGCCCCAGGATGACGGCGATGGTCACGCCGCCGATGACGATGATCCACAGTGCCAGGGCCAGGTGCCGGAGCTCCTGGTTGACGCCGGTCAGCGGCGCGGTGACCTGCAGCGCGCCGCCGTCGGCCAACTCCCACATCGAGTTGTTGCCGCGGTAGATGAAGCCGGGGGGAAGCGCCACCACCAGCTGACGGACATCGATGCCGCCGACGTTCGTCGAGAAGTAGGTGTTCGGGGCCCGGCCCTGACTGGCGGCCGACTGGAGCGCCTGCGCCGACACCGGCAGCACGGCGGGGTCCCCCTCGGTGACGCCGCGGTTCGCATTGTTGACCACCTGGGTACAGGCGCCCGGGACGTTGCAGGTGTTCTGGATCCGGAGGTCCGGCGGATCGCCGGCCGCCGGCTGGGCCACGTTGGCCAGATTGACGTCCACCGAGCCGATCAACGAGTTGTACGCCACCAGGTAGGTGGCCACCGAACCCAGGACCACCACCACCAGGACGGCGGCGGTGGTGGCCAGCACCAGGCGCCCCCGGAAGGTCATGGTCGGCTGCCGGGGCGGGAGGTCACGGTCTAGCTCTCACGTAGGACGTAGCCGACCCCACGCGCCGTGTGGATCAGCCGGGACTCCCCTCCGGACTCCGTCTTGCGGCGGAGGTACCCCACGTAGACGGCCAGTGAGTTGGTGCCCGAGTCGAAGGTGTAACCCCAGACCCGATCGAGGATGAGCTCACGGGTCAGCACCTGGCGGGGGTGGCGCAGGAGGAGCTCGAGGAGGTCGAACTCGATCCGGGTCAGGGTGAACAGCCGATCCCCCCGGTGGGCGTCCCGGGTCACCGGGTCGAGGCGGAGGTCGGCGAAGGCCAGTTCTTCGCCCGGATCCTCGGGCCGGCGCCGGAGCAGGGCCCGCAGGCGGGCCAGCAGCTCGGCGAGGGCGAACGGCTTCACCAGGTAGTCGTCTGCCCCCACGTCGAGGCCCTGGACCCGGTCGTTGATGGCGTCCCTGGCCGTGAGCATGAGGACCGGCATATCGCTGTC
>DATBOO010000108.1:0-1997 GCA_036553725.1 Acidimicrobiales bacterium | reverse complement strand
CCCCCGGTATGCGCCCCGCACCGACAACAGGAGGGAGCGCGCGGCCGAGGCGGCGGCGAACCCGCCCAGGCCGAAGGCCAACAGCGGCTCGATGCCGTGGATGCCGGCCGTCGTACAGACCACCACCACCGCCACGCCGATGGCCGCCGGTATGGCCAGGCGGCCGCGCAGGATGGCCACGGAGGTCTTGCGCCACGGGAGCGCCGGGGCCACCGCCATCAAGAAGAGCAGCCCCAACCCGACGGGCACGAAGAACCGGTTGAAGTAGGGCGCCCCTACTCCCACCTGTGTGCCGCCGTTGAGCGCCTCGTACAGGAGGGGGAAGACCGTGCCCAGCAGCACGACGAAGGCGAACCCGACGAACAGGAGGTTGTTGGCCAGGAAGGCCCCCTCCCGACTGATGGGCGAGTCGATGCCTCCGACGGAGTGCAGCCGGTCCCCGCGCCAGGCGATCAGTCCCACGCCGGTCACCAACACGAGCCCAAAGAAGCCCAGCAGGAGGGGACCGATGGTCGACTCCGTGAAGGAGTGGACCGACTGGATGACCCCGGATCGGGTCAGGAAGGTCCCGAGGATGGTCAGGCTGAACGCCGCCACCACCAGGGAGAGGTTCCAGATGCGCAACAGCCCTCGCCGCTGTTGGACCATCACCGAGTGGAGGTAGGCGGTGCCCACCAGCCAGGGCAGGAGGGCGGCGTTCTCCACCGGGTCCCAGCCCCAGAAGCCCCCCCAGCCCAGCACCTCATACGACCACCAGGCGCCGAGCAGGATGCCCATGGTGAGGAAGGCCCAGGCGAACAGGGTCCAGCGGCGGGTCTCCCCCTGCCAGTCCTCGTCGAGCCGTCCGGTGATCAGCGAGGCCACGGCAAAGGCGAACGGGAGGGTGAACCCGACCAGGCCCAGGTAGAGCATGGGCGGGTGGATGAGCACCAGGGGGTTGTTCTGCAGCAGGGCGTTGGGACCGGGCCCGTTGGGGGGGATGGCTCCGACGACGTGCTTGAAGGGGTCGGCCGGACCGAGCATGAGCCCGAAGAAGAAGGCGGCGACCACGTAGACGACCAGGGTGGCCCAACCCACCAGGTCCTCACCGGCCCGCCTCCGGAACCGCCACACCATGGCGGTGGCGTAGCCGCCGAGCACGACCCCCCACAGCAGGATCGATCCGGCCAGCGCCGACCACAACCCGGTGAAGGAGTAGAGCCACGGCGTGGCCCGGCTGTTGTTGGCGGCCACGTAGCTGAGGGAGAAGTCGTGGGCCAGCAGCGCGTGCTCCATGGCGACCAGGGCGATCAGGCCACCGAGCAGGACGAGGGGGGCGTAGACCTGGCCGCGGCGGGTCGTCGATGACCGGCCCCGGGCCAGACCGACGGCGATGACCGTCACACCGGCGAGGGCGGCGACGAACCCGAGCAGGACGCCGGTGTGGCCGAGGGCCCCGTTCACTGCCGAGGTCCGGCGACCCACCGGCTACACGTCGGGCCGCCGGTCATCGCTTGGTCCCGTTGGGCGAGGTGACCCGCCCCGGATGCTGAGCGATGTAGTTCGAGGAGTGCTTGACCAGGATCTGGTTGGAGACGAACGCCGTGCCGCTGAAGTGCCCGACGGCGATGACCGGGATATTGACCTGGAAGAGCTGGGGTGGACTCCCGGTGTTCTCGACCTGCAGCCGGGCCGCTCCGGCGGTGACCACGAAGTTCACACCGTTCGGGGTCTGGCGGATCGAGCCGGGTTGCACCACACCTTCGAGGTTGAACGTCTTGTCGCCGAGGCTCGCCTTCTGGTGCAGCGCCTGGTCGGCGGGCAGGTAGAAGTTGAGGGCGGTGCCGAGACCCTTGACCAGCAGGAAGGCGAACGAGGCGGCCAGCACCAGGCCCACCACCGCGTAGCGGAGCCGGCGTGGTCCTGTCGGCGGGGGGGTGGTCGGGGGCCGGGTCGGTCCCCTCCGGCCCGGCTCGCCGTGCGCTTCGTCGGATGACGAGATCGGAGGCGCGGTGGTC
>DATBOO010000059.1:0-9670 GCA_036553725.1 Acidimicrobiales bacterium | reverse complement strand
CTCCGGCGGCCAGGCGGTCGATGTGGGGGGTGGCCAGGTCGGAGCCGAAGCAGCCGAAGTGGGAGAAGCCGGTGTCGTCGAGGAGGACGAGCACCACGTTGGGGGCGTCCTCGCCGGGGTGGGGGGGCGTGGGCCACCACGGCGTCGACTCGCTCTGGAGCCGCTTGATCTCACCCTCGAAACGGTCGTGGTTCAAGATGTCGATCCCCTGTCCGTGGCTCTGGTCGCGGTGCCGCCCGGAGCTGCCGGCGGCCCGTCCGAAACTTATGGCATCCGACATGACAGTATGGGGTCCCGGCCATGGTGTCCAGCCGTCCCCCGGCCGGGTCGGGACGCGGCACAATCTCATCCGTGAGCCCGAGGACCCCGCCGGCGCGAGCCCTGACCCGGGCCCGGCTCGACGCCCAATTGCTCAGCGGTCCCCCGGTCGCCGGCACGGAACAGGTCCTCGAGCGACTGCTCGCCGTGCAGGCCCAGGACCGGCGGGGGGCCCGGCTGGCCGTCCGGGCCCGGTCGGGAGCGCGCCGCGCCGACGACGTCGACCGGGCGCTCACCCGCCACCGGAGCGCGCTGGTGACCTGGCTCAACCGGGGGACCCTGCATCTGGTGGCGGCCGAGGACTATTGGTGGCTGCACCCGCTCACGACACCGCAGCTGCGGTCGGGCAACGAACGGCGGCTGCGCCAGGAGGGCCTCGACCCGCCCGACGCCAACCGGGGGATCGACATCGTGGCCGAGGCGGTGAGCACCGGGGGACCCCGGAGCCGGGAGGAACTGCGAGGGTTGCTCGACGCCGCCGGGGTCCCGACCGGAGGGCAGGCGTTGGTGCACATCCTGTTGGCCGCCTCCCTGCGCGGCCTGATCGTGGGTGGTCCGACCCGTGACGGCCGGCAGCTCTTCGCGGACGTGCCGGGATGGCTCGGCCCGGCGCCGCCGCCGATCGACAGGTCCGAGGGCCTGGCCCGCCTGGCGCGGCGCTACTTGGCCGGGCACGGGCCGGCGGGTGCCGCCGACCTGGCCCGATGGGCCGGGATCGGATTGGGCCAGGCCCGCTCGGGTCTGGCTTCTCTGGCTGACGAGGTAGTCGTCGGCCCGGATGAGCTGTTCGTGCTGGCCGACCGGGCTCCTCCGGCCCCCCTGCCGGGCCCGCGGTTGCTCGGGCCTTTCGACCCGGTTCTCCACGGGTGGGTCGACCGCACCCCATTGCTCGGGCCCCACCGGGGCGTCGTCACGGTCAACGGGATCTTCCGGGCCACGGCGCTGGTGGGCGGCCAGGTGGTCGGCACCTGGCGGATGGCGGGCCGCCGGGTCCGGCTGGAACTCCTGGAAGAAGTCGGCCGGTCGGGACTGGCCGCCCTGGAGCGTGACGCGCAGTCGGTGGCCGGCTATCTCGGGATGCCCGGGGGGCCGGGCCCCGCGCTCATCGTCGGGCCGCCGTCCGGTGGCAACGGGTGAGCACCGACGCCTCGGTGCCGGCGGTAGTCCGAATCTCCGTCCCCACCCGACGAGGTGTGTCATACGTGGCGGGAAGTAGCAGCTCGCTCGAGCAGCCATCGGAGGGGCGCTAGCAGTGGCGATGCGGTTTGGGATCCTGGGGCCGGTCGAAGTGGAAGGACCTTCGGGGCCGATCGCCATCCGCGGTGCCACGCGGAGAGCACTGCTGGTCCGGATGGCCGGATGCGACGATGCCCGTCGGCGGCATGATGGTTGCCGGGCCCGGAACGCGGCGGCGGAACCTCGCTCAACGGGCCCGGCAGCGCATGTTAGGACGGGACGGAGCAGTACCGGTGCCAGGTCGGGTGGACGGGCTCCACCATTCGGTCAGGCGCCGCCTATCGACGCGAAGGTCGGGGCCCCGGGCTCGATCGGGACCCGGGCGGCACGAGCCGTGAAGCTGATGGCGTGGTACCAGCCGCAGAGCATGGTCAGGTCCAGCAGTTGGGGCTCATCGAAGTGCGCCGACAGCTCGCTCCACAGCTCGTCGCCGATGTCCGATGTGTCGAAGAGGGAGTCGACGAGGCGGATCAACAGCCGATCGGTCCCGGATTCCCAGCACGGATCGTCGGGACTTCCCCGTGAGAGCGACACCACCTGCTCGGCGGTCAGCGACACCCGCTCGGAGAAGAAGGCGACGTGCACCCCCCACTCGTATTCGCAGCCGCACCGCGCGCAGGTCCGGTCGATGACGATCTCGCGCTGGCGCCTGCCGATCGACAGGTCCCGGCCCAGTTCGTAGCGCCCCCAGCCCTGCATGGCGGTGGTCATGGCCAGGTTCTTGGCGAAAGTGCGGAACAAGGCGATGGGCTCCACCCCGGGCGGCATCATCGCTTCGAGCTGCGCCCCGACCGCTCTCTCGTAGGGGCGCTGCAGGGGCTCGATCCGGGCCATGGCCACCTCCCATCGACGTACTAGAGTGTTTCTGAATCAGAACCAGCCTAGTGTTTCTGATTCCGAACTACAAGGGATATGTGCGCGGGATGGGCAAGTGAGTGTGCAACGAGTGGGCAGAGGAGGGTGATGGCGGCATCTACGCCGGTTCCCGGCAGCCCGGTCCGGGGATCCTCGACGGGCCGGCCACTGATGGCCGCCCTGGACCTCCTGGGACGCCGGTGGGCCCTCCGCCTCCTCTGGGAGCTCAGGGACGGTCCGCACGGCGGCCGGGAACTACGGGCCCGGTGCGACGGCATGTCGTCGAGCGTCCTCTACGAGAGGCTCCGCGAGCTGGTCGAATCCGGGCTGGTGCACCAGATGCCTTCGCGCCGGTACGAGCTGACCCCCATCGGACGGGCCCTGGGTGAGGCCATCGATCCGTTGGACTCGTGGTCCAGACGCTGGGCCGCGGGAACCGACGGGGGACACCGGGCCGGTGAGGCAGGCGGCCGCCGGGGCGGGCCGGTCAGGCCAGGATCTGCGTCCAGCCCGTTCCCACCGGCGACATGAACACGGTGGTGAGCCGCATCGACTGGTGGAGCCAGACCCCGTCGACCCGGAGGTACTCGTCGTCCTCGTACCCGCACATCCAGTAGGAGGAGCCGTCGGGACGGCGGCAGGGACTGAGGAGGTCCCATCGCCCCGAGGCCCGGTCGCCGTCCACCCGGATCCGGGGCCGGACGAACAGGTGCCGGGCGAAGTCGAGCGTGGGCCGGCAGAGGCGGTCGGCAATGGCGGGACGTCCGGTGACGCGCCCGAGACCCGGCCCGCCGTCCCAGGTCCCATCGACGGTGAACAGGGCGGCGACCCTGGACGCGATGTGCTCCAACTCGGCGTGGTCGACGACGCCGTCCGCAGAGAACCGTTGATCGACGAGCTCCCCGTAGTCAGCCTTCAGCGCCTGGATCTCGAGCACGGACTCGCCGGCATCGACCCGCCGTCGGAGCCGGGCCACCTCGTCGGCCAGCTCCTCGATGGTGGGCATGGCTGACTCCTTCCGCCGGCCGCCGGCCGGTGGCCGGGTGCCCGGGCGACCGCGGCCCGGCCGTGCCTCAGGCCGCCTTCTCCAGGATGTGGACGCCGCAGGCCGAGCCCAGGCCGATGACATGGGTCATCCCTACCTTGGCCCCGGGGATCTGGCGGTCGCCGGCTTCCCCGCGCAGGTGGGTCGCCACCTCCCACACGTTGGCGATGCCGGTGGCGGCGATGGGGTGGCCCTTGGACTCGAGGCCGCCGGAGACGTTCACCGGCATCGAACCGTCCCGCCAGGTAGCTCCCGAATTGAAGAAGTCGACGGCGCCGCCGGTCTCACACAGCATCAGGTTGTCGTAGTGCACCAGCTCGGCGGTGGCGAAGCAGTCGTGGAGCTCGACCAGGTCCAGGTCGGCCGGCCCCACTCCGGCCTGCTCGTAGGCCTGGGTGGCGGCGTTCCGGGTCAGGGTGTTCACGTCCGGCAGGATCTGGCACGACTCCTCCCAGGGGTCGGTGGTCAGAATGGACGCCGAGATCTTCACCGCCCGACGCTGCTGCTCCCGCGACAGGGTCTTCAGCCTGGCGCCACTCACCACCACCGCGGCGGCGGCACCGTCGCAGTTGGCCGAGCACATCGGCCGGGTGTTGGGGTAGGCGATCATGATGTCGCCCATGATCTCTTCCAGGCTCATCTTCTTCGAATAGGCGGCCAGGGGATTGAGGGTGGAGTGGGAGTGGTTCTTCTCGCTGATCTTGGCGAACAGCTCGAAGCTGGTGCCGCCGTACCGGTGCCCGTACTCCATGCCGATCTGAGCGAAGACACCGGGCATGATCTCCGTGCCGATGCGGCCGTCGACCGGGGCCACGGCCCCGTAGCGGCCGGACGGGCTCCAGGTCCCCGAGTCCTCCTTCCGGTTGCCGCCGGACAGGAGTCCGGCCCCCGAGAGCTTCTCCACCCCGAACGCCAGCCCCATGTCGGTCTCGCCCGCCTTGACCGCCATGCACGCCACCCGCAGGGCGGTGGCGCCGGTGGCACAGGCGTTGGCCACGTTGTAGACGGGAATCCCGGTCTGACCCAGTTGCTTCTGCAATTGCTGGCCGATGCCGGCGTTGGCGGCCATCAGGTTGCCGGCGCCGATCACCCCCATGTCCCGCATCCCGACGCCGCCGTCGGCCAGGGCGCCGAGGACCGCCTCGGAGGCCAGGTCGACCAGGTCCATCTCGGGGTGCTTCCCGAACTTTGTCATGTGGATGCCCAGGATCCACAGGTCGTCAGACGCCATCTTCCTCAACCTCCCATGGGTTCGAAGCCGAACCCGATGGCTTCGGTGCCGTTGTTGTCAGTGCCGATGACCTGGGTGGCCAGCCGTACCGGCATGCCCAGGGTGAGATGGTCCGGATCGGGCTCCACGTTGATCAGGTTGGCCCGCACGCTGGTGCCCTCGCAGTCGACCAGCGCGGCGACGTAGGGCACGGGGACCCCCGGGGCGGCGAAGGCCACGATGGTGAACGCCCTGACCTCACCCTTGTTGGACACGGCGACCTTGGTGAACTCGGTCCGGCCGCAGCTGGCGCAGGCATTGCGCCGGTCGAAGAAGCGGGCGCCGCAGGCGGTGCACTCGTTCGCCGTCAGGTGCGGGTCGGCGCCCAACTCCAGATAGTCGACCAGCGGGATCTGCTTGGCCATCGTCGTTTCCATCCTCCTCCGGTCATCGAATGCTGACACCGTAGCGGGTGGCTCGATTTTGCTGCTAGTCCGCCGGAGCGGCGGTGGGCGGTGCATGGCCGGTGCCCTTGGCGGGAGCGCGGGCGCCGGCTACCGTCTGGCCGACTGAGGAGGTCCGATGATCGAGCCGGTGGTCGACAAGTGGCACGCCTACCTGCGAGGCCGGCTCCCGGGCGGGCTCGACGGGCTCCTCGACGACGACGTGGTCTTCTACTCGCCGATCGTGTTCACGCCCCAGGAGGGCAAGGCCATCACCAGGCTCTACCTCGAGGCGGCCGCCAAGACGTTCCCCGGCGACCAGGCGGCGGCGTCAGGTGGCACCGAAGATCCGGGACGGGGCGGATTCCATTACACGAAGTCGGTGATGGCTGGCGACACCGCCGTCCTCGAGTTCGAGACCACCCTCGAGGGAAAGCACGTCAACGGCGTCGACATCATCCGCTGCAACGACCAGGGGTTGATCGTCGAGTTCCGGGTGATGATCCGACCCCTGCAGGCGGTCAATCTGGTGCACCGGCAGATGGCGGCCGCCCTCGAGCGGATGGAATCGACCGGCTGACCGGTTCAGACCGGGCGATCGAGACCATCGCGCTCGAGACGCCCGGTGGGCGCCATCTGCCGACGGGCAGGGCGGGCGGTTAGTGCGGGCGGGTCAGTACCCGCCGGTGCAGCCGTTCTGATCGGGCGCCGCATTCGGGTTGCCCCAGTAGCGGGTGGCGAAGGCCACAGCCACCCGGATCTGCTGCTCGGGGGTGGCGTCGGCGGCATCGGCCGGATACCCGAAAGTGTTGAACTGGTCCCAGTTGGCATGGCTGAATCCGAGGCCGCCGCTGAAGATGCTCCCCGGGACGTTCCATCGGCCACCCTCCTCGCAGATGTTGACCCGGGTCCACGCGGCGCGCTGGTAGTCGGTGACGCCGTCATCCGACGCCCCGGTGGCCGCCGAGGGCGGGCTGTAGACCGTGCTGCCCCCGAGAGAGCCATAGAATCCGGCGGTGCCGAAGGTGAAGATGCCGCCGTCGGATGCCACCGTGAGGTAGCCGCCACTGGTGGATGACATGCCGATGACCGGCTTGTTGAGGTGCTGGCCCCCGGTGGAGCCGTAGAAGGGGATGCCGCCGAACGTGTAGATCCCGCCGCTGGCCGTCGCCAGCCGGTAGCCGAACCCGCTTGCAGTGATCCCGACCGCCAGCTCTCCGGCGGGCGCACCCCCTTCATAGCGGGCGTCACCGAAGGCGAAGACGGCTCCGTTGAGCGCGGCCTCCCAGTACCCACGGCCGTCCGGGGTCGAGGCGATGCCGACGATCGGGCTTGTCGGGGACATGCCTGTCGCCGACCCGAGGAACTGGGCGTCACCGAAGGCGAATACCCCGCCGTCGGACGCGACGAGCCAGTAGCCACCACCATCCGGAGTGGAATCGATTCCGACGATGGGCTGGTTGAGGTGGATGGCGCCTGTCGACCCGAAGAACTGGGCGTCACCGAAGGCGAAGACCCCGCCGTCGCTGGCCACCTCCCAGTAGCCGCGTCCGTCGGGCGTGGGCGTGAGTCCGACGATCGGCGCGTTGAGATGGAGCGATCCGGTCGAGCCGTAGAAGCCGGCCTCACCGAAGGCGAAGACGCCCCCGTCAGAGGCGCCCTCCCAGTAGCCGCGCCCGTCGGGCGTGGAGGCGACGTCGACGATCGGCGCATTGAGCACCATGCCGGCACCGGTGGGCGGGGCGGCGGAAGCACGGCCGACGCCGCCGATGAGGGTGGACAGGAGGGTTGCGGCCACTGCGACCGCCCCGGTGGCACCGGCAGCCGTGCGGCTGCGGGTCCTCCCGGCCCGGCGGTGGGTGTGACGTCCGGAAACGGGCAGTCTTCGAACAGAGGAACGACAAATAGCGGTAGATGAATCCATTGTGGGGTGACTTTCCTTGGTCGGTCAGAGCGCCTGCTTGGCGGGCCGCTCTGGCTCTCTTTTGGTTAGGTGGACCCCACGTCTGAGCATTCAACGCCCCAGCCGAGCACCGGGAAGGGTGGTACGGCCTGGCTTCAAGAGCCGGGTGTGCTAGCGGGTGATTACGTCCGTAGTGGATCGTTGGTTACGTCGTTGTCTCCTTGGCCGGCCCGTCTGCGCTGTTTCACCGTGTGGTGACTCGGGAGGGAGCCCCCGCGTCTCGGTGGGGACGGACCGGTTGGTACCCCTGATTTCGGACGGCCGCACTGTACCGGCGGCTCCCGGAGATGTGTATTCGGCAGACCTCTTGGCCGCCCTCCGGCGGATCTATGGCGGATCTCTGGTGGATCTGGCGCCGGCGGTGGGGATGACAACCTCCAGTTCAAGCCCTCCGATTCGGATGATCCGACTGCCGGCGGGGCCCGTCGGAATCGGTGTGGTGGTTCGACCACTCTCCGTGTCGACTGACCGGACAGGAGCGAGAGCGGACACAGGAGCGCCTGCTAGCTTCTCGACGGGCCGACAAGGTGGTGAGGGTGTTCGCACGCAACGGCGACGTCGAGATCTTCTATGAGACGTTCGGCGCGAGGGACGATCCACCGCTGTTGCTGGTGAACGGTCTCGGGAGCCAGAGCATCAACTACCGCTCCGAGCTGTGCGAGCGCTTCGCCTCGTCCGGCCTCTTCGTCATCCGCTATGACAACCGGGACGTCGGGAGGTCGACCAAGTTGGCGGGGGTGACGCCTGACGTCGCCGCCGTGGTCCGGGCCCTGGCCGCCGGCCGACCGGCCGACGCCCCCTACTTACTGTCCGACATGGCCGGCGACGGTCTGGCCGTCCTCGACGACCTCGGCATCGGGCGGGCCCACGTCATGGGCGCGTCGATGGGAGGGATGATCGTCCAGACCATGGCCATCGAGCACCCCGAGAGCATCCTGACCATGACCTCGCTCATGTCGACCACCGGAGATCCCGACGTCGGTCAACCCACGCCGGAGGCGCGGCGGTTGCTGCTGGCACCACCGCCTGTCGACCGCGAGGCGTATGTCGCCGCCCAGTTGGCCGGGGCCACCGCATGGGGCAGCCCGGCCTGCTTCGACCCGGAGCGACTGACCGCCAACGCCGTCGAGGCCTTCGACCGGTGCTTCGACCCGGCCGGAACGGCCCGGCAGCTGATGGCGGTACTGGCCTCCGGTGCCCGGACCGACGACCTCCGAGGGGTCCGGCTGCCGACCCTGGTGGTGCACGGGGACGCGGACAACCTGATCGCCGCCAGCGGGGGGCGGCGGACGGCAGAGGCGGTCCCCGGCGCCAGGTTCGTCCTGGTGGCGGGCATGGGCCACGACTACCCGCCCCAGTACTGGGACCAACTGGTCGGGCTGGTGAGCAGTCACTGCGCCCAGGTCTCCGCCTGAGCCGGGCACGGGCTGGCCGATGACCGGGGCCAGGCCCGCCCGGTTCCCGCAGCCAGTCGGCGGGGGGACTTTCCCTTGGCGGGCGGCCCCTCCCTGTGCCACCATGCTCTGCAAGTTTCCGGACGACGGGCGGGGGACCGGGTTTCGGAAAGGCGGGCCCAGGAGTGAGCGACGTATCGCGGGGCGAGGGTTGGTGGTTGGCCTCCGATCTCAAGTGGTACCCGCCGGAGTCGGCTGAGGGCGTCGCCCCGCCGGCGGGCCCTTCCATCCCCGAACGGGGGTCCGGTCCGCTGGCCTCCGAAACCGGACCGGTCCCGTCCGGGCCGCCGCCGGAGGCAGGCGGGAGGAACGGGCGGGACACACGCCGGAGTAGGCGACTCCTGGTGACCGGCCTGGCCCTGGCGTTGGTGGCGGCCGCCGGAGGGACTGCGCTCGCCCTTCGGAATTCAGGCCGCCCGCTACCCCGCGGCACCGCCGATCTGCCCTTCTCGTCGGACCACGGTCGCGGCAGGGTGGATGCGAAGCAGGCCCCCCCGTCGAATGTCACCGTTCGCCCGTCCCACCTCACCGCCGCCTCCCACTCCCCGGCTGCGACCGCCTCCCACATATGCTGCAGGGTCCCGGACGTCGTGGGCGAGCAGTTCCTCAATGCCGAATCGGATGTCTACTCCGCCCACCTCACCCCGTTGGCGCTCTACGGGACCGCAGCCGAGTGTGCGGGCGTCACGGTTCCCAACCGGTCCTTCGTCATCGGACAGCAGGCCCCGGTCCAAGGGTCGGTCCTGCCCGCAGAGCGGCCGGTGATCCTGTTCTTCTGCGACGGCGCCAACCCGCCCTGAGGGGCTACTTGTCGTGCAGCGCGCCCCTTGAGACGGATCCCCGCGCACCGTCGGGATCGTCGGGGACGGGCTCCGGGCTCCGCCGGGGACCCGCACCGTCAGGTCCAGCGGAAGGATCGGTCGGGGGACCCGGCTCGACCACCGGCTCGACCACCGGCTCGGGCCCGACCCCGCTGAGCACTTCGGTCGCCTGGGCGATCCATTTGTCCACGGACGCGATTGTTCTCGACACCATCGGGTGACCTCCTCATCGATCCCGGCATTGCCACCGTGCCCACAGGGCGGTTGGCGGATCGGTCAAGCGGGCCAGGTCCCTAACGATCCTCTGGATGGATACGGGTCCAGT
>DATBOO010000143.1:0-33991 GCA_036553725.1 Acidimicrobiales bacterium | reverse complement strand
CGCCCCCCACACCGTCACGCCGGCCAGGTCGAAGAACCACACCGGGAACTCGCCTTCGGGAAGCCCGTCCGAGGCGGGACGGCCCGGCGCCGGCCACCACTCCTCGTGGAAGACCCCGTCGGCCGCCAGTTCGCTGAGGGCGACGTCGAAGACCCGCTCCACCTCTCCGGGGTTGGGGGCCAGGCCGGGACGGGTGTCCAGGGTGGCCACCACCGGTGTCATCACCGTATTGGAGGACACGGTGGGCATGGGGGTCAGCTCACCCACCACAGTGACCAGCCGGGGATCGAGGCCGACCTCTTCGAATGCCTCCCGCAGCGCGCCGGCCACCACCCCCTCGCCGTCGTCGAGCCGGCCGCCCGGAAAGGCCACCTCACCCTGGTGGGACCGCAGCCGGTCCGATCGCACGGTGAGGACGACCCTGGCCTCGCCGGCCTCCTCGAAGAGCGCGACCAGGACCGCCGCCGGCTCCCCGTCGACGATCCTGCCGGCCAGGGAGCGCCACTGGCCCCGGTGGGCGATGTCGCCCGCGGGCCCGGTCCGGGAGGCGACGGCGGCTCGGACCCGATCGAGGGCGATGGCCCGCCGGTCGGCGGACGGCAGCGCGGCCCAGGGGGCGGCGGAGCCGGCTCGATGGCCCGGTGGTCGGGGGATGGCCCTCCTGGCGGGGGCCGAAGGAGGATCCGGGGGTTGCATGGAGGGATCAGGTTAGGGGGAGGGCAGGCCCGACGCGGCCGCCGGCCGGACCCGAGGATCCGACCGGCTCACCAGACGCAGGGCTGCGCCGAGTGGCGCCTCCGACCCCCGAGGGGGTCGGTGCAGGACTACATCATGCCGCCCATGCCACCCATGCCACCCATCCCGCCGCCCATGGCGGCAGCCGCCGCGGCGGCCGCGCCCGGGTCGGCCTTCTCGGGCTTGTCGGCCACCAGTGCCTCGGTGGTGAGCAGCAGGCCGGCGATGGAGGCGGCGTTCTGCAGCGCTGACCGGGTCACCTTGGCCGGGTCGATGACCCCGGCCTTGACCAGGTCGACCAGCTCACCGGTGTTGGCATTGAGCCCGATGGTGCCCGTCTCCGACTCGACCTGGCGGACGAAGACCGAGCCCTCGAGCCCGGCGTTGGAGGCGATGGAGTGCAGCGGCGCGGCGAGGGCCTTGGCCACGATGGAGGCACCGGTGGCCTCGTCCCCCTTGAGGGAGCTGACCACGGAGGACACGGCCACGCGTGAGCGGAGCAGGGCGGTCCCCCCTCCGGCCACGATGCCCTCTTCGACTGCGGCCCGGGTGGCCGACAGCGCGTCCTCGATGCGGTGCTTCTTCTCCTTCAGCTCCACCTCGGTGGCGGCGCCCACCTTGACCACGGCCACGCCCCCGGCCAGCTTGGCCAGCCGCTCCTGGAGCTTCTCCCGGTCCCAGTCGGAGTCGGTGTCGTCGATCTCGCGCTTGATCTGGGCGATACGGCCCTTCACCTCGTCTTCGGCGCCACCGCCCTCGACGATGGTGGTGTCGTCCTTGGTGATGATCACCCGGCGGGCCTTCCCCAGCAGGTCGACAGTGGTGGTGTCCAGCTTCAGCCCGATCTCCTCGGAGATGACCTGGGCGCCGGTGAGGACGGCCATGTCCTGGAGCATCGCCTTGCGCCGTTCGCCGAAGCCCGGAGCTTTGACGGCCACCGAGGTGAACGTGCCGCGGATCTTGTTGACCACCAGCGTGGCCAGGGCCTCACCGTCGACGTCCTCGGCCACGATCAGCAGCGGCTTGCCGGTCTGCATGACCTTCTCGAGGACCGGGACCATGTCGTGGACGGCGCTCACCTTGTTGTTGACGAACAGGATCAGCGGATCGTCGAGGACCGCCTCCTGGCGCTCGGCGTCGGTCACGAAGTACGGCGAGAGGTAGCCCTTGTCGAACTGCATGCCCTCGGTGAACTCGAGGTCGATGCCGAAGGTGTTGGACTCCTCGACGGTCACTGTCCCGTCCTTGCCCACCCGGTCGATGGCGTCGGCCAGGACCTCGCCGATGGCCGAGTCGGCCGCGGAGATGGAGGCCACCTGCGCGATCTCGGTCTTCGAGTCGATCTCCTTGGCCTGCTCCTTGATGGACTCGACGGCCGCGGCCACCGCCTTGTCGATGCCCTTGCGCAGCCCCAGCGGGTTGGCGCCGGCGGCGACGTTGCGGAGACCCTCGCGGATGAGGGCCTGGGCGAGGACGGTGGCGGTGGTGGTGCCGTCGCCGGCCACGTCGTTGGTCTTGGTGGCGACTTCCTTCACCAATTGGGCGCCCATGTTCTCGAAGACGTCGTCCAACTCCACCTCACGGGCGATGGACACGCCGTCGTTGGTGATGGTCGGGGCGCCGAACTTCTTCTCGATCACGACGTTGCGGCCCTTGGGGCCGAGCGTGACCTTGACCACGTCGGCCAGCTTGTTGACGCCTGCCTCGAGGCCGCGGCGGGCGGACTCGTCGAACTTGAGGATCTTCGGCATTACTTGGCCACCTTGGCCAGGACGTCACGGCTCGACAGGATCAGGAGATCCTCGCCGTCGGAGGTGATCTCGGTGCCGCCGTACTTGGAGTAGACCACGGTGTCGCCGACCTTGAGGTCGAGCGGGACCAACTCACCGGTCGCCTCGGTCCGGCGGCCGGGTCCCACGGCCAGGACCTCGCCCTGCTGGGGCTTCTCCTTGGCGGTGTCGGGGATGACCAGGCCCGAAGCGGTGGTCTCTTCGGATTCGTTCGGGCGGACGACGATGCGGTCGTCGAGGGGATGCAGACTCATGGGTTCGGCCTCCTGTGGCACGCGTTAGCAGTCGAGGGTTGAGAGTGCCAACGATAGCGATCCCGGAGGCGCTTGGCAACCGGCGCCGGGGAGTGCCAGCCGATCGGCCCGGTCAGACCGCCGCCAGCCGCAGATTGGGATCGGCCCCGAGGGTCAGCGGGCTGGGCGACCCGTGGTGCAGCCGCCACCATCCGGCCGCCGCCACCATGGCGGCGTTGTCCGTGCACAGGGCGCGGCTGGGCAGGAACGCCCCGATCCGCTGGTTGGCGCAGCCCTCCCCGATCCGCCGGCGCAAGAGCGAGTTGGCGGCCACTCCGCCGGCCAAGCACACCGCCTTCGCCCCCACCTCGGTGGCGGCCTTCAGCGCCCGGGCCACCAGCACGTCCACCACCGCCAGGCGGAACGAGGCGGCCACGTCGGCGGCGTCGGCGTCGGGATGCTTGCGCACCGTGTTGACCACCGACGTCTTCAGCCCGCTGAAGGAGAAGTCGTAGCCGTCGCCCGGCAGCGACCTCGGGAAGGCGAAGGCGTGCGGGTCCCCCTCCTCGGCCACCCGGTCGATGGCCGGCCCACCGGGGTAGCCCAGCCCGAGGAAGCGGGCGACCTTGTCGAAGGCCTCCCCGGCGGCGTCGTCGATGGTCTGGCCGAGCAGTCGGTAGGAGCCCGGCTCGGAGACCTCGATCAGCAGGGTGTGGCCGCCCGACACCAGCAGCACGACCAACGGCCACCCGAGATCCGGCTGTTCCAGCAGCGAGGCGAAGAGGTGGGCTTCGAGATGGTTGACCCCGATCAGGGGGACGCCCCAAGCCAGCGACAGGGCCTTGGCCTCGGCCACCCCCACCAGCAGCGAGCCGATGAGGCCGGGCCCGTAGGTGACCGCCACCGCGTCGATGCCCCGCCCGGAGGAGTCGCTCCCCGCGCCCTCGAGCGCCTCGGCCAGCACCGGGGTCAGCAGCTCCACGTGGGCCCGGCCGGCCAGCTCGGGGACCACCCCGCCGTAGCGCTCGTGGAGGGCGATCTGGCTGCTCACCACCGATGACACGATGACCGACCCGCCGTCGACCACCGCGGCCGCCGTCTCGTCGCACGACGTCTCGATCCCGAGGACGCGGTTTGGAGGTGGTCCGGCCATGTCCGGGACACTACCGGCCCACCTACCGCTCGGATCGGCGCACCACCGGTCATTCCCATGCGGCCCGGCCACCCGGTTGCACCCGGTCAGATCACTCCCCGGTGGCGCCGTCCAGTAGCTCGCGGGTGGCGTCTGCGTGCCCGGCATGGCGCGCCGTCTCGTTGACCAGGTGGAGCAGCACCCACCGGAGGGTGGTCCCCTCCCCCCACCGGCAAGGTTGGTCCAGGGAGCGCATGGCCCGGACGGCCGCGTCGGTCGCCACCGCCCGCGCCCGGTACGCGGCGACGGCATCGACCACGGTGAGCTCGGGCCCGGGGTTGAACTCGGTCTCCGAACGGTCCACCTCGTCGCCCCCCATCCCACCGTCGATCCACCGCCACTCGACGCAGGTCAGGTGGTTGATGATCCCGATCAGCGAGATCAGCGCTCCGTCCGGCCGCCATCGGGCGCCCTCGTCATCCACCCCCTCGGCACTGCGTATCACCGCCCCCCGTAGGTACCCGAGCCAGGCCAGGAACAGCTGCTTCTCGTCGGCGATCCCCCTGGGGAAGCCCAGCTCCCGGTCAGTGACCACCGAGCCATGGTAGGCCCGGCCATCTCGAAACCGGGCGACGCTGTCACTGGCGGCAGGTGACCTCGAGATCGCCGGGCCGCGAGGCTTCGATGGCGGCGAGGCGGTCGGCGTAGGTCTCCGAGTCGACGTCGCGGGCCCACATGACCAGGGCGTCCTCGCCGGTCGCCGGGTAGTAGTTGGGACGCACGCCCACCGGGGCCAGGCCGAAACGCCCGTAGAGGGCCAGTGCCGGGCCGTTCCCGACCCGGACCTCGAGGGTCAGGTGACGGGCGCCCCGGGCCAGCCCGGTGCGGATCAGGTCCAGCAGCAGCACGGCACCGAGGCCCCGGCCCTGCCAGTCCGGGTCCACGGCGATGTTGTTCACATGCGATTCGTCGTCGATGAACATCTGCCCGGCGAATCCGACGATCTCCCGGCCAACCCAGGCGGCCCGGTAGGCGCGGGACCGACGCTGGGAGAGCTCGTCCACGAACAGCCGGTGCGACCACGGCTGGGGGAACACGGCCTCCTCGATGCGCAGGACGCCCCGGAGGTCCCGGGTGCGCATCGGGGCGACGACCACCTGTAGCGGTGCCTCGGACCGGTCGGGTCGGGCGGTCACGTGCGGCCGGCGCCCTGTCGGTTCCCGCCACCCTGCGGACCGGGCGGCCCGTCAGGCTCGTGCGGCCCGGGCGGTCCGTCCGCCGCGGGTGGCGCGGGCGACGCCGGTGGGCGGGGGAGACGCTGCTCCCAGTTGATGCGCGCGTCCGCCGGGCGGCGGTAGTCGGGCACCAGGTCCGCCGGGGCCGTGGGGGCGGCCCCCCGGGACAGGCGGGCGATGGCCAGCCGGGCCTGGGCCAGCGGGGGAGGCGCGGCCAGCCGACCGGCCAGGTCGAGATCGAGGCCGTCGTGCCCGGACAGGAGCCCGAGGTAGCGGACCGCCCCGTCCCCGACCACCCGCACCCGGCCGGCCTCGGCGGCCAGTTCCGACAGCCAGGTGACCAGCGCCTCGGGCGAGATCGCCCCGGGTCGGTCGAGGCGGACGTCCCCGGGATCGGTCGGGTGCACGCCCCGATCGGGCTTCCCGGTGCCGGTGGCCGGACGGTCGAAACGGTAGGCGGCGGCGAACACCTCGCCGCGGCGGGCGTCCACCACCGCCGCCACCGCCCCGGCCTGACCGGGGTCGGGGACCGCCTCCGATGTCGCCGCGGCCGCGGCCGCGGCCAGGATGTCGAGACTGCTGACCCCGAGCAGCGGGACGGACAGGGACCAGGCCAGGGCCTTGGCCGTCGCCACTCCCACCCGTAGCCCGGTGAACAGGCCGGGCCCGACGTCGACGGCGATCCGCTCGATGTCGGTCACCTCGGTCCCCGACACCGCGCACACCTCCTCGATGGCCGGGGCCAGCAACTCGGCGTGGGCCCGGCCCCCGAGGTGGACGCGCTCGGCCGACCCCCCGTCATGGCGGATCAGCCCGACCCCCACCGTGTCGGTGGCCGACTCGATGGCCAGCAGGGTCACGCCGCCACCCGCCAGGGTGAGAGCCCGGCCTGCAGCGCGGCCCAGCGGGAGCTCCAGGCGGTCCCGGTGGCCCGGACCGAGATCAGGCGGTGGTCGTCGTCATCGCCGTCCGCGTCCAGGGTGACCGCCAGCGATCCCCCGCCCAGGACCGGCTCGGCCACGTCGCCCCACTCGACCAGCGCCACACCGCCGTCCTCCACCAGTTGGCCCAGGCCGAGATCGACGATCTCGTGGACGCGGTCGAGCCGGTATACGTCGGCGTGCAGCAGGGTGCGCACCCGGTCGGGGCCGCACGCTCCGCCCGCCGACCCGGTCACCGCGTAGTGGCGGACCAGTGTGAAGGTCGGGCTGGTGATCGGCTCGGTGATCCCGAGGCCCGCCCCGAACCCCTGGGCGAAGGTGGTCTTGCCCGCGCCCAGGCCACCGGCCAGCAGCACCACGTCCCCGGGGGCGCAGAGGGGGGCGAGGGCACAGGCCATCGATCGGGTCTGGTCGGGGTCGGCGGTCCGGAGGACCAGCGGGGCGGGGCCGCTCACGAGGTCCACCCCATCAGCTGCTTGGCCCGGATCAGGTCGGCCCGCATCTCGGCCACGACCACACCCCCGGAGCGCAGCGCGGCCGCCGGGTGGTAGGTGGGCACCAGGTGGCGCTCCCCCATCGGGTACGACCGGCCCCGCACCTTGGTGATCCCGAGGTCGGTCCCGAGGAGCAGCTTGGTGGCGAAGTTGCCCAGGGTCACCACCACCACCGGGCCCACCAGCTCGATCTGGGCCGTCAGGTACGGACGGCAGGCGGCGATCTCGTCGGGGCGGGGGTCGCGGTTGTCCGGTGGCCGGCACTTGACCACATTGGCGATGTAGCAGCGGCTGCGGTCGGCGCCCAGCTCCTCTTCGATCAGGCGGTCGAGCAGCCGGCCGGACCGGCCGACGAACGGCTCGCCCTGGAGGTCCTCCTCACGGCCGGGGGCCTCGCCGACGAACATCAGGTCGGCCTCGGGGTCACCGGCCCCGAAGACCACCTGGGTCCGGTGGGCCGACAGCGGGCACCGGGTGCAGCCGGACGCTTGGCGGGCGAGCTCGGACAGTTCGGTCCCCGGTGCCACCGCCGAATGGTACTGCCCGCAGCGCCCGGGCCCGCCGGTCACCGGGGGCGGAACGGAGGCGTCAGTCCGGGGAGCCGGCCCCGTCGTCGGTCAGCAGCCGGGGCACACGGGGACCGATGTCGCACAGCACCTCGTAGCTGATGGTGCCGAGCAGATCGGCCCATTCGGAGGCGGTGACCTCCTCGGACCCCTGCCGCCCGAGCAGCACCACCTCGTCCCCCACCGCCACCGGCTCCGCCCCGACCGGTCCGCAGTCGATCACGATCTGGTCCATCGTGACCACACCGGCCAGGGGGCGGCGGGTCCCCCGGATCAGCACCTCCCCGCCCTGGTCGAACAGGCGGCGGGGGACCCCGTCGGCGTACCCGATGGGCGCGGTGGCCACCGTGGAGCGCCGGGCCAGCGGCCGGCGCCGCCCGTAGGAGGGCCGCTCACCCGAATCGAGGTCCCGGACGAAGGTGACCCGGGTGCGCAGGGAGAGCACCGGCCGGAGACGCCCACCGGGGGCCGACGCCAACTGCTCGGCCAGTGCCTCGGTGGGGGCCACCCCGTAGAGGGCGATGCCGCACCGCACCAGGTCGCGGCGGGACTCGGGCACGGCGATGGTGCCGGCGGAGTTGGCCACGTGGGTCAACCCCGGGCGGTGGCCCGCCGCCGCCAAACCGGCCAGGATTGCGTCGAACCGCTGGAGCTGGGTCCGGGTGAACGCCCGGTCGTCGGGCCCGGGGCCGTCGGCCACGGCCAGGTGGGTCCACACCGCCCCCAGCCGGAGCCGGGGGTCGGCGGCGATGGTGTCGGCCAGGGCCCCGGCGTCCCCGGCGTCGGCCCCCACCCGGTGCATCCCGGTGTCCACCTTGAGATGGACGGCGAGTGGGGGGAGACCTCCGTCGCCCACCACCCGGCCCAGCGCCTCGAGGCCTCCCCGGCTGTACACGGTGGGGACCAGCCCGCGGGCCACCGCCTCGGCCATGGCCTCCGCCGGGGGCTCGGACAACAGAAGGATGGGTGCGTCGATGCCCCCGTCGCGCAGGGTCACGCCCTCTTCCACCAGGGCCACGGCCAGCCAGGTGGCGCCGCCCGCCAACGCCGCCCGGGCCACGGGCAGGTCGCCGTGCCCGTAGCCGTCCGCCTTGACCACGGCGCAGAGGGCCGCCGGGCCGGCCAGGCGGCAGAGGACGCCGGCGTTGTGGCGGACGGCGGCGAGGTCGATGTCGGCCCACGCCGGCCGCCAGCGGTCACCCATGCGGGCCACCGCCCTGCCCCCCCCGGGACCGGTGGCTTCCGGGGGTCGTCGGCGCGGTCCGGTCGGAGAGCACCGACGAGACCAGATCCGGCAGGTCGCCGGCCACCAGGCCCTCGACCCGTCCCCGGGCCCCGGCCCGGCCGTGCACGTGGGCACCCAGCGCCGCCGCCTCGAGCGGGGCCACGCCCCGGGCGATCATCGCCCCGATCACCCCGGACAGGACGTCGCCGGTGCCGGCCGTGGCCAGGCCGGTGGTGCCGGCCAGGCCGAGCAGGACCCGCCCGTCCGGCTCCGCCACCGCGGTGGTCGGCCCTTTGAGCAGGGCCACCACCCCCGAGCCATCGGCCAGGTGCCGGGCGGCGGCGATCCGGTCGGGGCCGGGCCGGGTACCGGTCATCTGTTCGTACTCGCCGTCGTGGGGGGTGAGCACCACCGGCGACCGGGCGCCCAGCGGGGTGCGGCCGTCGAGCCGGCCGAGGGCGAACAGTCCGTCGGCGTCGACCAGCACCGGGACGGGTGATTCGCCCACCAGCCGCCGGACCTCGCCGGCGGTGGAGGGATCGCGGCCCAGCCCGGGCCCGACCACCACGGCGTCACAGCGCGAGGCGGCGTCCAACGCCGCCGCCGACCAACCCTCGTGCGACAGGGCCACGCCCACCGCCTCCGAGGCGGGCGCGGCCGACAGCGACCCGCCGGGCACGCCGAGGCGGACCATGCCGGCCCCGGCGCGGTAGGCGGAGGTGGCGCACAGGGCGGCGGCGCCGGCCATCCCCGGCGAACCGGCGATCACCAGGACCGCGGCCGACCACTTGTTGCCGTCCCGCCGGCGGGCAGGGAGCAGGCGGGCCAGGTCGTCGTCGGCCATGGCGAAGATGGCCGGGTCCCCGGGGGCAAGGCCGATGTCGACCACCGACACCGCTCCCGCCAGCCCGGCTCCGTCCCCCTGCACCAGGCCGGGCTTCAAGGCCACGAAGGTCACGGTGCGGGTGGCGGCCAGCGGCATCCCCGAGGCCCGCCCGGTGTCCCCCTCGACCCCGGAGGGGATGTCGACGGCCAGGACCGGCGTCCCCGCCTCCACGGCCGGCGCCCGGTACTCGCCGCGGAAGCCGGTCCCGTAGGCGGCGTCGATGACCAGGTCGGCAGGGCCGACCGCACCCCCGGTGGCGGCCTCGACGGTGCGGACCCGGGCCCCTCGTCCGGCCAGGACCCGGGCGGCGACCCGCCCGTCGGCGCCGTTGTGGCCCCGGCCGCAGACGGCCACCACCCGCCGGCCGTAGGCGCCGCCCAGCAGGTCCAGGGCGGCCCGGGCCACCGCATGACCGGCCCGGCCGACCAGCACGTCCACCGGGGTGGAGGCCAGGGCCCTGGCGTCGACGGCCTTCATCTCCGAGACGGTGAGCACCGGCAGCATCGGAACCGACGCTACGGCCTGGCCGCAGGGACCGCGGCCACCCCGGAGCCCGCGGCCGCGCCCATGGCCGCGCCGTCGACGGCCACGACCACCGCCAGGGCCACCTGGGCGGTGTGGGTGAGCGAGAGGAGCCAGCGGTCCACCCCGGCCCGCGAGGCCAGGGCTCCGGCCGCCCCGTGGAGGAGCAGCTCGGGCGCGTCGAGGCCGGTCCGCACCACCTCCACCTCGGTGAAACGGAAGGCGCCCAGCCCGACGCCGAGCGCCTTCATGACGGCTTCCTTGGCCGCGAATCGGGTCGACATCCGGGGCACCGGATCGGCGGCGGCCCGGGCATAGGCCTGCTCGCCTTCGGTGAAGAGGCGGTCGGGGAGATGCCACCTCCGATCGAGCACCAGGCGAAACCGGTCGACGTCGACGGCGTCGATGCCGATGCCCACCACCCGCCCGGCGTCGGCCGCCGTCCCCTTCAGATCCGAGGCCACGCCCTGTCCGAGGGCGGTCAGGGGAGCGGCGCGGTCGGGGCGGCTCACTCGACGGTGACCACCTTGGCCAGGTTGCGGGGTCGGTCCACGTCGTGCCCGTGAAGGCGGGCCAGGTGGTAGGCGAACATCTGCAGCGGCACCACGTCGACGATGGGCGCCAACAGGTGCTCGGTGGCCGGCACCCACAGCACCGAGTCGGCGTGCCGGGCCGTCTCCTCGTCGCCGTCATTGGCCACCAGCACCACCGTGGCTCCGCGGCTCTTGACCTCGGCCACGTTCGCCATCATCTTCTCCCAGATCGGCGTGCGGGTGGCCACCCCGATGACCACCGTGCCCGGCTCGACCAGGGCGATGGGGCCGTGCTTGAGCTCACCGGCCGGGAAGCCCTCGGCCCGCAGATAGGACAGCTCCTTCAATTTGAGAGCGCCTTCGAGGGCGACCGGGTAGCCGACCTGGCGTCCGAGGAAGATGAACGACGGCGAGTCCCGGTAGCGGCGGGCCACCTCCTCCACCGCCGAGGAGCGCTCCAGTGCCTCGGCCACCTTGTCGGGCACCGCACCCATGGCCCGGAGCATTCCGCGTGCGTCGTCAGGGGACAGCGTCTGGCGGGCCTGGGCCAGGTAGAGGGCCAGGATCTCGAGGGCCGTGATCTGGGCCAGGTGGGTCTTGGTGGATGCCACACCGATCTCCGGGCCGGCGCGGGTGTACAGCACCGCGTCGGCCTCGCGGGCCATGGACGAGTCCACCACGTTGGAGATGACCAGCACCTTCGCCCCGAGCAGGCGGGCGGACCGGACGGCCTGGAAGGTGTCGACGGTCTCGCCGGACTGGCTCACCCCGATGACCAGGGTGCTGGAGTCGACCACCGGGTCGCGGTAGCGGAACTCGCTGGCGATGTCGATCTCCACGGGCACCCGGGCCCAGTGCTCGATGGCGTACTTGGCCATGAGGCCGGCGTGGAAGCTGCTGCCGCAGGCCACGATGAACACCTTGTTGACCCGGCGGAACTCCTCGTTGGTGATGTGGACCTCGTCGAGGGCCAGGGACCCGTCGGGGAGGACCCGGTCGAGCAGGGTGTCGGCCACCGCCTTGGGCTGCTCGTGCATCTCCTTGCTCATGTAGTCGTCGTAACCGTCCTTGCGGGCGGCCTCGAGGTCCCAGTCCACGTGGAGGCGGGCCGGCTCGACGACGCGGCCGTCGGCGGCGGTGGTGACCCGGATGGATCCCGGCCGCAACTCGGCGATGTGGTCGTCCTCGAGCACGAAGAAGTCGCGGGTCAGCCCGAGGATGGCCGGGACGTCCGAGGCCAGGAAGGCGGCGGTGTCACTGACCCCCATGAGCAGCGGGGAGACCCGACGGGCCGCCACGATGAGATCGGGCTGGTCGGCGTGGACCACGGCCACCGAGAACGCCCCCCGGATCCGGGCCAGGGTGACGCGGACCGCGCCGGTCAGGCCGGCGGCGGGGTCGGCGTCCAGGGCCGACTCGATCATGTGGGCGAGCACCTCGGTGTCGGTCTCCGACCCGAAGCGGTGGCCGCCGGCCGTCAGCTCGTCGGCCAGCTCGACATGGTTCTCGATGATCCCGTTGTGGATCAGGGCCATCCGACCCGAGCAGTCGACATGGGGGTGGGCGTTCACCTCGGCCGGGCGCCCGTGGGTGGCCCAGCGGGTATGACCGATCCCGGCGGTGGCACCCGCCGGCGCGTCCTCGGACCGTTTGATCAGGTCGTCGAGCGACCGGGTCCCGTTGGCGGCACGGGCCCGCCACAGCCCGCCGTCACCATCGGTTCCGACCATGGCCACCCCGGCCGAGTCGTACCCCCGGTACTCGAGTCGGGCCAGGCCCTCGAGGAGCACGCCCAGCACCGGGTCGGTCGCCTGCTCGCCGGTCCCCGGTGGGCGGGTGGTTATCCCGATGATGCCGCACATGGACCGCGAGGCTACTGTCCCGGCCCGCGGCCGGGGTCACCCCCGAGCGGTGGCGGCCGACCTCAGCTCGAATCCCACCAGCGTGCTGAGGCGCTGGGCGATCCCTTCGGCCACACCGTCGCCGCTGGCCTCCACCATCACCCGCACCACCGGCTCCGTCCCGCTCGGCCGCAGCAGAACCCGCCCGGCGTCACCGAGGCGGGCCTCCTCCTCGGCCACCGCCGACCACACCGCCTCGGCCCCGCCCAACAGCCCGGAGTCGGGGACCGGGACGTTCACCAGCACCTGGGGTATATGGGTGACCAGTCCTTCGAGCAGCTCGTCCAGCGGGCGGGCCGCCCGGCCCACCAGGTCGGCCAGGACCAGTCCGGTGAGGAGCCCGTCCCCGGTCGTGGCCAGCCGCCTGAAGATGATGTGCCCCGACTGCTCCCCCCCGAGGGACAGTCCCTCCTTGTCGAGAGCGCTCAGCACGTGGCGGTCGCCGACCGGCGTCTCCTTCACGATGATGCCCCGCTGGTCCATGGCCAGGCGGAACCCGAGGTTGGTCATCACGGTCACGACGACGCTGTTCCCGGCCAGCTGGCCCCGATCGGCCAGGTCGAGGGCGAAGAGGGCGAGCAGCTCGTCCCCGTTGACCACACGGCCCTTCCCGTCCACCGCCAGCAGCCGGTCGGCGTCCCCGTCGAGGGCCAGTCCGAGGTCGGCCCGGTGCTCGACCACCGCGCCGGACAGTGTCTCGGTGGCTGTGGACCCACAGCCTTCGTTGATGTTGGTCCCGTCCGGGTCGCACCCGATGGCCACCACCTCGGCGCCCGCTCGTTCGAAGACCCGGGCGGCCAGCTCCCATGCCGCTCCGTTGGCGCTGTCGACGACCAGCCGGAGCCGCTCCAGGGTCCGGCCGTCGATGAGGGAGACGAGGTGGTCGACGTAGGAGTCCCCGAGACCGGGCTCGACGGCGAGGCTTCCCACCCCGTGCCCCTCGAGGCTCCGGGGGCCCTTGACCGACGGGTCGAGGATGCGCTCGAGCTCGCCCTCGATCGCCGCCTCGTCCTCCTCGCCGAGCTTGGCCCCGCCGGCCGCGAAGAGCTTGATCCCGTTGTCGGCGAACGGGTTGTGCGAAGCCGAGATCACCACCGCGGGGAGCTGGCGTGTCGCCGACAGCCAGGCCAGGGCCGGCGTCGGGAGCACACCGACATCGACCACGCCGGCGCCCTCGCTGGCCAGACCGGCCGCCAGGGCGGCCTGGAGCATGGGTCCCGACCGCCGGGTGTCCCGGCCGATGAGGAACGACGCCGCCGTGATGGTGCGGGCGATGGCCCGGCCGAGGGCCAGGGCCAGCTCGGGTGTCAAGTCGACGTTGGCGACGCCGCGGACGCCGTCAGTGCCAAACCGGGTTCTGACCACCGGCCTACCGCTTGGAGTACTGAGGAGCCTTGCGGGCCTTCTTCAGGCCGTACTTCTTCGACTCCTTCTCCCGTGAGTCACGGGTGAGGAATCCCGCCTTCTTGAGCGAGGCCCGCAGCTCGGGGTCGAGCTGGCAGAGGGCCCGGGCAATTCCCAGCCGGAAGGCCCCGGCCTGGCCGGACACGCCGCCGCCGTCGATGGTGACATCGATGTTCCACGACTCGACGGTGTCGGTCAGGCGCAGCGGTTCGGTCACGACCATCCGGTGGGTGGCCGAGGTGAAGTAGTCCTCGAACTTCTGGGTGTTGACGGTGATCGACCCCTGGCCGGGACGGACCCGCACACGGGCGACGGCCCGCTTGCGGCGTCCGGTGGTCTGGCAGATGGGTGCGGCGTCGGCCACGGATGGCTCCTCGTGTTCGTTCGGTTTGGGCCTGGTCAGCCGCGGTGCTACGCACCGCTCCGGGCCGACGCGGTGCGCCGTGCGCCCGGGAGCTCCAGGGGTTCGGGGGACTGGGCGGTGTGGGGATGCTCGGGGCCGCGGTAGACCTTCAGCTTGGTGGCCATCTGTCGGCCCAGCCGGGTCTTCGGGAGCATCCCGGTGATGGCGTTGCGCACCACGTCGTCAGCCCGGTCGACGAGCAGGTCGCTGAAGCTGGTGGCAGTGAGGCCGCCGGGATAGCCGCTGTGCCGGTAGGCCATCTTGGCCTCCGCCTTGCCCGACGTGAGCACCACCCTGTCCGCATTGACCACGATCACGTGATCGCCCATGTCCGTGTTGGGGGCGAAAGTCGGCTTGTGCTTGCCGCGCAGCACCGAGGCCACCTCGGTGGCCAGGCGGCCGAGCACCAGGCCGTCGGCATCGACGACACGCCAGGCGCGGGTGATGTCGGCGGGCTTGGGAGAGAACGTGGGCACGGTGGTTCCTTGTCAGTGGGGCTGGGCGTCGAGGCATCCCGGGTGCGGGGCCTGCTGCCACCGGTCCGGGCGAACTCCGGGCGGGCTCCCCACTCGCGAAAGGGCACACCTGGGCCCAACCGGGCGACGGCCCAGGATACGACGAGTTGACCCGTCGGGCAAGCCGCTCATTCCCCGTAGCGCACGGCGGCCAGACACAGGCCCTGGGGAGGAGCGGGCTGCGAGGCGTGCCGGCGATCGGCAGACTGGAGGATCCAGACCAGGTCCGAAGGGCGTTTGCGGCCCCGGCCGACGTCGACCAGGGTGCCGACCAGTGACCGCACCATCTGGTGGCAGAAGGCGTTGGCCTCGATCTCGAAGGCCAGTAGGCGGCCCACGGTCGGGGCCAGGGCCGGGACCGGGCAGGGCCGGCTCGCCCCGTCCCGGGAGCCATCGGCTGGATCCGGCCCCGGCGGGCTGCTCAGCACGCTCCAGCGGGCGTCGATGACACGGCGGGAGATGGGATCGCCCGGGCCCGCGCCGGGCACCCGACGACAGAAAGCCCGGAAGTCGTGTTCGCCCACCAGCGCGTCGGCCGCCGCCTTCATCGAGCGGAGGTCCAGAGGGTCGGCCACGTGCCAGGCCAGCCCGGAGAGCAGGGGGTCGGGCACCGGCGCGTTGACCACCAGATAGCGGTAGCAGCGGGCGGTGGCGGTGCGACGGGCGTCGAACCCGTCCGGTGCCACGTCGGCATCCCGCACCACGACCGCGGGCGCCAACTGGCTGTTGCAGGACCTGACGACCGCCTCGGGGTCGAGCCCGGCGGCGACGTCGGCCGGCAGATCGAAGTGGACCACCTGGCCGGCGGCGTGGACTCCGGCGTCGGTCCGCCCCGCACAAGTCAGCCTCACCGCGGTGCCGGTGACCCGCCCGAGGGCCTCGGCCAGCACCCCGGCCACTGTGCGCTGCCCGTCCTGGGCGGCGAAGCCGCGGAATCCCGATCCGTCGTAGGCGACCTTCAGCCGCCACCGGACCGGGGCGGCGTCCAACCCCCCGGGGAGGGGGGCCGGCCTCACACCAGTTCGATGCGGGCCATCGGGGCGCTGTCACCCTGCCGGTTGCCCAGCTTCAGGATCCGGGTGTAGCCGCCGGGCCGCTCGGCGTAGCGGGGGCCGATCTCCTCGAAGAGCTTGTGGGCCATGTCCCGGTCCCGGATGAACGCCACCACGTTGCGCTGGCGGGAAACCCCGCCCCGGGCCGCGGCGGTGATCACCTTCTCGGCCACCGGGCGGAGCGCCTTGGCCTTGGCCTCGGTGGTCACCAGGTACTCCGCCGCGATCAGCGACGCCACCAGGTTGCCCATCATCGCCTTCTGGTGCGCCGAGCTCCCGCCGAAGCGGCGGCCCTTCTTCGGGGTGCCGAGCATGACGTCAGTCCTTGACCCGCAGGGACAGGCCCCGCTCGTCGAGCTTCTGGAGCACCTCGTCGAGCGACTTCTGCCCGAAGTTGGTGATGTTGAGCAGGTCGTCGAGGGTCCGGTCGACCAGTTCGCCGATGGTGTTGATCTGGGCCCGCTTGAGGCAGTTGCGGGGGCGCTCGGTCAGATCGAGGTCCTCGATGCGGAGGTCGAGGTCCGGTGAGCCGGTCCCGATGGTGCCCACCTCGCCCAGCTCGAGGCCCATGGGCTCGTCCTCGAGGTCGGCCACCAAGCCGACCAGGGTGCGAAGGGTGTCGCCCGCCGAGGCCAGGGCCTCCCGGGGGGTCAGCGACCCGTCGGTCTCGATGTCGATGACCAACCGGTCGAAGTCAGTGGACTGCTCCACCCGCACCGGCTCGACCGTGAAGGCCACCCGGCGCACCGGGGAGAAGATGGCGTCGACCGGGATCACCCCGATGATGGTGGATCGCTTGTTCTTGTCGGCCGACAGATAACCCCGGCCGCGTTCGACGGTCAGATCGACGGCCAGGCGGCCCTTGGCATTGAGGGAGGCGATGTGCTGGGTGGGGCTGAGCACCTCCACGTCCGCCGTGACCTGGAGGTCGCCGGCGGTGGCATCGCCGGGGCCGCGCTTGTCGAGGCGGATGGTCACCGGCTCCTCGCTGTGCACCCGGAACAGCAGGTCCTTCAAGTTGAGGATGAGGTCGGTCACGTCCTCTTTCACACCGGGCAGGGTGGTGAACTCATGGAGGGCGTCGTCGAACCGCACCTGGGTGATCGAGGCCCCGGGAATCGATGACAACAGGGTGCGGCGAAGCGAATTGCCCAGCGTGTGGCCGAAGCCCGGATCGAGCGGGCCTACAGCGAACCGCTGGCGGTTGGCCTCTTCTTCACCTATGGATTCGACGGTGGGTCGTTGGATGATGAGCATGCTGATCGTGGCTCCTCGGCAGGTGTGGTGCGCAGGGTGATGGTGGTCGGTCGGAAGATTGGCAGTTGGTCGGAACGGTGGGCGGCTCGGCTGCCGCCCGGTGTCGGCTATGTGTCGGGTGGGTATCGGCTACTTGGAGTAGAGCTCCACGATGAGCTGCTCCTGGACGGGCTCGTCGATGTGCTCACGCAGCGGCAGTGAGAAGACCCGGACCTCGAAGCGGTCACCCAGGGTCTCGAGCCACGGCGGCAGCTGGCGGTCGAGGGTGTCCATGTTGCGCCGGACGTGGAACAGCTCACGGGAGGAGGGCTTGAGGGCGATGATGTCGCCCAGGCGCACCCGGTAGCTCGGAATGGTCACCCGCTTGCCGTTCACCAGCACATGGCCGTGGCGGACGAATTGCCGGGCCTGGGAACGGCTGGCCCCCCAGCCGGCCCGGAACGCCACATTGTCGAGGCGCTGCTCGAGCATGCGCAACAGATTCTCACCGGTGATGCCCGGTGCCCGGCTGGCCTCCACGTACAGGTTGTGGAACTGCCGCTCCAGGAGGCCGTAGATGCGCCGGGCCTTCTGCTTCTCGCGGAGCTGTCCCAGGTACTCGGAGCCCTGGCGCATCCGGTCGCGGCCGTGCTCCCCGGGCGGGTAGGCCCGGCTGTGCCGGTCGGTCACCGCCTCGGAGACCGGGCACTTCATCGAATAGCAGCGCTCGCCCTTCAGAAAGAGCTTGGTGCGCTCCCGGCGGCAGAGCCGGCATACGGGTCCGGTGTAACGAGCCATGGTCTCTCGTCCCTAGACCCGGCGCCGCTTCTTGGGGCGGCAGCCGTTGTGGGGGATGGGGGTGACGTCCTTGATGCCGGCCACTTCGATGCCGGCTGCGGCCAGCGACCGGATGGCCGTCTCCCGACCGGAGCCCGGGCCCCGCACCAGGACATCGACCCGGCGCACCCCGTGCTCCATGGCTCGCTTGGCGCACTGCTCGGCGGCCAGCTGGGCGGCGAACGGCGTCGACTTCCGGGATCCCTTGAACCCGACGTTGCCCGCCGAGGCCCAGGCCAGCACGTTCCCCTCGGGGTCGCTGATGGAGACGATGGTGTTGTTGAACGAGCTCTTGATGTGGGCGACGCCGAAGGTGATGTTCTTCCGCTCGCGCTTGCGGGGACGCCGGGCGGATGCCCCCGGCTTGGTGGTCTTGGCCATCTACTTGCGGACCTTCTTCTTTCCGGCGACCGTCTTCTTCGGTCCCTTGCGGGTGCGGGCATTGGTGTGGGTGCGCTGGCCGTGGACCGGGAGCCCCTTGCGGTGGCGAATGCCCTGGTAGCAGCCGATCTCCATCTTGCGCTTGATGTCCTGGGACACGTCGCGGCGCAGGTCGCCCTCGACCTGGAGGTTGGCGTCGATGTAGTTGCGGAGCCGGGTCACCTCTTCGTCGGTCAGGTCGCGCACCCGGGTGTCCGGGCTGGTCTCCGTGGCCGCACAGATCTGCTGGCTGGTGGTCCGGCCGATGCCGAAGATGTAGGTCAACGAGATCTCCAGCCGCTTTTCGCGGGGGATGTCCACGCCTGAAATTCGGGCCACGTTCTCCTTCTCTCCTACGCCTGGTCCGTGTCCATCAGCCCTGGCGCTGCTTGTGACGCGGGTTCTCGCAGATGACGATGACCCGCCGGTGCCGACGGATCACCTTGCATTTCTCACACATCGGCTTGACGCTGGGTCGAACCTTCACCTGTCAGTCCTCGTCTCGTACTTCCCGTACTGCATCTACTTACTGCTGTGCCATTTTCTTACTGCTGTGCCGCCCGGTCCGGGCCCTCAGGACCGCGGCCGGAGCCCTGACCCGTTCCTCGGATCTCCCGGCGCTATTTGTAGCGGTAGGTGATCCGCCCTCGCGCCAGGTCGTAGGGCGTGATCTCCACCTGCACCTTGTCCCCGGGGAGGATCCGGATGCGGTGCATCCGCATCTTGCCGGAGCTGTGGGCCAGCACTTTGTGACCGTTCTCGAGTTCCACGCGGAACATGGCATTCGGCAGCGGCTCCACAACCGTGCCCTCCAGCACGATGGCGTCTTCCTTGGGCTTGGGCAGGTGAGTCTCCTCGATATTCTGTCGTTCTCGTCCGCTCGACCAGGGTCGGCGTGCGCCACGTGCAACGTTGTCGTTGACCGTCCGCACCGCATTCGGGGGCACACCTACGGAGTGCCACCAGGAGCGGGATAGGCACAGCCACCAGACACCCGTGGCCAGCCGGAGAGCTAGTTTAGCCCCTCGGCGCCGAATTGCCAGTTCGACCTGCAAATCGGCCCCGGAGGGCCCGTTCAGAGCACCGTGAAGACCTCCGGCCCGTCCTCGGTCACCGCGATGGTGTGCTCGAAGTGGGCCGAGAGGCGCCCGTCGGCGGTGACCACGCTCCAGCCGTCCTCGAGCTGGACGGTGCCGGCGCCCCCGGCATTGACCATGGGCTCGACGGCGAAGACCATCCCCGACTTGAGGGTGGGGCCGGGGGAGCCGGGCCAGTAGTTGGGAACCTGGGGCTCCTCGTGCATGGCCGTGCCGATGGCATGGCCGACGTACTCGCGGACCACCGAGAACCCCGCCGCCTCGGCCACCGCCTGGACCGCCCGCCCCACCTCGTGCAGGCGGTTGCCCGGGCGCAACTGGTCGATGCCGGCCCGCAGGCTCTGCTCGGTTACCTCCATCAGCCGGGCCGCCTCCGCAGAGACCTCCCCGACCCCCGTGGTGTAGGCCGCATCACCGTGATAGCCCTCGATGATCGCTCCGCAGTCCACCGAGAGGATGTCCCCTTCCTCCAGGATCACCGAGTCCGAGGGGATGCCGTGGACGATCATGGAGTTCGGCGAGGTACAGACCACCGCCGGAAAGCCGTGGTAGTTGAGGAAGTTCGAGGCCGCACCCCTCCGATCCAGCACCTCCCGGGCTACCCGATCGATGTCCGCGGTGGACGCGCCCGGTCGGATCGCCGCCCGGGTCGCCTCGTGGATCTCCGCCACCACCCGGCCGGCCCTGCGCATCTTGTCCAACTCGTCGGAATTGCGTCTCATCAGATATTGCGTCTCATCAGATACTGCGTCTCATCAGATACTGCGTCTCATCAGATACTGGGTCTCATCAGCTCTCGGGCCTCATCAGAACCCACTCCCCTTCTGGCGCCGGTCCTCGATCACCTTGACGATCCGCCGGGTGACCGCATCGGGCGACCCGGTGCCCGGAACGGACTGGAGCTGGCGGCGCGAGCGGTACCAGTCGATGAGCGGCTCGGTCTGGCGCTCGTAGAGCTCCAGCCGGCGCTTGATGGCCTCTTCGGTGTCGTCCTCCCGCTGCACCACCTCGCCGCCGCACACGTCGCACGTCCAGTTGATGAGTGGGGGTGCCGAGAGCGAGTAGTTGGCGCCGCAGTCGACGCACACCCGCCGCGCCGCCAGGCGACGGAGCACCTGGGTGGTGTGGATCTCGATGTCGATGGCCAGGTCGAGATCGGAGGGGGCCAGGATCTCCGCCAGTCCCTCGGCCTGGGCCACCGTGCGGGGGCAACCGTCCAGGACGAAGCCCCGCGCCCGGACGTCGCTCTCACCCAGGCGCTCGGCCACCATCTCCATGATCAGGTCATCCCCGAGGAGCTCCCCCCGGTCCATCTGGTCCTTGGCCTTGAGGCCGATCGGCGCTCCCTGCTTGACCGCCGCCCGCAGCATGTCCCCCGTCGAGACGTGCGGCACGACGTAATGGTGCGACAGGCGCACACACTGCGTCCCCTTTCCTGCCCCCTGTTTGCCGAGGACAACGAGCCTGGCTCCGGGTACCACTTACTTGAGGAAGCCCTCGTAGTTTCGCATCATGAGCTGACTGTCGATCTGCTTCATCGTCTCGAGAGCCACGCCCACCGCGATCAGAAGAGTGGTGCCGTAGAAGGGATAGCTGGTGATGTTCCAGGCGGCCATCAGCAATGACGGGGTCACCGCCACCGCGCCGAGGAAGAGGGCCCCCGGCCAGGTGATGCGGTTGAGGATGTGGGCCAGGTACCGCTCCGTGGGCTGCCCGGGCCGGATGCCGGGGATGTAACCGCCCTGCTTGCGGATGATGTCGGCCTGCTGGTGCGGATCGAAGGCCACGTAGACGTAGAAGAAGGTGAAGAGCAGGATGAAGACGAAGTAGGTGAGGATATAGAACACGCTGGTCGGGGTGACGTTGTGATTGACCCAGCTGCGGAAGGCCGAGGAAGGGATGATGTTCGACAGGAGCACCGGGATGTACAGCACCGAGCTGGCGAAGATGATCGGGATCACCCCGGCCTGATTGACCTTCAGCGGGATGTAGGTGTTCGAGCCGCCGTACATCTTGCGCCCGACCACCCGCTTGGCGAAGGTGACGGGGATCCGCCGCTGGCCCTGGTCGACGAAGACGATCAGCACCAGCAGAGCCATGGACACCAGGAGGATCACCGCGAACTTCACCTTGCCCCCCTCCTGGAGGACGGTGTTCAGCCCCGACGGGATGCCGGCGACCACATTGGCGAAGATGAGGATGGACATCCCCTGTCCGATGCCGCGCTGGGTGATGAGCTCGGCCAGCCACATCACGAACGCCGTCCCGGCGGTCAGGGTGAGGACGATGAAGGCGGCCCGCCACACCGAGTAGTTGAGGATCAGGTCGACGTTCTGGTTGCTGCCGAACAGGCCGCCCCCGCCCTTGTGGAACAGGTAGACCAGCCCGGTTGACTGCATCAGCGCCAGGGCCACCGTCAGGTACCTGGTGGTCTGGGTGAGCTTCTTCTGACCGATGGCCCCCTGGTCGCGCCACTGCTCGAGCTTCGGGATCACCGTGGCCAGCAGTTGGATGATGATGCTGGAGGTGATGTAGGGCATGATGCCGAGCCCGAACACGGCCATGCGGGTCAGTGCCCCGCCCGAGAAGAGGTTGAGGAAGCCCAGGACCCCTGACGACTTCGACGCCGCCGTCAGCTGGGCGATCTTGGAGAAGTTGACGAAGGGTACCGGTACGTTCGCCCCCAACTGGTACAGGGCGATGATGGTCAGCGTGAAGAGGACCTTCTTCCGAAGGTCGGGAATTCGAAAGATGTTGGCCAGACTGGCGAGCATGGGGCTCCTCGACGCCGCGGTGGGCCGATGCTACCGGTTGGTGAGGGCGTTGCCCTGGGCCGGCGGGCGATTGTGGCCGAAGGGCAGCGGAACCACGGTGGTGGACCCGCCCGCGGCGGAAATCGAGGCCTCAGCCGACTTGGAGAAGGCGTGCGCCTCCACTCTGATGGCGCGGGACAACTCCCCGCCACCGAGGATCTTGACCAGGTCGCCCTTCTGGGCCAGCCCCAGGTCCACCAATCCGTCCACGTCGACGGAGTCCCCCTCGATCCGGGCCAGCGCCCCCACGTTCACCGGGGTGTACTCGATGCGGAACGGGTTCTTGAATCCCCGCAGCTTGGGAATGCGCTGCATCAGCGGAAGTTGGCCGCCCTCGAATCCCAAGGGGATGGTGTCGCGGGCGCCCTGGCCCTTGGTGCCGCGCCCGGCGGTCTTGCCCCCCTTGCCCCCGATACCGCGCCCCACCCGCCGACGGGCACGGGTCGACCCCGGGGGTGGGCGGAGCTCATGGACCTTCATCGTCAACCTCTCTCGTCTTCTCCGGCGGGCGTGACGTCCACCAGGTGAGGGACGCGGGCAAGCATCCCACGGATCTCCGGGCGGTCGGGCAGCACATTGGTGCGCCCGATCCCCCTCAGGCCCAGGGCCCGGAGCGTGCCCCGGTGCTTGGGCTTGGTGCCGATGGCCGACTTTACCTGGGTGACTCGCAACCAGGCCGTCGCCGGGGAGGCGTCAGCTGGTGCCTTGGCGGCGCTCAATTCAACCGACCTCCTTGAACAGGTCGTTCTCCCGCCGCCGCTCGCGATAGGCCCGGAGCAGGGCTGCCGGCACCACCTCTTCGACCGGCCGGCCCCGCAGGGCGGCGATCTCATCGGGTCGCTTGAGGCCCTTCAGGCCGGCAATGGTGGCGTGGGCGACGTTGATGCCGTTCGACGAGCCCAGGGACTTGGCCAGGATGTCGCGGATGCCGGCCATCTCGAGGATGGCCCGGGCCGCGCCGCCGGCGATGACCCCGGTACCGGGGGCAGCCGGTTTGAGCATCACACGCCCGGCCCCGCTCTCCCCGACGATCGGATGGGTGATGGTGGATCCGGCCAGCGGCACGTCGAACATGTTCTTGCGGGCCTCTTCGATCCCCTTCTGGACGGCGAGCCCGGCCTCCTTGGCCTTGCCGTAGCCGAGCCCCACCTTGCCGTTGCCGTCGCCCACCACCATCAGCGCGGCGAAGGAGAACCGGCGGCCGCCCTTGACCACCTTGGACACCCGGTTCACCCTGATGGTGCGCTCTTCGTACTGCAGGTCGTTGATGGCCATCGTCCTAGAACTCCAGTCCTTCGGCACGGGCGGCGTCGGCCAGGGCCGCCACCCTCCCGTGGTAGGCGAAACCGCCCCGGTCGAACACCACGGCGGTGATCCCTGCTGCTTTGGCCCGCGCCGCCACCAGGCTGCCCACCTTGCCGGCGGCGTCGATGTTCCCGCCCGACACCCCGCGCAGTCCCGCCTCCACGGATGACGCGGCGGCCAGGGTGCGGCCGCTGTCATCGTCGATCAGCTGGGCGGAGATGTGCTTGTTGGAGCGGAACACGGCCAGGCGGGGGCGTTCCGCCGACCCCCGCACCCGTCGGCGCACGCGTGCGTGCCGGCGGTGTCGGAGCTCGAGCTTGTGATCGGTACGAGCCATCACTTGGCCGCCTTTCCGGCCTTGCGCACAACCCGCTCGCCGACGTAGCGCACCCCTTTGCCCTTGTAGGGCTCGGGCTTGCGGAGTTTGCGGATGTCCGCGGCCACCTGGCCGACTCTCTCCTTGTCGATCCCCTTCACGATGATCCGGGTGGCCGAGGGGACCTCGAAGGTCACCCCCGCCGGCGCGCTCACATTGACGGGGTGGGAGAACCCAAGGGCCAGTTCGAGGGCCGAGGGGCCCTTGGGGATGGCCCGGTAGCCCACGCCGACGATCTCGAGCTCCTTGGAGAAGCCCTCGGTGACCCCGGCCACCATGTTGGCCACCAGGGAGCGGGTGAGACCGTGCAGGGCGCGGTTCTGGCGCTGGTCGTCGGGTCGTTCCACCACCAGCACGTCGCCGTCGTGGCGAATGGTGATGGCGGCCGGGACGGTGCGGGCCAACTCGCCCTGGGGTCCCTTGACGGTCACCGTGTTGTCATCGCCCACCGCCACCGACACCCCGGAGGGCACGGCGATCGGGGAGCGTCCGATGCGGGACATCAGCGGGAACCTCCCACTCGGTTACCAGACATAGCAGAGCACCTCGCCACCCATGCGCCGTTGGCGCGCCTCGCGGTCGGTCATCAAGCCCTTGGAGGTGGAGACCACCGCCACGCCGAGCCCACCGAGCACCCGCGGCATCTTGTCGGCCCGCGCGTAGATGCGCAGGCCCGGCTTGGACACCCGCTTGATCCCGGAGATGGTCCGTTCACGCTCGGGCGAGTACTTCATGGTGATCTCGAGTGTCTTGCCCGGCTTGCTCGGATCCTCGGCCACCTGGTAGCCGACGATGTAGCCCTCGTCCACCAAAATGGCGGCCAAGGACTCCTTGAGCTTCGAACCCGGCATCTTGACGGTGTCGAAGTGGGCGGTATTGGCGTTCCGGATGCGGGTCAGCATGTCGGCAATCGGGTCGGTCATGGTCAACGTGGGTCGCCTCCTCTCACCAACTGGCCTTGGTCACGCCGGGGATCTCCCCGGCATGGACCATCGCCCGCAGGCAGATCCGGCACAGGCCGAACTTGCGGTACACCGATTTGGGCCGTCCACACCGACGGCACCGGGTGTACCCGCGCACCTTGAACTTGGGGGTGCGCTGCTGCTTTTCGATCAAAGCCTTCTTGGCCATGGGTTACTGGATCTCCTGTCGGAACGGGAAGCCGAATGCGGCCAGTAGTTCCCGGCCCTCTTCGTCGGTTCGTGCGGTGGTGGCGATGGTGATGTCCATGCCTCTCGTGGTGTCGATGCGGTCGTAGTCGATCTCGGGGAAGATCAACTGCTCGGTGACCCCGAACGTGTAATTGCCGTGCCCGTCGAACGAGCGGGGCGACAGCCCCCGGAAGTCACGGATGCGGGGAATAGCCATGGCCAGCAGCCGGTCGAGGAACTCCCAGGCCCGATCACCCCGGAGGGTCACCTTGGTCCCGATCTCCTGTCCTTCGCGCAGCTTGAAGGAGGCGATGGACTTCTTGGCCCGGGTCACCACCGGCCGCTGTCCGGCGATGATCTCGAGGTCGCGCACCGCCCCTTCGATGAGGGACTTCTGCTGGGTGGCCCGGCCCACTCCCATGTTGATGACGATCTTTTCCAGCCGGGGGACTTCCATGATGTTGCCCAGGCCGAGGGTGTCCTTGAGCTGGGCCCGGATCTGGTCGTCGTAGCGCTCCTTGAGCCTCGGCCGGCTGGTGGTGGGGGTGGTTGTGGTGGTCATTACAGATCAGCCCCGCACTTCTTGCAGACCCGGAGCTTGCGGCCCTGCTCGTCGATGCGCATCCCGATGCGGGTCGGCCCGCACGAGCCGCACACGATGGCCACCGACGATACCGACACCGGCATGAACTTGTCGATGACACCACCCTGCATGGTGGCGCGGGTGGGCTTGGCGTGCCGCTTGGCGACGTGCACCCCTTCGACGATGACCCTTCCCTCCGAGGGGATGGCCCGCACCACATGGGCCTGCTTGCCGCGGTCCTTGCCGCTCAGCACCTGCACCCTGTCACCCTTGCGAATTCTCATCTACAACACCTCCGGTGCCAGCGAGACGATCCGCATGAAGCGCTTGTCACGCAACTCGCGGCCGACCGGGCCGAATATGCGGGTCCCCCGCGGCTGCTGCTGATCGTTGATCAGGACCGCGGCGTTCTCGTCGAAGCGGATGTAGCTGCCGTCGGGCCGGCGCTTCTCCTTCTTGGTGCGGACGACGACGCACTTGACGACCTCGCCCTTCTTCACCGCCGCTCCGGGGATGGCGTCCTTGACGGTGGCCACGAAGACGTCCCCGATCGAGGCGTAGCGGCGGCGGGAGCCGCCGAGCACCTTGATGCAGAGGACCTCCTTGGCGCCGGAGTTGTCAGCCACCCGGAGGCGGGATTCCTGCTGGATCATCGGGCCCGCTCCAGGACCTCGGAGAGGCGCCAGCGCTTGAGCTTGGACATGGGGCGCGTCTCGACGACCCTGACCCGGTCCCCCACCTTGGCCGCGTTCTCACCATCGTGCACGTACAGGCGCTTGGTCCGCTGCACGGTCTTGCCGTAGCGGGCATGGCGGACCCGTTCCACCACCGCCACCACCACCGTCGCCTCCATGGCGTCGGAGACCACCAATCCCTCACGGACCTTGCGGCGGTTGGCCCGCTCGCCCTCTGTGGCCTGTTGTTCAGCCATCAGCTCTTCTCCTCTGGGTCGTCGAGGTCCTCGGCGGCGGGCATGCCGTCGTCGTCGGCTACCTCGTCGGCCAACTCGTCCTCGTCCATCGGTCCGGCAGCACCGTCTTCGGCCTGCTCGTCGTCGGCTTGCTCGTCGGCGGCCCTGGCCGCGGCCCGACGCTCCGCCGCCGTGGTCCGGTCGCGGCCGAGCGCCTCGTCCGCCGATCGGCGGCGGGCGGCGGCCTGGTGGGCGGGGAGCTCATCCATGGCCAGGCCCTCGGCCTCAGCGATCTCCCGGGTCCGCAACTCGGTCATCATCCGGGCGACGTCCTTGCGCACGTGGTTGATGCGCGAGAAATTGTCGAGCTGTCCGGTGGCCAGCTGGAACCGGAGGTTGAAGAGCTCTCGCCGGGTCTCCCCGAGCTGGCGCTCGAGCTCGTCGGTGTCGTATTCGGAGATGTCGGCGGCGGTGACCATCAGATCTGCACCTCGGGCGTGCCGTGGGTCCCCGGCCGGATCACGAAGCTGGCCTTGAACGGAAGTTTCTGGATGGCCCGGTCCATGGCCTCTTTGGCCAGCTCGGGCTCCACACCGGCCAACTCGAACAGGATCCGGCCGGGCTTGACCACCGCCACCCAGTGCTCGGGGTTGCCCTTGCCCGAGCCCATGCGGGTCTCGGCAGGCTTCTGGGTCACCGGGCGGTCCGGGAAGACGCGGATCCAGACCTTGCCGCCTCGCTTCACGTGGCGGGTCATGGCGATACGGGCGGCCTCGATCTGGCGCGCCGTCAGCCACGCCGGCTCCATCGCCTGGATGCCGAAGTCGCCGAAGGTCACCTCGCTGCCCCCCTTGGCCTTGCCGCCCATACGGCCGCGCTGCTGCTTGCGGTGCTTGACCTTCCTCGGCATCAGCATCAGTCGACCTCCTTCCGGAAGTGCGGCGTCTCGTGGTGCTCGCGGGTGCGGCGCTCGATCTCCTCGTCCTCGGTGAGGATGCGCTCGAGCTCATCGGGCTCGGCGGGGGGAGCGGCGATGTCGGCCGTCGACAGGTCGACCAGGCCCTCGGGGATCTCGGTCTCGCCGGTGGAGTCGGAGTCGACGGTCACCACGCTGCCGGGCGCCCCCTGTTCGGCCCGCCGGCGGCCCCCTCCGGCGGTGATCAGGCGACGGGGGGCGTCGCCGCCCTGCCCGGACGTCTCGCCGACGGCCATGGCCGCCTCACGGGTGATCTTGTCCTCGGTGGAGATCTTGTAGGGGAGGATGTCGCCCTTGTAGATCCACACCTTCACCCCGATCCGGCCGAAGGTGGTCTTCGCCTCGCGGAAGCCGTAGTCGATGTCGGCCCGGAGGGTATGGAGGGGGACCCGGCCCTCGCGGTAGGACTCCTTGCGGGACATCTCCGAGCCACCGAGGCGGCCGGAGCACTGCACGCGGACCCCGAGGGCGCCGGCCTTCTGCACTGTCTGTATCGACCGCTTCATGGCTCGGCGGAAGGCCACCCGCCGGGCCAGCTGGTCGCAGATCCCCTGGGCGATGAGGGCGGCGTCGAGCTCGGGCTGCTTGATCTCTTGGATGTTGAGCTGGATCCGGTTGTTGAGGCCGGTGATCTCTTCGATCCGCTTCTTCAGCCGGTCCGCCTCGGCTCCCCGGCGGCCGATGACGATGCCCGGCCGAGCGGTGTGGATGTCCACCCGCAGGCGGTCGCGGGTCCGTTCGATCTCGATCCGGCTGACGGCGGCCGACTCGAGCTGCGACATGAGGTAGTCGCGGATCTCCCAGTCCTCGATCACGCAGTTCTGGTAGTTGCGGTCCTCGAACCAGCGCGACTTCCAGTCGGTGGTGACGCCGAGCCGAAACCCGTAGGGGTTGACCTTCTGGCCCATCTACTTGCCCTTCTTCTCGGCGGATCCGCCGTCTGCTTCGTCTTCGGTCCCGACTTCGTCGGTCTCCCCGGTCCCGTCCTCGTCGTCGCCGACATCGCCGCCGGCATCGTCCTTGCCGCCGGCCACGTCGTCGGCGGCATCGACTGCGGCATCGACGTCATCGCTTGCCGCGTCGTCGTCGAAGTCCGACTCCTCCAGAGGGCCGGCCTCGGTCTCGGTCACCACGTCGTCGGCGTGGACGGCGTCCTCGGACCAGGCCTCGGACCCGGTGTCCCGCTCCTCACCGACCGACGCCGACTCGGCCACCTCCGCCTGCTGGCGACGGCGGGATCCCGCCACCCGGCGGGAGCGCTGGGACCCGCGGACGGCCTGCTTGGCCCGGCGACGGGCGATCCGGTCATCGGGCAGACGACTGACGATGACGGTGATGTGGGACGTCCGCTTGCGGATCCGCGTGGCCCGGCCCCGGGCCCGGGGACGCCAGCGCTTGAGGGTGCTGCCCTCGTCGGCGTAGCACGCCGACACGTAGAGCTCCTCGGAGTCGAGCCCGTCGTTGTGCACGGCGTTGGCCACGGCCGACGCCAGCACCTTGCCCACCGTGGCGGCGGCCTCGCGATCGCCCAGTGACAGGATCTCGGCGGCCCGGTCGACATCCTGGCCCCGGATCAGGTCGAGCACCTGACGCACCTTGGAGGCCGACACCCGGCTGTGACGGAGGACCGCCCGGGTCCCCTCGCGCTCGTTGGTCTTCACCCCGGTCACGTCAGCGCCTCCCCGCCCGCTCTTGGCCGGCATGGAACTTGAAGGTCCGGGTCGGCGCGAACTCGCCGAGCTTGTGGCCGACCATCGACTCGGTCACGTAGACCGGGATGTGCTTGCGGCCGTCGTGGACGGCGATGGTGTGCCCGACCATGTCCGGGATGATGGTGGAGCGGCGGGACCAGGTCTTGATGACCTTCTTGTCCCCTGCCGCGTTGAGGACGTCCACCTTCTTGAGCAGGTGGTCGTCGACGAACGGGCCCTTCTTGAGGCTTCGAGGCATGTGTGGCGTTCCCTCTGTTCCTACCGCCGGGCACCGCGGGTGCGGCGCTTGCGGACGATCATCTTGTCGGAATCCTTGTTGCGGGCCCGGGTGCGGCCTTCGGGCTTGCCCCACGGAGATACCGGGTGGCGGCCCCCGGACGACTTCCCTTCGCCCCCGCCCAGCGGGTGGTCGACCGGGTTCATCGCCACACCCCGGGTCTGCGGGCGCTTGCCCTTCCACCGGTTCCGCCCGGCCTTGCCGATCTTGATCAGCTCGGCCTCGGAGTTGCCCACGATGCCCAGGGTGGCCCGGCAGTCGATGGGAACCCGGCGCATCTCGGTCGAGGGGAGGCGGAGGGTGGCGAAGGCCCCCTCCTTGGCCACCAGCTGCACGCTCATCCCCGCCCCGCGGGCCATCTTCCCGCCACCACCGGGACGCAGTTCGACGTTGTGGATCACCGAGCCCACCGGGATGAACCGCAGCGGCAGTGCGTTGCCGGGCCGGATCTCGGCGCCGTGCCCGGACTGGAGGCGGTCCCCCACCTGGACCTGGGCCGGAGCCAGGATGTAGCGCTTCTCGCCGTCGAGGTAGTGGAGCAGGGCGATGCGGGCGTTGCGATTGGGGTCGTACTCGATGGCGGCCACCTTGGCCGGGACGCCGTCCTTGTTCCGCTTGAAATCGATGATCCGGTACTGCTGCTTGTGCCCGCCACCGCGGTGACGGGAGGTCTTGCGCCCGTGGCTGTTGCGACCTCCGGTGGACGGCTTCGGGGCGAGCAGCGACTTTTCGGGCCGGTCCCGGGTGATCTCGGCGAAGTCCGAGACCGTCTGGAACCGCCGGCCGGCGCTGGTGGGTTTGCGTGTGCGAAGGGCCATGGCCTGTCCCTCAGTTCTCGAAGAGGTCGATCGAGTCGCCCGGGTGCAGGGTGACGATGGCCCGCTTGGTGTCGGGTCGGTGGCCGAGGCTGTTGGTCTTCCGGTTGCGTTTGGTCTTGCCCTTCCGGTTGAGGGTGTTGACGCTGGCCACCCGCACGCTGAAGGCCTGTTCGACCGCCCGCCGCACGTCGATCTTGGTGGCCGACGGGTCGACCACGAAGACATAGACGTTGTCGTCCATGAGCGCGTAGGACTTCTCCGACACCACCGGCCGGATCAGGACGTTGTGGGGATCCCTCATGACCCGCTTCCTTCTTCCTGGGCGTCGGCGTCTTGCTCGGGGGCACCGGACCGGTCGGCCGCCTGCGGGGTGTCGGCGGCCCCGGGTTCCCCGACGGCCTGGCCCTCCCCGCCCGGCAGTGTGGCGTCGGTGAACAGCACCCAGTCGTTGACCAGGATGTCGTAGGCGTTCAGCTCGCCGGCCATGATGGTCTGGACCTCGGGGAGATTGCCGAACGAGCGATCGGCGTAACCGTCGTCGTCGCCGAGCACCACCAGGACCCGGCCGGACAGCCCGAGCGCTCCGAGGGCGAAGAGGCCGGCCTTGGTGCTGGGCACCTCGAACTCCCACCCGTCGATCAGGGCCACCCGGCCCTGGGAGGCCCGATCCGAGAGCGCAGAGCGCAGGGCCAGCCGGATCATCTTCTTCGGCGTCTTCTGGGCATAGGAACGGGGCTTGGGGCCGAGGGCCACGCCGCCGCCGACCCACTGGGGCGAGCGGGTGGAGCCCTGGCGGGCCCGGCCGGTCCCCTTCTGCCGGAAGGGCTTGGCGCCGCCGCCGCGGACCTCCGCCCGGGTCTTGGTCGACTGGGTGCCCGAGCGGGCCGCGGCCAGCTGGGCCGTCACCACCTGGTGGAGGACGGCCGCATTCGGCTCGATGCCGAAGATCGACGGCTCGAGGGCCACCTCGCCGAGCTCGGCGCCATCGCTCGAGCGCCGGGTCACCGTCCGCTCGACCGGTGCCGGTCGCAGGGACCGGCGGATCCCGGTTCCGGTCGTCCCCCCGTCGAGCACCCCGGTGGCGGCACTGCTCATGATGTCTTGCCTCCCTTGACCAGGGGCGCCTTCACGGCGTCCCGGAGGACCACGACGCCGCCCCTCGGGCCGGGCACCGCCCCCTTCACCAGGATGAGCTCCCTCTCGGGGTCGGCTTGGACGATCTCGAGATTGAGGGTGGTCACCTGCTGGCCGCCCATCCGCCCGGCCATCCGGGTGCCCTTGAACACCCGGGACGGAGTGGCGCAGGCACCGATCGAACCGGGGGAACGGTGCTTCTTGTGGTTGCCGTGCGACGCACCCTGGCCCTTGAAGTTGTGGCGCTTCATGGCACCGGTGAAGCCCTTCCCCTTGGACACCGCGATGGCGTCCACCAATTCGCCCGCCTGGAGGAGGTCGGCGGTCAGCTCCTGGCCCACCGCGTAGTCGGAGGCGTCGTCGAGGCGGAGCTCCACGAGCCGGCTGCCGGGGTCGACCCCGGCCTTGTCGAAGTGACCCTGCTCGGGCCGGTTCAGGGCGGAGGACCGACGATGGCCCCAGGTGACCTGCAGGGCCGAATAGCCCTCACGCTCGGGCGTCTTGACCTGCACGACACGCACCGGGGCCACGCGCACCACCGTCACCGGGATGGCCCGGTGCTCGTCGTCCCAGATCTGGGTCATGCCGACCTTTTCGCCCACAATCGCCCTGGTGGCCACTGGGTCTTCTCCGTCTCGACTCTTCACTCCCCCCGGTGCCGGCCGGCTTCGGGGGGTTACAACTGGACTGCGCCGTGCCCTGGCGATGCCGCCGGTGCCTGGTGCCATCTGTTTGCACGCAGACGCTCCGCTCGGATGGACCCGAGCGGAGCGCTCGCCTGGTTTGGTCCGAGGTCCCCGCCGACTTGCCACGGGCGCTCAAACACGTCCTACTCACATGGGTTGGCCCGGAATTGGGCCGACCGGTGACTATATACCAACTCGCGGGCTCTGACAACGGGGCCCGGCGGGGAAATCAGACGGTCTGGATCTTTATCTCGATGTCCACGCCGGCGGGAAGATCGAGCCTCTGGAGCGAGTCGACCGTCTTCGGGGTGTGCTCCACGATGTCGACCAGCCGCTTGTGCACCCGCATCTCGAAGTGCTCCCGGCTGTCCTTGTACTTGTGGGGCGAGCGGATCACCGTATAGCGGTGCTTCTCGGTGGGCAGCGGCACAGGGCCCAGCACCTTGGCCTGCGTCCGCAGCACGGTCTGGACGATCTTCTCGGTCGACTGGTCGAGAATTTCGTGATCGTAGGCCTTGAGGCGGATCCTGATCTTCTGGCGGGGGCCCTCTGCGGCCATGGGTGCGGCGTCCTCTCGTGGGGTGTTGTTCGCTCGGTGGGGCTAGGCGAGGATCTTGGTGACCCGGCCCGAGGCCACCGTCCGGCCGCCCTCACGGATGGCGAAGCGCAGGCCCTCCACCATGGCGATCGGCTTGCCCAGCTCCACGGTCATCTCGGTGTTGTCACCGGGCATCACCATCTCGGTGCCCTCCGGCAGGGAGATGGTCCCGGTCACGTCGGTGGTCCGGAAGTAGAACTGCGGGCGGTAGTTGGTGAAGAAGGGCTTGTGGCGCCCACCCTCGTCCTTGTTCAGCACGTACACGGTGGCCTCGAACTTGGTGTGGGGGGTGATGGAGCCCGGCTTGCACAGCACCTGGCCCCGCTCCACCTCCTCCTTCTTGGTCCCCCGCAGCAGGGCCCCGATGTTGTCGCCCGCCCGTCCCTCGTCGAGCAGCTTGCGGAACATCTCGATGCCGGTGACCGTGGTCTTCTGGGTCTCCCGGAGGCCGACGATCTCCACCTCTTCGCCCACCTTGACGATGCCCTGCTCGACCTTGCCGGTCACCACGGTGCCTCGGCCGGTGATGGACATCACGTCCTCGATCGACATGAGGAACGGCTTCTCCACGTCCCGCTCGGGCTCGGGGATGTAGGTGTCCACCGCGGTCATCAGCTCGGTGATCTTCTCGGCCCACTCGGGGTCGCCCTCCAGGGCCTTCAGCGCGCTGACCCTGATGATCGGGGTGTCGTCGCCGGGGAACTCGTACTCGTTGAGGAGCTCGCGCACCTCGAGCTCGACCAGGTCGAGGAGCTCCTCGTCATCGACGGTGTCGGCCTTGTTGAGGGCCACCACGATGTAGGGGACCCCCACCTGCCGGGCCAGGAGCACGTGCTCACGGGTCTGGGGCATCGGGCCGTCGGCGGCGGACACCACCAGGATGGCCCCGTCCACCTGGGCCGCACCGGTGATCATGTTCTTGATGTAGTCGGCGTGGCCGGGCATGTCGACGTGGGCGTAGTGGCGGTTCGGCGTCTCGTACTCCACGTGGGCGATGGAGATGGTGATTCCCCGCTGCTTCTCCTCAGGCGCCTTGTCGATCTGGTCGAAGGGGGTGAAGTTCGTGGTCGGGTCGTTGTCGTGGAGCACCTTGGTGATGGCCGCGGTGAGCGTTGTCTTACCGTGGTCGATGTGTCCCATCGTGCCCACGTTGATGTGGGGCTTGTTGCGCTCGAATTTCTGCTTGGCCATAGCTGGGGCACTGCTCCCTGATCTCGGACGGTACCCCCTCGGGCCCGCCACGACGCAGGCGGATGCCTGTCGTCCTTCCTCGTCTGTCGCTGGTCCTGCGTGCTGCGTGCTCGAAAACGGCGTTGTCGGGCTACTTCAATCTGTGAACTGCGGGCTACCGCAGTCCGCTCACTCCCCGCGTGCCTTGGCGATGATCTCCTTGGCGATCGACTCAGGAACCTCGTTGTACGCGTGGAATTGCATCGAGTACGTCGCCCGTCCCTGAGTACGGGAGCGCAGGTCGGTAGCGTAGCCGAACATGTCG